>NZ_JBSGQV010000014.1:43040-159053 GCF_053606025.1 Streptomyces sp. NPDC055254 | reverse complement strand
GTTCCCTGATCGTCGGGGGAACTGCGCCGCGGCGCCGTCGTGTTGGGGTGGGGCCGCTCAGGCGGACCGGTCGCTGCCGGGGCCGTCGTAGTCCTCGCCGTAGGCGCCCTTGGAGGGGCGGCGGCGGCGCAGCGGGGGCTCGACGCCGTCCGCGAGGCGGCGGGCGGTGACGAGGAAGCCGGTGTGGCCGATCATCCGGTGGTCCGGGCGGACGGCGAGGCCCTCGACGTGCCAGTTGCGGATCATCGATTCCCACGGCTGCGGTTCGGCGTAGCAGCCGAACTCGCGGATGGA
The DNA here is from genome assembly GCF_053606025.1 of Streptomyces sp. NPDC055254. Lineage (NCBI taxonomy): Bacteria > Bacillati > Actinomycetota > Actinomycetes > Kitasatosporales > Streptomycetaceae > Streptomyces > Streptomyces sp. NPDC055254. The sequence continues at coordinate 158,759 of NZ_JBSGQV010000014.1, read as the reverse complement.
TTCGACGGTGCGGGCGAGCTGGGTGGTGGTGGCCACGTAGCAGCAGAGGATGCCGCCGGGGACCAGGGCCTTGGAGACGGCTTCCAGGCACTCCCAGGGGGCGAGCATGTCGAGGATGACGCGGTCGACGTCGGTGTCGGACAGGTTGTCCTGGAGGTCGCCGACGGTCAGCTGCCACGCGGGGTGCGGGCCGCCGAAGTACCGCTCGACGTTGGCGGTGGCGATCTCGGCGAAGTCCGCGCGCCGCTCGTAGCTGTGGAGCATGCCCTGGTCGCCGATGGCGCGCAGCAGGAAGCTGCTCAGGGAGCCGGAGCCGACGCCGGCTTCCACGACGCGGGCGCCGGGGAAGATGTCGGCGAAGGCCAGGATCTGGCCGGCGTCCTTGGGGTAGACCACGGCGGCGCCGCGGGGCATGGACAGGACATAGTCGGGGAGCAGGGGACGCAGCGCGAGGTATGCGACGTTGCCCGTGGTACGGACAACGCTGCCCTCGGGGGCGCCGATCAGCTCGTCGTGCGGGAAGGAACCCTTGTGGGTGTGGAAATTCTTCCCGGCTTCGAGCGTGAACGTGTAGTGGCGGCCCTTGGGGTCGGTGAGCTGAACCTGGTCCCCGACCTCGAAGGGCCCGCGTCGGCGGGCGGCACCGGTCGGTTCGGACATGTGACCAGTGTATTGGGTTCAGGACTGGGGCCGCGCCATGGCCTTCACGAAGGCCTTCTCGACGTCCAGGGTGGAGAGCACGCCGTAGATCTCGCCGCCGGGTTCGAGGACGAGGTACTCGGTGGCGGGGGTGGCGCGGAGGTGGTCGAGCAGTTCTTCGCCGGTGAGCTCCGCGGAAACCTTCATGCCGGCGGTGAGGTCCTGGGCGAGGGTGCTGACGGCGACCCAGGGCCGGCGGTGTTCGGGGACGGAGGCGATGGCGGTCTCGCGGACGATGGCGGTGGGGTCGCCCAGGCCGTCGACGACGACGAGGGCGCGGGCGCCGGCTTCGTTGGCGCGGCGCAGCGCTTCGGAGAGCGGGGTGGTGTGCTCGACGGGGATGGCGCGCCGGGTCAGGGTGCGGGCCCGGAGCTCGGGGAGGTGCTCGCGCAGTCGGGCCATGCGCAGGCTGTTGCCGGCGCCGGTCCAGATGATGGCGGCGAGGATGGCGGCCAGGAGGGCGTCCATGACGGTGTCCATGCCGCCGATCTCCTCGGTGCGGTTGCCGAGGAAGCCGGTATGGGTGAGCAGGGGGAGCCCCAGGAGGATGGCCACGGCGAGGCCGCGGCCGATCCAGGCGGCGGCGATGGTGCCGGCCATGGGCTTGCCGGTGATGCCCCAAATGACGGCGCGGAGCATGCGGCCGCCGTCGAGCGGGAGGCCGGGGAGGAGGTTGAAGGCGGCGACGAGCAGGTTGGAGATCATGAGTCCGGCGAGGAGGACGCCGGGGACGGTGGCGGGGTCCACGGCGTTCATGCCGAGGTAGAAGGCGCCGGTGAGGGCGAGGGAGAGCAGCGGGCCGACGAAGGCGAGGACGAATTCGCGGCCGGGCGTCTCGGATTCCTTCTCGATCTCGGAGACGCCGCCGAAGAACTGGAGCTGGATGCGGCGCACGGGGAGTTTGAAGCGGAGGGCGGCGACGGTGTGCGCGAGTTCGTGGACGAGGACCGAGGCGTAGAAGGCGACGGCGAAGAAGAGGGAGACGAGGTAGCGGACCGGTCCGAGGTCGGGCAGGACGCGGTCGAGCTGGTCGCCGAAGACCCAGGTGATGAGGGCGGCGACGAGGAACCAGCTGGGTGAGACGTACACGGGCACGCCGAAGGGGCGGCCCATGAGGATGCCGCCGCCCGGTCCGGAGCGCCGGCCTCCGCGCTCGCCGGTTTCGTCGGTGTCTGCCACGGCTGTCCTTCGTTCGGTGCTGTCCGGCGGGGTCCGCCCCGTCGGGGTTCTCTGTGGGTTCCCTGCCCGTTCCGGTGGGGTTCCAGGCACGCCGTGGCGCGCTGTGATGCTCCGATCATGCAGGGCGAGGGGGCTCGGAGTCGATGGTATGCGTGTGCTGTCGGCGGCGGGTCGTAGGGTTTTACGCATGACGACGAGTTCCGGTGCCGTGCCAGGCGCAGCAGATGCCGACGCGGTGGCGCGTGCCGCGGCGCCCACTTCGCTCTCGCCTTCGCGGGCGGGCGATTTCATGCGGTGCCCGCTGCTGTACCGGTTCCGGGTGATCGACAAGCTGCCGGAGAAGCCCAGTGCGGCGGCGACGCGGGGGACGCTGGTGCACGCGGTGCTGGAGCGGCTCTTCGACCATCCCGCGGCGGAGCGGACGGCGCCGCGGGCGAAGGCGTTGATCCCGGGGCAGTGGGACCGGTTGCTGGAGGCGAAGCCGGAGCTGGTGGAGCTGTTCCCGGAGGGGGACGGAGGGGTGGAGCTGGCGCGGTGGCTGGAGGAGGCCGAGGCGCTGGTGGACCGGTGGTTCACGTTGGAGGACCCGACGCGGCTGGAGCCGGCGGAGCGGGAGTTCTTCGTCGAGACGGAGCTGGATTCGGGGCTGCGGCTGCGCGGGATCATCGACCGGGTGGACGTGGCGCCGACGGGTGAGGTGCGGATCGTCGACTACAAGACGGGCAAGGCGCCGCGGCCCGAGTACGCCGAGGGCGCCCTGTTCCAGATGAAGTTCTACGCGTTGGTGGTGTGGCGGCTGAAGCGGGTCGTGCCCCGGCGGCTCCAGCTGGTGTACCTCGGCAGCGGGGACGTGCTGACGTACGACCCGGTGATCGCGGACCTGGAGCGGGTGGAGCGCAAGCTGCTCGCGCTGTGGGAGGCGATCCGGGAGGCGACGGAGTCGGGTGACTGGCGGCCGCGGGCGACGAAGCTGTGCGGGTGGTGCGATCACCAGGAGGTGTGTCCGGAGTTCGGGGGGACTCCCCCGCCCTATCCCCTGGTCGTGGTTCCGCGTCCGGTGGGGGCCGGGTCGGGGTCCGGGCGCGACGGGGTGGGCGGTGAGCGGGCGCCGGCTGATCCGCGGGCGGTGCTCCCGGCGGATTCCTGATCGTCGGGTCAGGGCAGAATGGGCGGCGTCCGCCGAAGCCGTCCGACGAATACGAGGTGACCTCCGTGGCGATCCGCGTCCTGCTGGTCGACGACCAGCCACTGCTGCGCACCGGTTTCCGGATGATCCTGGAGGCCGAAGGGGACCTGGCGGTGGTCGGTGAGGCCGGGGACGGTCTGCAGGCGCTGGACCAGGTGCGGGCGCTGCAGCCGGACGTGGTGCTGATGGACATCCGGATGCCGCGGATGGACGGGGTGGAGGCGACTCGGCAGATCACGGGTCCGGGGCGGGACGGGCCGGCGAAGGTGCTGGTGCTGACCACCTTCGACCTGGACGAGTACGTGGTGGAGGCGCTGCGGGCCGGTGCGAGCGGTTTCCTGCTCAAGGACGCGCCCGCCAATGAGCTGGTGCAGGCGATCCGGGTGGTCGCGGGGGGTGAGGCGATGCTCGCGCCGAGCATCACGCGCCGGTTGCTGGACAAGTACGCCGGTCACCTGCCGTCCGGCGAGGAGAGCCGGCCGAACTCGTTGGGGACGCTGACGGAGCGTGAGGTCGAGGTGTTGAAGCTGGTGGCCCGGGGGCTGTCGAACGCGGAGATCGCGGCGGACCTGTTCGTGAGCGAGACCACGGTGAAGACGCACGTGGGGCATGTGCTGACGAAGCTGAGGCTGCGGGACCGGGTGCAGGCCGCGGTGTACGCGTACGAGAGCGGTCTGGTGCGTCCGGGCGCCACCCCTTAGGGCCGGGCACGGGGACGGGCCGGCAGCCGCGTGGAGCGGTTGCCGGCCCGTCGCGCGTGGCTCAGCCCTTGCTGATCTCCCAGAAACGGAAGACCGTGGAGGCGTCCAGCGACCACTGCAGGCCGTTCACGTTCTCGCGGGTCACGGCGTACTGCTTGCCCTGCCACAGCGGGAGGATCGGGACCTCCTCGGCGACGATGTCCTGCAGGCGGTTGTAGTCCATGTTCGCCGAGGTGCGGTCGGACTTCGCGGAGGTCGACGGGATGATCGTCCCGGTGATCTCCTTGTTGTCGTAGTTGTTGCGCAGCACGTTGTCCGGGCCGAAGAACGGCTGGGTGAAGTTGTCGGCGTCGGGGTAGTCCGGCACCCAGCCCTTCACGTACACGCCGTACTTGCCGTCCGCGATGTCCTTCTCGTACTGCTCGAACTCGACGGACTTCATGTCGGCCTCGAAGAGGCCGCTGTCATTGAGCTGCTTGGCGATGACCTGGAACTGGTGGTCGGTGGAGGGGCCGTAGCGGGACGGCGTGGAGTACAGGGTCAGCTTGATCTTGCCGTTGATGCCGGCGGCCTTGAGGACGGCCCTGGCCTTCTCGGGCTGCGGGCTGCCGCCGTAGCGGTCGAAGAACGGCGTCGTGTGTCCGGCGATGCCGGCGGGGACGATGGAGTACAGGGGGGTCGCGGTGCCGGCGTACACGTCCTTGACGAGCGCTTCGCGGTCGACGAGGTAAGCGATGGCCTTGCGTACGGGGAGCTTGCCGACGACCGGGTCGCTCACGTTGAAGACCATGTGCTCGACCTCGGCGCCCGTGCCCTGGACGACGTCGACCTTCTGGTCGCCGGTCCTGACGGCGGCGAGGCCGGCGATGTCCTTGGCGGCGAGACCGCGGAAGGCGAAGTCGACGTCGCCGCTCTCCAGGACCGTCTTGAGGGCGGCCTGGTCGCCGTTGAAGAACTTGAGCGTGACGCCGGTGTTCTTGGCCTTGGCCTTGCCGCTGTAGGACTTGTTGACCGAGAAGCTGGCGCTCTTGTCGCTGAACGCGTCCAGCTTGTAGATGCCGGAGCCGACCGCCTTGTTGTCCGTACGGAGCTTGTCGGCCGGGTACTCGCGGTGGTCGACGATGGCGCCGGCGCCCGAGGCGATCTTGCTCGGGAAGGTGGCGTCGGAGTTCTTGAGGCGGAAGGTGACGTTGTTGTCGTCCGGCGCCTCGATGGTGTCGATCGACGACAGCATCACGGCGGGGCCGTTGGCGTCGTTGATCTTCAAGGTGCGCTCGAAGGAGAACTTGACGTCCTTCGCGGTGAGGCTGTTGCCGTTGCTGAACTTCAGGCCGGGGCGCAGGGTGCACTTGTACACCTTGCTGTCACCGCCCTCGAAGGCGCAGGACTGCGCGGCGTCGGGCTCGGGGGTGGTGCCGCCCTTGGGGAAGGCCATCAGCGACTGGAAGACGTTGTTGAAGAGCAGCCAGGAGCCTGGGTCGTAGCCCGAGGCGGGGTCGGTGGACTTCACCTTGTCGGATATGCCCATGACCACGCCCTTGCCGCTGCCGGCGTTGGAGCCATCGGTCGAACCGCAACCGCTGAGCAGCGCGGCGGCGGTGGCTGCGCCGAGCGGGGCCGCCAGCCACTGGTTACGTCTCATCACGCGAACGTCCTTCTCAGTCTTGACGAATCGTTGCGCCGGCCTGCGACTTCCGCTGCCGGTTACCGCCGGTCTCAGCCGCTGACACCTCGGCCGAGCTCCCACAGCTGGAGGTCGGAGATGGCGTTGACCGACCACTCCACTCCGGTGATCCCGTCGCGTGCGGCGACGTACTGCTTGCCCTGCCACAGGGGCAGGACGGGTACGTCCTCGGCGACGATGTCCTGCATCTCCGTGATCGCGGGGGCGGCGACCGTACGGTCGACCGCGCGCCGGGACTCGGGGATGAGTTTGGTGCGCACCGTGGTGTTGGCGTACGGCGTGCCCAGGAAGTTGTCCTGCTCCAGGAACGGGGCGAGGAAGTTGTCGGCGTCGGGGTAGTCGGGGAACCAGCCGAGCCCGTAGGCGGCGTGGTCGCCCTTCTTCTGCGCGGGCCGGAATTCGGCCCACTCGCTGCCCTGGACGGTGATGTCGAAGAGCTGGGTGGAGTTCAGCTGGGCCTTGAGGGCCTCGAACTCGGCCGCGGTCCCGTCGCCGTAGTGGTCGCTGCTGTAGTTCAGCGTCAGCTTGACGGGGGTCTTGATGCCGGCTTCCTTCAGGAGTGCGGCGGCCTTGGGCGTGTTGGCCTCGCCGTACTTGTTGAAGAAGGAGTTGACGTGGCCCGGCACACCGGTGGGGACCAGGGAGTACAACGGCTGCGCGGACTTCCCGTAGACCTTGGAGATGAGGGCGTTGCGGTCGACGGCGGCGGCGAGGGCCTGCCGTACGGACTTGTCCTTGACCACCGGGGCCTCGGTGTTGAAGCCGAGGTAGCGGATCTCCAGGCCGGGCATCGGGACCAGCTTGACGCCCTTGGGGGGCCTGGCGGAGAAGTCGGCGATCTGCGAGGGCGACAGGGTGCGGGAGACCATGTGGACGGAGCCGTCGGCGAGGGCCTTGCCCACGGCGGCGGAGTCCGGGAAGGTGCGCAGTTCGACCTTGCTGTTCTGCAGCTTGAGGTCGCCCTTGTAGTTCGGGTTCTTGCTGAACACGGCACGCACCAGGCGGCCGTCCCTGACCTCGGGCTTCATCGTGTACGGGCCGGAGCCGTCGACGGCGAAGCCGGGGCGCAGCTTGCCGGCCTCGTAGTGCTTCTCGCTGACGATGCCCGCCGCCGGGGTGGAGAGCTTGCTCGGGAAGGTCGCGTCCGGGGTCTTCAGGTGGAAGACGACGGTGTCGGCGCTCTTGATCTCGACGGTGTCGAGGGTGGAGAGCAGCGAGGACGGGCCGTTCTCGTCCTTGATGGCGAGGACGCGGTCGATGGAGAACTTGACGTCCTCGGCGGTGAGCGGGTCGCCGTCGGCGAACTTCAGCCCGGGGCGCAGCGTGCAGCGGTAGCTCTCGTTGCCGGTGTCCGTGAAGCGGCAGTCGGAGGCGGCTTCGGGGACGGGCTGGCCGCCGCCGCGCGGGGTGTGCATCAGCGTCTGGACGGTCTGGCGCAGGATGTTCCAGGCGCCGGCGTCGTAGGCGTAGGCCGGGTCGAAGGGGGCGGGAGCGAAGTCTGCGGCCTCGAACCGGTCGGTGGTTCCGACGACGATCGCTCCGGATCCGGCTCCTCCGCCGCTCGCGCTGCCGCAGGCGGCCAGCGCGGGGGTGAGCAGTCCGGCCGCAGCCGTCAGCACCATGGTCTTGCGGTTCATGCTGGAAGTACTCCCTGTAACCGGCACTTGCTCAAAGCGGCGTAAAGGGCACTTCGCGGCGGTCGCCCGTTCAGGGCGGAACGATCGGGCCGGTGATGTGACGATCGGTCCACGCCGGACCGGCACAGGGGTGTGTGTCCGGGTCGGCTGAGGTGCGGCGCAGTGCCTTCGTCGACATTAGTGGCCTGGGACGGGATGGCTTGAACTGGCAGGACTCGGGACGTAATCGCACGGTGATGGGAGCGGACCGTGTGTTCGCGTGAGGGTTCGCGCAGATGGGGTCAGGAGCTGATCAATGCGGACACAAGGGAAGGCGCCGGGGCCTGCGGATCGTCCCTTAGGGGGCTTTTGGGGTGACCAAGGTCACCCTGAACAATCGCCCCGGAAAGGATGGAATTTCAGCCTCCGGGGCGTCCGGCGGAAGATCCTCCCGTAGGACCCTGAGGCCACCGTGTTCCGTTCGGTACGGAGCGTGCGCGAACAGTGAGCAGCGCGTGGCCGCGTTCCGGGGGCGGCGACGCTCAGTTCAGCGGGCTGATGAGCGAGCGCAGGAACGCGAGGTCGACGTCCTCCAGGGAGCCGACGACCGTGCGTCCGGGGGCGGGGGAGATCAGTCCGACCGAGGGGACGGCCACGACCCGGCAGCCGGCGGCCTCGGCGGCGGCCACGCCGGTGGCGGTGTCCTCGATGACGGCGCAGCGCGAGGGGTGCGCGCCCAGAGCCTGGGCTGCCAGCAGGTACGGGTCGGGGTGGGGCTTGGTGCGCGGCACCTCGTCCCCGGCGACGGTGAGGTTGAACCGGTCGCGCCCGAGGGAGAGCAGCACCCGGTCGATGACGCGGCGGTGCGAGGCGGAGACCAGGGCGGTGGGCACGTTGTGCCGGGCCAGCTCGGTCAGCAGCCGCTCGGCGCCGGGCATCAGCGGAACCCGGTCGGCGATGCGCGCCTCGAAGCGCTCGTTGAGCAGCACGCTCAGCTCGCCGACGGTGATGGCGGCGCCGGTGGACTGGATCAGGAAGGCCGCGCTGCGGCTCATGGGGCCGCCGACGACCACGTCCCGCCAGGACTCGTCGAGCCGGTGGCCCAGCTCGCCGAAGACGTCGACCTCGGCGTCCCACCAGAAGCCCTCGGTGTCGACCAGCGTGCCGTCCATGTCGAGCAGCACCGCCTGGAGGGCGGAGTCGTCGGCCGTACGGGCGACGGGGGCGGGAACGGTGCTCGTCATGCGCACACCTCTCGGAAGGGACGAGAAGGCCGGTCACCTCTTCCCCGCGGACGTAACCGGGGGAACAGGCGACCGGCCTGGATGGGACCGACAAGTGTACGTCGGTCCGGGTCAGCGTGCGTTGAAATACTTCGCTTCGGGGTGGTGAATCACGATCGCGTCGGTCGACTGCTCCGGGTGGAGCTGGAACTCCTCGGAGAGGTGGACCCCGATCCGCTCCGGCTGGAGGAGGTCGGCGATCTTCGCCCGGTCCTCCAGGTCGGGGCAGGCGCCGTAGCCGAGCGAGAAGCGGGCGCCCCGGTACTTGAGGTCGAACATGTCCTCGACCTCGGAGGGGTCCTCGCCGCCGAATCCGAGCTCGGCGCGGACCCGGGCGTGCCAGTACTCGGCCATGGCCTCGGCCAGCTGGACCGACAGGCCGTGTAGTTCCAGGTAGTCGCGGTAGGAGTCGGCTTCGAACAGCTTGGCCGTGGCCTCGCCGATCCTCGATCCGACGGTGACGACCTGGAGGCCGACCACGTCGGTCTCGCCGGACTCCTCCGGGCGGAAGAAGTCCGCGAGGCACAGGCGGCGGCCGCGGCGCTGGCGCGGGAAGCTGAACCGGGTCCGCTCGTTGCCCTGCTCGTCCAGGATGATCAGGTCCTCGCCCTTGGAGACGCAGGGGAAGTACCCGTAGACGACCGCGGCCTCCAGGAGGTTCTCGGTGTGCAGCTTGTCGAGGAGGCCGCGCAGCCGCGGGCGCCCCTCGCTCTCGACGAGCTCCTCGTAGGTCGCACCGCCCGCGCGGGCCTGCTTGAGGCCCCACTGGCCCTTGAAGAGGGCTCCCTCGTCCAGCCAGGAGGCGTAGTCCTTGAGCGGGATGCCCTTGATCACGCGGGTGCCCCAGAACGGCGGGGCGGGGACGGGGTTGTCGACGGCGACGTCGGAGCGGCCTCCCGCCTCCTGCGGCTCGTCCACCTGGTGCACGGGCGTGTCCCGCTTGGCGACGCGGCGCTGCTTGAGCTCGGGCAGCGAGGCCCCGGGGACGCCGCGCTTGACGGCGATGAGGGCGTCCATGAGGCGCAGGCCCTCGAAGGCGTCGCGGGCGTAGCGGACCTCGCCCTCGTAGATCTCGTGGAGGTCCTGCTCGACGTAGGCGCGGGTGAGGGCGGCGCCGCCGAGGATCACCGGGTAGTCGGCGGCCAGCTTGCGCTGGTTCAGCTCCTCCAGGTTCTCCTTCATGATCACGGTCGACTTCACGAGGAGGCCGGACATGCCGATGACGTCGGCCTTGTGCTCCTGCGCGGCTTCGAGGATCGCGGAGACCGGCTGCTTGATGCCGATGTTCACGACGTTGTAGCCGTTGTTGGTCAGGATGATGTCCACGAGGTTCTTGCCGATGTCGTGGACGTCGCCGCGGACGGTGGCGAGCACGATCGTGCCCTTGCCCACGTTGCCGTCGGCGTCGGCGACCTTCTCCATGTGCGGTTCGAGGTAGGCCACGGCCGTCTTCATGACCTCGGCGGACTGGAGGACGAAGGGCAGCTGCATCTGGCCGGAGCCGAACAGCTCGCCGACGACCTTCATGCCCTCCAGGAGGGTGTCGTTGACGATGTCGAGGGCCGGTCGGGTCCGCAGGGCCTCGGCGAGGTCGGCGTCCAGGCCGTTCTTCTCGCCGTCGACGATGCGGCGCTGGAGGCGCTCGTCCAGGGGCAGGGCGAGGAGCTCCTCGGCGCGGCCGGCCTTGAGCGACGTGGTGTTGACGCCCTCGAAGAGGGCCATCAGCTTCTGCAGCGGGTCGTAGCCCTCGGTGCGCCGGTCGTAGATCAGGTCGAGGGCGGTGCCGACCTGCTCCTCGTCGAAGCGGGCGATCGGCAGGATCTTGCTCGCGTGGACGATGGCCGAGTCCAGTCCGGCCTTGACGCACTCGTCGAGGAAGACGGAGTTCAGCAGGACGCGGGCCGCCGGGTTGAGGCCGAAGGAAATGTTGGACAGGCCCAGCGTGGTCTGGACCTCCGGGTGGCGGCGCTTGAGCTCGCGGATCGACTCGATCGTGGCGACACCGTCCTTGCGGGACTCCTCCTGGCCGGTGCAGATCGTGAACGTCAGCGTGTCGATGAGGATGTCCGACTCGCGGATCCCCCAGTTGGACGTCAGGTCCTCGATGAGGCGTTCGGCGATGGCGACCTTGTGCTCGGCGGTGCGGGCCTGGCCCTCCTCGTCGATGGTCAGCGCGATGAGCGCGGCGCCGTGCTCCTGGGCCAGCCGGGTGACCTTGGCGAAGCGGGACTCCGGGCCGTCGCCGTCCTCGTAGTTGACCGAGTTGATGACCGCGCGGCCGCCGAGCTTCTCCAGGCCGGCCCGCAGGACGGGAACCTCGGTGGAGTCCAGGACGATCGGCAGGGTGGAGGCGGTGGCGAAGCGGCCGGCGAGCTCCTCCATGTCGGCGACGCCGTCGCGGCCCACGTAGTCCACGCACAGGTCGAGCATGTGCGCCCCCTCGCGGATCTGGTCGCGCGCCATCTCCACGCAGTCGTCCCAGCGGCCCTCCAGCATGGCCTCGCGGAACTTCTTCGAGCCGTTGGCGTTGGTCCGCTCGCCGATCGCCATGTACGAGGTGTCCTGGCGGAACGGCACGCTCTGGTAGAGCGAGGCGGCACCGGGCTCGGGCCGCGGGTCGCGGGGGGTGACGGCCGTGCCGCGGACCCGCTCGACGACCTGGCGCAGGTGCTCGGGGGTCGTGCCGCAGCAGCCGCCGACCAGCGAGAGCCCGTAGTCGCGGACGAAGGTCTCCTGGGCGTCGGCCAGCTCGGGAGCGGTCAGCGGGTAGTGGGCGCCGGCCTTGGTCAGGACGGGCAGGCCCGCGTTGGGCATGCAGGACAGCGGGACGCGCGAGTGACGGGCCAGGTGGCGCAGGTGCTCGCTCATCTCGGCGGGGCCGGTCGCGCAGTTCAGGCCGATCATGTCGATGCCCAGCGGCTCCAGCGCGGTCAGCGCGGCGCCGATCTCCGAGCCGAGCAGCATGGTGCCGGTGGTCTCGACGGTGACGGAGCAGATGAGCGGGACGTTCAGGCCGAGTGCCTCCATGGCGCGGCGGGCGCCGATGACGGAGGCCTTGGTCTGCAGGAGGTCCTGGGTGGTCTCGACGAGCAGCGCGTCGGCGCCGCCGGTGAGCAGGCCCTCGGCGTTGATCTGGTAGGCGTCACGGATCTTCGCGTACGTGATGTGGCCCAGGGTGGGCAGCTTGGTGCCGGGGCCGATGGAGCCGAGGACCCAGCGCTGCTGTCCGGTGGCGGCGGTGAACTCGTCGGCGACCTCGCGGGCGATGCGGGCGCCGGACTCCGAGAGCTCGAAGTTGCGTTCGGCGATGTCGTACTCGGCGAGGGCGGCGAAGTTCGCGCCGAAGGTGTTGGTCTCGACGCAGTCCACGCCCACGGAGAAGTAGGCCTCGTGCACCGTTCGGACGATGTCCGGGCGGGTGATGTTGAGCACCTCGTTGCAGCCTTCGAGCTGCTGGAAGTCCTCCATGGTGGGGTCCTGCGCCTGGAGCATCGTTCCCATGGCTCCGTCGGCCACGACGACTCGGGTGGCCAGCGCCTCCCGGAGGGCGTCGGCCCGGGTCTGGGGATCGGCGGGCGGGTTCGGCAACGAGGCCATGGATGTGCTCCCTGGGATGCGACGGCTGTCGGCTTTGCACCCCCTCGGTGTCAAGGGTGCACGCGGTCAGGGTAACCGCGGGGCCCCCGCCCCGGGGCGGGTGTCCCACGTGGCGGACTGCATTCTGTGGCGGGGGTCCGTCGGCGGTCGCCGGGGCGACGGTGCGCCGAAGACCGGACCAAGTCTGCACGAGGTCGGCATCGACCGATAGTGTTCAGCATTGTCGAACTACATCTGTCGAACCACATCCACCTGGTCAGTACGGACAGAACGTCAGCAGGAGGCTGCACGATGGCACGGAACATCCAGTCGCTCGAACGAGCAGCTGCGATGCTGCGGCTCCTGGCCGGCGGTGAGCGCCGGCTGGGACTCTCCGACGTGGCCTCCTCCCTGGGACTGGCCAAGGGCACGGCGCACGGCATCCTGCGCACGCTGCAGGCCGAGGGCTTCGTGGAGCAGGACCCGGCCTCCGGCCGCTACCAGCTGGGCGCGGAGCTGCTGCGCCTGGGCAACAGCTACCTCGACGTGCACGAACTGCGGGCCCGCGCCCTGGTGTGGACCGACGACCTGGCCCGGGCGAGCGGCGAGAGCGTGTACGTGGGCGTGCTGCACAAGAGCGGGGTGCTGATCATGCACCACGTGTTCCGGCCCGACGACAGCCGCCAGGTGCTGGAGGTGGGGGCCATGCAGCCGCTGCACTCGACCGCCCTGGGCAAGGTGCTGTCCGCCTATGACCCGGTCGCGCACACGCAGGCCGTGGAGGTGGAGCGCGAGGCGTTCACCCCCCGGACGGTCACGGACGCCGCCGGCTTCGAGGAGGTGCTGGACCTGACCCGGGCCCGCGGCTGGGCCTGCGACGTCGAGGAGACCTGGGACGGCCTCGCCTCGGTGGCCGCGCCCATATACAACCGCCGCCGGATGCCGGTCGGCGCGGTGGCCGTCGCGGGCGCCGTCGAGCGGATCTGCGGCGAGGACGGGGAGCCCCGTGCGGCCCTCGTGGCGTCCGTGCGGGACTGCGCGCGCGCTGTTTCACGCGATCTCGGCGCGGGCCGGTTCTAGACCAGCACAGACCGTTCTCGGCCACACCTTGGCCGCATTCTGCCCACTTTTCGCCATATCGCGGCTATGGGATGGCTTGATTTGGTCGATCGCACCGCGCGGTAACGATCCGACACTTTGGCCCGACCAACCCTTGACGCGTTCTTCACCTGGGCGGAAAACTGCCGTTCATCGGTCGGCATTGTCGAACACCTACCGGCAATACGCGTTAGGGTGTGACAAGGCCAAGGACCGGTGCAGCACTCACCGAGTGCGCGGACCCACCGGAGGGACCCGGTGTCCGCCCACCCCTGTAAGGCAAAGGAGTCGCGGGTGTCCAGCTCCGACATCTTCATCGGCGAGACCATCGGTACCGCCCTGCTCACCCTCCTCGGTGGCGGCGTGTGCGCCGCCGTGACACTCAAGAGCTCCAAGGCCCGCAACGCGGGCTGGCTGGCCATCACGTTCGGCTGGGGCTTCGCCGTCCTGATCGCGGCTTACGTATCCGCGCCGCTCTCCGGCGCCCACCTCAACCCGGCGGTCACCGTCGGCATCGCGGTCAAGGACGGCGCCTGGGGCGACGTTCCGGTCTACTTCGCCGGACAGCTGCTCGGCGCGATGCTCGGCGCGGTCCTGATGTGGATCACCTACTACGGCCAGTTCCGCGTGCACCTGTCGGACCCCGAGCACATACGTGACGCGAAGCTCGGTCCCGAGGACCCGCACCCGCACGACCAGGCCGGCCCGGTCCTGGGCGTCTTCTCCACCGGCCCCGAGATCCGCAACGTCGTGCAGAACCTGGCGACCGAGATCATCGGCACGGCCGTCCTGCTCTTGGCGATCCTGACCCAGGGCCTCCAGGACGACGGCAAGGGCCTCGGTGTCATCGGCGTCCTGATCACCTCCTTCGTCGTCGTCGGCATCGGCCTCTCCCTCGGCGGCCCGACCGGCTACGCCATCAACCCGGTGCGCGACCTCGGCCCGCGCATCGTCCACGCCCTGCTGCCGCTTCCCAACAAGGGCGGCTCGGATTGGGGATACTCCTGGATCCCGGTGGTCGGCCCGCTCGTCGGTGCCGCCCTCGCCGGTGGTCTGTACAACATCGCGTTCGCCTGATCAGCATCGGCAGGGATCGCAAGATCCGCACCGCTTCCCTGATTCCGCCTACTCACCAGACCTGCCAGGAGCAGCCATCATGACCAGCAGCACCGGCCCCTTCATCGCCGCGATCGACCAGGGCACCACCTCCTCCCGCTGCATCGTCTTCGACCGCGACGGCCGCATCGTCGCCGTCGACCAGAAGGAGCACGAGCAGATCTTCCCGAAGCCGGGCTGGGTCGAGCACGACGCCACCGAGATCTGGACCAACGTCCAGGAGGTCGTCGCCGGCGCCATCACCAAGGCCGCCCAGGACATTCCGGGCTTCACCGCCGCCGACGTCAAGGCCGTCGGCATCACCAACCAGCGCGAGACCACCCTCCTGTGGGACAAGAACACCGGCGAGCCGGTGCACAACGCGCTGGTCTGGCAGGACACCCGCACCGACGCCCTGTGCAAGGAGCTCGGCCGCAACGTCGGCCAGGACCGCTTCCGCCGTGAGACCGGCCTGCCGCTGGCGAGCTACTTCGCCGGCCCGAAGGTCCGCTGGCTGCTCGACAACGTCGAGGGCCTGCGCGAGCGCGCCGAGGCCGGCGACATCCTCTTCGGCACCATGGACTCGTGGGTCATCTGGAACCTCACGGGCGGGGCCCAGGGCGGCGTGCACGTCACCGACGTCACCAACGCCTCGCGCACCATGCTGATGAACCTGCACACCCTGGCCTGGGACGACAAGATCGCCGAGTCCATGGGTGTCCCGCTCAACGTCCTCCCGGAGATCAAGTCCTCCGCCGAGGTCTACGGCCACGTCAAGGACGGCGTGCTCGCCGGCGTCCCGGTCGCCTCGGCGCTCGGCGACCAGCAGGCCGCGCTCTTCGGCCAGACCTGTTTCGCCGAGGGCGAGGCGAAGTCCACGTACGGCACCGGCACGTTCATGCTGATGAACACCGGCGACAAGATCATCAACTCCTACAGCGGCCTGCTGACCACGGTCGGCTACCAGATCGGCGACTCCAAGCCGGTCTACGCGCTGGAGGGCTCCATCGCCGTCACCGGCTCGCTCGTCCAGTGGATGCGCGACCAGATGGGCCTGATCAAGTCCGCGGCCGAGATCGAGACCCTGGCCTCCTCCGTCGAGGACAACGGCGGCGCGTACTTCGTGCCGGCCTTCTCGGGCCTGTTCGCCCCGTACTGGCGCTCCGACGCCCGCGGCGTGATCGCCGGCCTCACCCGGTACGTCACCAAGGCACACATCGCCCGTGCCGTCCTGGAGGCCACCGCCTGGCAGACCCGCGAGATCACCGACGCCATGACCAAGGACTCGGGCGTCGAGCTCGCGGCCCTCAAGGTCGACGGCGGCATGACCTCCAACAACCTGCTGATGCAGACGCTCTCGGACTTCCTGGACGCCCCCGTGGTGCGTCCGATGGTCGCCGAGACCACCTGCCTCGGCGCCGCCTACGCCGCCGGCCTGGCCGTCGGCTTCTGGCCGGACACCGACGCCCTGCGCGCCAACTGGCGCCGCGCGGCGGAGTGGACCCCGCGGATGCCCGCCGAGCAGCGGGACCGCGAGTACAAGAGCTGGCTCAAGGCCGTCGAGCGGTCCATGGGCTGGGTCGACGACGAAGACGCCAGCTGACCGCACGGCCGGCGCAATCGACGAGTAAGTAGGAGTCAAGGGATATGAGCAGCCTGCAGAGCGTTCCCGCACTGGGTTCGCACCCGACCGCCGGCTCGAACGCGAGCCGTGCCGAGACCCGTGAGCAGCTGGCCAAGGCCACGTACGACCTGCTCGTCATCGGCGGTGGAATCCTGGGCACCTCGGTGGCCTGGCACGCCGCGCAGTCGGGTCTGCGGGTCGCCATGGTGGACGCCGGCGACTTCGCCGGCGCCACCTCCTCGGCCTCCTCCAAGCTGGTCCACGGCGGTCTGCGCTACCTGCAGACCGGCGCGGTCAAGCTGGTGGCCGAGAACCACCACGAGCGCCGGGTGCTGGCCAAGGACGTGGCCCCGCACCTGGTCAACCCGCTCACCTTCTACCTGCCCGTCTACAAGGGCGGTCCGGTCGGCGCCGCGAAGCTGGGCGCCGGCGTGTTCGCCTACTCGGCGCTCTCCGCCTTCGGCGACGGCATCGGGAAGGTCATATCGCCCGCCCGTGCCGTCGCCGACAACCCCGGTCTGAAGACGGACAACCTCAAGGCCGTCGCCGTCTACTACGACCACCAGATGAACGACTCCCGCGTCGCCGTCATGACGGTCCGCGCGGCCGTCGAGTCCGGCGCCGTCGTCCTCAACCACGCCGAGGTCACCGGGCTGCGCACGACGCGGGGCCGGGTCACCGGCGCCGAGCTCAAGGACCGTCTGGACGGCAGCGAGTTCGGGGTCGACGCGCGGGTCGTGCTCAACGCCACCGGCCCGTGGGTGGACCACCTGCGGCGCATGGAGGACAAGCACGCGATGCCGTCCATCCGCCTCTCCAAGGGCGCGCACATCGTGATGAAGCGCAAGTCGCCGTGGAAGGCCGCCATGGCCACCCCGATCGACAAGTACCGCATCACCTTCGCGCTCCCGTGGGAGGACCAGCTGCTGCTCGGCACCACCGACGAGGTCTACGAGGGCGACCCGGCGGACGTGCGCGCCACCGAGTCCGACATCCAGCAGATCCTGGACGAGGCGGCGTTCTCGGTGAAGGACGCCGACCTCGACCGCTCCCTGATGACGTACGCCTTCGCGGGCCTGCGGGTGCTGCCCGGCGGCCCCGGCGGCGTCGAGAAGGCCAAGCGCGAGACCGTCGTCTCCGAGGGCGCGGGCGGCATGCTGTCGGTGGCCGGCGGCAAGTGGACGACGTACCGTCACATCGGCCGCGTGGTCATGGACAAGCTGGCGAAGCTGCCGGGCAGCCCGCTGACCGAGGACATGGAGCCGGTCAAGTCGCTCGTGCGCCGGGTCCCGCTGCCCGGTGTCGCCAACCCGAACGCGGTCGCCCACCGCCTGCTGGTGGACCGTGAGCCCGGCAGCCGGATGGACCCGCTGACCGCGCGTCACCTGGCCTCGCACTACGGCTCGCTGGCCTTCGACATCGCGCGCATCGCGAACGAGGACCCCGAGCTGGCCCAGCGCATCCACCCGGACGGTCCGGAGATCTGGGCGCAGGTCGCCTACGCCCGGGACAACGAGTGGGCCGAGACGGTCGACGACGTGCTGCGCCGGCGCACCACGGTCACCGTCCGCGGCCTGGACGACGCCGCCGTGCGCGCCCGGGTCGAGGAGATGCTGAGCCGCAAGGCGTAGCTCTCGCGCAGGTGGGGAAGAGGGGCGGTTCCGAAGGGAACCGCCCCTCTGTCGTGGGCTGTGGCTCGCGTCGTCCCAAGGCTTAGGCTGACCCACGTACGCAAGGGGAACTTCGGAAGGAGACCTGGGTGATCGAGCTTGAGGGCGTGCCCGAGCTGATCGACCCGGTCATGGTGGCCGCGTTCGAGGGCTGGAACGACGCGGGTGACGCGGCCTCCGGTGCGGTCGCGCACCTGGACCGGGAGTGGAAGGGCGAGGTGTTCGCGGCGCTCGACGCCGAGGACTACTACGACTTCCAGGTCAACCGGCCGACGGTGTGGCTGGACAACGGGGTACGGAAGATCACATGGCCGACGACACGGCTCTCGGTGGTCCGGATCGGCGGCGCGAAGCCGCGCGACCTGGTGCTGGTGCGGGGCATCGAACCGTCCATGCGGTGGCGGTCGTTCTGCAACGAGATCCTCGGCTTCGCGCACGAGCTGGGCGTGGAGATGGTGGTCATCCTGGGCGCGCTGCTCGGGGACACCCCGCACACGCGGCCGGTGCCGGTGAGCGGGGTGACCTCGGACGCGGACCTGGCGCGGACGCTGGACCTGGAGGAGACCAAGTACGAGGGCCCGACCGGCATCGTGGGCATCCTCCAGGAGGCGTGTACGCACGCGGGTGTGCCGGCGGTGTCGCTGTGGGCGGCGGTGCCGCACTACGTGTCGCAGCCGCCGAACCCGAAGGCGACGCTGGCGCTGCTGAACCGCCTGGAGGACCTGATCGACATCCGCATCCCCCTGGGCGAACTGCCGGAGGACGCGCGGGCGTGGCAGCTGGGCGTGGACCAACTGGCCGCCGAGGACAGCGAGGTGGCGGAGTACGTCCAGACGCTGGAGGAGGCACGGGACACGGCCGACCTGCCGGAGGCGTCGGGCGACGCCATCGCCCGCGAGTTCGAGCGGTACCTGCGGCGGCGTGACCCGGCGGCGGGCCCGGAGGGGGGTCCGGGCGACGGGTCGTACCTGCGGGACACCACCAGCGGCCTGACGCGCCCGCCGCGGCGCAAGCCGGACCCCGCCGGGGAGGAACCCCAGCCCCCGCCGCCGGCTCCGCCGGAGGAGGACACCCCGGAGTCCCCGGAGGCGTAGCCGTCCGGCGGCCCTGCTACCGGGGCGCTGCCGTGAGCAGCCCTGCTACCGGGGCGTCGACCCCGGTCCTCACGACGCCGGCGGGGCCGGGTTGCCCGGAGGGCAATTCCGGCCCCGCCGGCGTTCGAGGCGCGGGGCTCGGGGGCATCGCCCCCGTGCACGGGCCGCGGACGGCTACAGGGCCACGCCCAGCAGCGCGTCCACCGTGCGGGACACCAGGCCCGGGGCCGACTCGTCGTCGCCGCCGGTGGCGAGCTGGAGCTCGACCCAGCGGTCGACGGCCGCCAGCGCGGCAGGCGCGTCGAGGTCGTTCGAGAGGGCCTCGCGGACCTCCTCCACCAGCGCGTCGGCCGCCGCGCCGTCCGGCCGGGACACGGCCGCGCGCCAGCGCTCCAGGCGGGCCACCGCTTCCGCGAGGACCCCGTCCGTCCACTCCCAGTCGGCCCGGTAGTGGTGCGACAGCAGCGCCAGGCGGATCGCCGCCGAGTCGACGCCGGCCCGCCGCAGCGCGGAGACGAAGACCAGGTTGCCCTTGGACTTCGACATCTTCTCGCCGTGCAGACCCACCATGCCCGCGTGCACGTACGCCCTGGCCATCGGGAACTCGCCCGTCAGCACCTGCGCGTGCGAGGCACCCATCTCGTGGTGCGGGAAGGCCAGGTCAGACCCGCCGCCCTGGATGTCGAAGCCCATGCCCAGGTGGTCGAGGGCGATCGCCACGCACTCGATGTGCCAGCCGGGCCGGCCGCGGCCCAGCGAGCCGCCGTCCCAGCTCGGCTCGCCCGGACGCGCGGCCATCCACAGCATCGGGTCCAGCGGGTTCTTCTTCCCCGGCCGGTCAGGGTCGCCGCCCCGCTCCGCCGAGAGCAACCGCATGGCCTCGGCGTCGAGGTTCGAGACCCCGCCGAAGTGCGGGTCGGACCCGACCGAGAAGTAGACGTCGCCGTCCAGCTCGTACGCCGCGCCCGCGTCCCGCAGCCGCTCGACCAGCGGCACGATGCCCGGTATGGCCTCGACGGCGCCGATGTAGTGCTGCGGGGGCAGCATCCGCAGGGCGGTCATGTCCTCGCGGAAGAGGGCCGTCTCGCGTTCGGCGAGCTCGGTCCAGTCGTGGCCGTCGCGCAGCGCCCGCTCCAGCAGCGGGTCGTCCACGTCCGTCACGTTCTGGACGTAGTGAACCTGCCGCTTGGTGTCGAGCCACACGCGCTGTACGAGGTCGAACGCGTTGTAGGTCGCCGCGTGACCGATATGGGTCGCGTCGTACGGAGTGATGCCGCAGACGTAGATACGGGCGACGGGACCGGGGGCGAGGGTGATCGTCCCTTGGGTCGCGGTGTCGTGGATCTGGAGGTCGCGGCCCTTGCCGGGCAGGGCGGGGACCTCAGAAGCGGGCCAGGCATGCATGCGTCGAGCCTAACCGGACGGATGTTCCGGAAACGAACCGGACCAGCACTGTTGTCCTGATCGGCCCTCTTGCGGTCCGGCCTGATCTGTGCGTGTCCGACATGGCTGGTTCAGACCGGTGGCCAGGGGATCGACGGCCACTGCCCGGAGGGCTCCGGATGCGTTCCCGTGCGCAGCAACTGCGCCACCCGGCCCCGTACGGCGGTCAGCTCCACGGCTGTGATCAGTTCCGCCAGGCGGGTGGCGAGCGGCGCTCCGTCGGCCAGCTCGGCGTCCAGCGCGACCAGCACGTCACGCGCCTCGTCCGTGAGCGGCTCCCCCGCCCAGCCCCACAGCAGGGTGCGCAACTTGTCCTCGGTGTGGAAGGTCACGCCGTGGTCGATGCCGTAGAGCCGCCCGTCGGACGCGGGCAGCAGGTGGCCGCCCTTGCGGTCGCCGTTGTTGATCACGGCGTCGAGGACGGCGATGCGGCGCAGCCGGGCGTCGTCGGCGTGCACGAGCAGGGCGGTGCGGCCCTCCCCGACCTCGGCGAAGGCGACGGGCTTCCAGCCCTCCCCCGCTTCCTCCCCTTCGACGAGTCCGAGCAGTCCCCCCGTCGACGCGTCCTCCTCGGCGGCCTCGATCCACTGCTGGACCATGCCCTCGCCGTAGGGTCCGTCGCGCAGCACGGTCGCGGGCACCAGCCCCCAGCCGGTGGCCTCGGAGACCAGGTAGGCGGCGACCTCGCGCCGGGCCAGGTTGCCGTCGGGGAAGTCCCACAGCGGCCGTTCGCCCTTGACCGGCTTGTACACGCAGTCGGCGCTCGCGCCCCCGTGCGTCACGCTGCACAGCAGGACGGCGTTCGAGGCCTCCCGAATCCGGCCGACGACCGTCAGCTCACCCTTGGCGAGCAGCTCCTCCAGCTCCCCCGCGGCGGTCACGCCTGGCGCCGGTAGCCGTTCTGGCGCGGACACACGTGGCCCTCGGGGTCCAGCGGCAGGCTGCACAGCGGGCAGGGCGGGCGGCCCGCGTTGACCACGTCCAGGGCGCGCTTGGCGAAGGCCCTGGCCTGGGCTCCGCTGAGGCGGACCCGCAGCATCGGCGGGCCGTTCTCCTCGTCCTGGAGCAGCCGCTCCTCGGCCTCGGCGAGGTCCTCGTCCGACTCGGCGTCGAGTTCCACCAGGGCCTGCGCCTCGACGATCATGCGCTGCTCCTCGCCGTCCCAGGCCAGGGCCATGGTGCCGACGCGGAACTCCTCCTCGACCGGGACGTCCAGCGGCGCGGTGTCGGCGGCCTCGGCGGGGGCCACGGCCGGGACCGGGGCGTTGCCGCCGGTACGCCGTACGACCTCGTCCAGCAGCTCGTCCATCCGCTCGGCCAGCGCCGCGACCTGGGTCTTCTCCAGGGAGACGCTGGTGACCCGGGGGCCGGAGGAGGCCTGCAGGAAGAACGTACGGCGTCCCGGCAGACCGACCGTGCCGGCCACGAAGCGGTCCGGGGGGTCGTAGAGGAACACCTGACGGGGCACGTCCAGTCTCCAAGTCTCGGCGGCAGAGGCGGGTCTGCGCGTGCGGGGCGCCCGTTGCGGGCCAGTCCACCCTACTGCGCCGTTCGATCACGCCGCGCCCGCACCGCCTCCCACGACGGCGTTCCCGCCGTCCTCCGCCGCCCGTTCCGCCGCCGCCGCTCCGGAGGTCCCGGCCTCCGGGGTGCGGGCGCCCTCGGCCGGCACCAGCGAGCCGAAGTCCCCGGTGTCGCCGAGCCGGAAGACGAAGGGTCGGGTCGGTGTGTACCGGACGGCCGTGACGGAGCAGGGGTCGACGTGGATCCGCTGGAACAGGTCCAGGTGCATGCCCAGGGCGTCCGCGACGAGGGACTTGATGATGTCGCCGTGCGAGCACATGAGGAAGACGGCGTCGCTGCCGTGCTCCTCCTCGATCCGCGCGTTCCACTCCCGTACGGCTTCCACGGCGCGCGCCTGCATGGCGCGCATGGACTCGCCGCCGGGGAACGCGGCCGCGGACGGGTGCTGCTGGACGATCTTCATCAGCGGCTCGTCGGCGAGTTCGGAGAGTTTGCGGCCCGACCAGTCGCCGTAGTGGCACTCGCCGATCCGCTCGTCCGTGTGCAGGGCCAGCTCCGGCCGGGCGGCGAGCAGCGGGGCGAGGGTCTCCCGGCAGCGCTGCAGCGGGCTGGTGACGGCGGCGGCGATCGGCACCCCCGCCAGCCGGCCGGGCAGCGCGGCGGCCTGGGCGGCGCCGCGCTCGTCGAGGGCGACTCCCGGGGTCCATCCGGCGAGCAGTCCTGCGGTGTTGGCGGTGGACCGTCCGTGTCGTACGAGGATCAGAGTGGCCATGGCGCCAGCGTATGCGGTGCCGTCCGCGTGCGGGCCGGCCCGGGGCAGGGGAGAATGCCCGCGTGATCGTCGACTGCGCGATGTACCGCAACGGCCGCCGTAGCGAGGGACCGGAGGACTTCTCGGACGCCCTGGAGCTGGCGCGGGCGAGCGGTGACGCCTTCGTGTGGATCGGTATGTACGAGCCCTCCGAGAAGGAGTTCGAGCACGTGCGGCGGGAGTTCGGGCTGCACCCGCTCGCCGTGGAGGACGCGCTGAACGCGCACCAGCGCCCGAAGCTGGAGGTGTACGACGATTCGCTGTTCGTCGTCCTCAAGCCGGTGCTCTACGACGACCATGCGGGCACGGTGACCGCGGGCGAGCTGATGGTGTTCATCGGCGACTCGTTCGTGGTCACGGTCCGGCACGGCGAGGGGGCCCCGCTCGCCGCCGTGCGCCACCGGTTGGAGCAGGACCCGGAGGTGCTCGGGCACGGCCCGACGGCGGTCCTGTACGCGGTGTCCGACGCGGTGGTGGACCACTACATCGAGGTGGCGGCGGAGCTCCAGGTGGACCTGGAGGAGCTGGAGGCGGACGTCTTCGCCCCCAGCGGCTCGGACACCAAGAACACCGCCGCCCGGATCTACGCCTTCAAGAGGCAGGTACTGGAGTTCCGCCGGGCGACGAGCCCGCTGATCCAGCCGATGGACCGGCTCGCCTTCGGGAACGTGCCCTTCGTCCGCGAGCACGCGCAGCCCTTCTTCCGCGACGTGGCCGACCACCTGACGAAGGCGAACGAGTACGTCGAGGGCCTGGACCGGCTGCTGTCGGACGCGCTCTCCGCGCACCTGGCGCAGATGGGCGTCCGCCAGAACGACGACATGCGCAAGATCTCGGCGTGGGCGGCGATGGCCGCGGTGCCCACGATGGTGGCCGGGATCTACGGCATGAACTTCGACGACATGCCGGAGCTGCGCCAGCCCTGGGGCTATCCGGCGGTGCTGGTGCTGATGGCGAGCCTGTGCCTGGGCCTGCACCGGACGTTCAAGCGCCGGGGCTGGCTCTAGCGCCGCCCGGCGCCCGTAGCGGCGCCGGGCGGCGCCGGCCCTACGCGAACTCGGCCGAGGTGAGCGGCGCGCCGCCCAGGGCGTTGCGCCGTTCGGGGACGCGCAGGCTCACCATCCGGTGCCAGCCGCTGAATCGCTCGTAGGCGTACATGCCCCGGATGCCGGCCGCGAGCGCCGCCGCCTTCGGGGCGGGCCAGTCCAGCAGGCGGCCCATGTGGCCCATGACGGCGAGGCTCACGTCGCGGTAGACGCCGATCTCGACGAGGGCGCACTCGCGCAGCACCCGCTGGATGGTGCGGCCGTGCCCCTCCCGGGCCAGGCGCAGCAGCTCCTCGTGGCAGTACGCGAGGTGGTTGTCCTCGTCGTGGCTGATCATGCGGATGGCCTTGCCGACGTCGGGATGGTCGCCGAAGTGCTTGACCAGCATGTCCATCTGGTCGGCGGCCCGCTGCTCGGTGACGCGGCTGTGCGAGAGGTACACGACGATGTCGCGCTCGCTCAGCGGCCGGTCGCCGCGCAGTCTCTCGTGCGGGAGGCCGATGCCGGCGCGCTCCAGCAGCATCGTGTAGTCGGTCTCGGGCGGTACGGGCACGGGTGGCAGGCCGCGCTTGCGGAGCAGGGCGTTGAAGATCCGCCCGTGCTTGTCCTCGTCGGCGCCGTGCCGGGTGATCTTGGGCGCGAGATCGCGCATGGAGTCCGGCACCAGCGCGGCGATCCGGGCGTTCTCCCAGCCGCCCTGGGCCTCCCCGCCGGCGGCGATGGAGCAGAACAGCTGGAAGGAGTCGTCGTTGTCGACGATCTCCTGGAACAGGCTGCGGGCAGAGAGCATGCAACGAGTCAAACGCGGCTCTCGGGAGCGGGCAACCGATGGGACGCACGACTCGTCCGAATGAACGAAAACGGAGGAGGGAACCGGGTGCGTAACCCGGCGGGTCCCCCGGGCGTTGTTGGCTGTGTCGGCCGTGGCGGGGAAGACCCCCGAGCCCCCACCACGGCCGCAGACTTCCGCCGGGTGCGCCTACGCGACGCCGGCGGCCTCCAGGGCCTCCGTGCCCGCGCGCAGCGCGGCGATCCGCTCCTCCAGGGTGAAGCCGGCCGGCGCGAGCGTCAGGGTGGTGACCCCGGCCTCGGCGTAGGCCCGCATCCCGTCCGCGATCCGCTCCACCGGGCCGAGCAGCGTGGTGGAGTCGATGAGCGAGTGCGGGACGGCGGCGGCCGCTGCGGCCTTGTCGCCCGCCAGGTACTTGTCCTGGATCTCGGCCGCTTCCTTCTCGTAGCCCATGCGCTGGGCCAGCTGGTTGTAGAAGTTCTGCTTCCGGCTGCCCATGCCGCCCACGTACAGGGCGGTGTACGGGCGGAACATGTCGGCGAGCGCGTTCACGTCCTCGCCGAGGGCCAGCGGCACGGTCGGGCAGACGTCGAAGCCCTCCATCGTCAGCCCGGCCTTCGCGCGGCCCGCCCGGATGTGGGTGAGCGCGGTGGCCTCCAGGTGCTCGGCCGCCGGGAAGATCAGGAGCGCGCCGTCGGCGATCTCGCCCGTCTGCTCCAGGTTCTTCGGCCCGATGGCCGCGATGTAGAGCGGGATGTGCTCGCGCTCCGGGTGCACGGTGAGCTTGAGCGGCTTGCCGGGGCCGCCGGGCAGCGGCAGGGTCCAGTGCTCGCCCTCGTAGGAGAGGCGCTCGCGGGTCATCGCCTTGCGGACGATCTCGACGTACTCCCGGGTCCGCGCGAGCGGCTTGTCGAACTTCACGCCGTACCAGCCCTCGGACACCTGCGGGCCGGAGACGCCGAGGCCGAGCCGGAAGCGGCCCTTGGTGAGGGAGTCGAGGGTGGCGGCCGTCATCGCGGTCATCGCGGGCTGGCGGGCCGGGATCTGCAGGATGGCCGAGCCGACGTCGATCCGCTCGGTCTGGGCGGCGACCCAGGCGAGCACGGTCGGCGCGTCGGAGCCGTAGGCCTCGGCGGCCCAGCAGACGTCGTAGCCGAGGCGGTCGGCCTCCTGTGCGACGGCGAGGTTGTCGGCGTCCATGCCCGCACCCCAGTAGCCGAGATTGATGCCGAGCCGCATGTGTCGTCCCCTTACCGGTGTACCCATCAGTAACGTTGGTCTGCGGGGACTGTAGCGCGCCAGGGTCTCGCGCGGCAGTGCCCCAGTACTCTCAGCGCTCATGGAGCAGAGGCATCTCGGCCGCACCGGACTGCGCGTTTCCCGGATCGGCCTCGGCACCCTCACCTGGGGCCGCGACACCGGAGAGGAAGCCGCCGCCGAGCAGGTCAGGACGTTCTGGGAGGCGGGCGGCACCCTCGTCGACACGGCCGACGTGTACGGCGGCGGCGAGGCGGAGTACCTCCTCGGGCAGTTGGTGCGCGGGCTCGTGCCGCGCCGGGACCTGGTGATCGCCACCAAGGCGGGCGGCGTGCCGGACCCGGACCGGCGGTACGACTGCTCGCGCGGGCACCTGCTGGCCGCGCTGGACGCCTCGCTGGACCGGCTGGGCACCGACTACGTGGACCTGTGGCAGGTACACGCCTTCGATCCGTGGACCCCGCTGGAGGAGACCCTCCAGGCGGTGGACCTGGCGGTGAGCAGCGGCCGGGCGCGGTACGCGGGGGTGTCCAACTTCTGCGGCTGGCAGCTGGCGAAGGCCGCGACGTGGCAGCTGGCGGCCCCCGGCACGCGGACCCGGCTCGCCTCGACGCAGATGGAGTACTCGCTGCTCCAGCGGGGCGTGGAGCGGGAGGTGCTGCCGGCCGCGCTGGACCTCGGCATCGGGCTGCTGCCCTCCTCCCCGCTGGGGCGCGGGGTCCTGACCGGCAAGTACCGGGACGGGACCCCGGCGGACTCCCGGGGTGCCTCGGAGACCCTGGCGGCCTTCGTGGACCCGTACCTGGACCAGGCGGCCGGCCTGATCGTGGACGCGGTGGCCACGGCGGCCCAGGGGCTGGCCGTGACCCCGCTCCAGGTGGCCCTGGCATGGATCCGCGACCGGCCGGGAGTGGTCGCGCCGATCGTCGGCGCCCGTACGTCGGCGCAGCTCGCGGCGGCGCTGTCGGTGGAGGCCCTTAGTCTTCCGGAGGAGATCCGCCGGGCGCTGGACGACGTGTCGGCGCCCGTGCACCGCTACCCCGACCAGGACTGGAGCACGTTGTGAGTACGGACCGCCGAGCTGCCGATACCGCTGCCGCGGAACCCGGCGAGGCCGGGTACGAGGCCCCGGGCACCGAGCCCACCGCCGCCGCCCCCGGCGGTCCGACCGCGGAGCCCGCGCCGACGGGGCCCGGAGCGGCCGGCGACGACGCCGCTCCGCACCCCCGGCAGGGCGCCGGCGAAGCCGAGCCCGGCCCGGCCGAGGGCGCGGGGGCCGAAGCAGATGCCGCCACCCGGCCCGGCGCGGCGGAGGGCGCCGGCACGGCCACGGGTGACGGAGCGGAGCCCGAGGGCGCCGGTGACGGCGAGCCCGGCCCGGCCGAGGGGGACGGCGCCGCCCGGCCCGGACCGGCCGAGGGCGTGGACATGGGCGACGGCGCGGAGCCCGAGGGGGACGGTTCTGACGAGCCCGGCCCGGCCGAGGGGGACGGCGCCGGCGACACCCAGGCCGGGCCGGCCG
The DNA here is from genome assembly GCF_053606025.1 of Streptomyces sp. NPDC055254. Taxonomy (NCBI): domain Bacteria; kingdom Bacillati; phylum Actinomycetota; class Actinomycetes; order Kitasatosporales; family Streptomycetaceae; genus Streptomyces; species Streptomyces sp. NPDC055254. Next base: position 131,861 of record NZ_JBSGQV010000014.1, on the reverse strand, counting down.
AGGGCGCGGCGGCGGGGGCCGAGCCGGCGCCGCCCGCGCTCAGCGAGGCGGCGGCCGAACTGGCCGCGCAGAAGATCGAGCGCGAACGCATCGCCCGCCGCAAGGCGGAACGCCAGGCCCCGGTCGAGGCGGGCGCGAAGCTCAGCGGGACCGCGGCCGACCTGCTGGCCGCCGTACGGGCCGTGGAGAGCGGCGCCGAACGCCCCACCGCGTACTTCGACGAGGCCCCGGCCGCCCCCCGCAGGCCCGCCGCCACGCCCCCGCCGCAGCCCCGCGCTCCCGCGCACGCACCGGCCCCCGCGCCCGCGCGGGCCTCCGCGCCCTCCGCCGCCGCCCTCGACGCCGTACGGGCCCTACTGGCCCGCGGCGGGGCCCCCGAGGCCTTCGCCGCTCCCGCCGCGTCGGTACTGGGCGAGGACGCGGCCGAGCAGCTCGCCGAGAACCCGTGGCTGCTGCTCTCGCTCCCCGCCGTCCGCCCGACCCAGGCGGACGCCTTCGCCCGGGCGCTGCTCGGCCCCGTGGCCGGACCCGGGGACGAACGCCGCAGCGCCGCCCTGGTGGGCTGGCTGCTCGCCCAGGCGGGTCTGAAGGGCCACACCGCGCTGGAGGCACCCGTACTGCAGTCGGCGCTGGCCCAGTACGCGGTCCCGGACCCCGCCGGGGCGCTGGAACAGGCCGTCGGCGAGGGCTCGGTGCTGGTGTTCCACGAACCGCCGGCCACGCCGGCGGCAGGCGGTACGGGCACCGCCGCTCCGGGCGCCTCGGCCGGGAGCGACGAAGCGGGCGCCCCCGGCGACACCGACGACGCCGCCGGCGCCGAGCAGCCCGTGCGGGTCCTGGTGGGCCTGGAGGGCTCCGCCATGGCCGAGGAGAGTCTCGCCGACGGCCTGGCCCGGCTGGCCAACGCCTTCGACGCGCCGGCGGACTGGGACGAGGCGGCCGGGGCCGCCCCGAATCCGTCCGCCGCCGCGCTGATCCGCGCGGTCGCGGGCCACGGCCTGGTCACCCACACCGGGGGCGAGACGGCCCGGGCCGAGCCCCTCGCCCTGCTCGCGGCCGCGCACCGGCTGGGGCTGCGCGTCTGCCTGGCCGCCCACGCCCCCTCCGAGGGGTCGGTGACCACGGCCGGACTGCTCTCCGGGACCGAGGGCCCCGGACGGGACGCGGACGGTCAGTTCGCGCTGGACCTGCTCGTAGTGCTCGACGCCCCGCAGCTGGACGTGGAGACCGCGGCCGCGCTGGTGGAGTCCGTCCCGGACGGGGCGCGGCTGGTGCTCTCCGGGGACCCGTCGGTGCTCGGGTCCGCCGGGGCCGGCCGGGTGTTCGCCGACGTGCTCGCGGCCCGCGTCTGCCCGCAGGTGGTCTCCCGGACCCCGGACCCCGGACCACTGGGCGAGCTGGTCTCGGGCGTCGGGATCGGGGAGCTGAACCAGGTCGACGCCCCCGGCAAGGAGATCGTCATCGTCCCGGTGCAGGACGCGGGGGAGGCCGTGCACCGCTGCGTGCAGCTGGTGGCCGAGTCGGTCCCGAGGGCCTTCGGCATCGCGGCGGACAGCGTGCAGGTCATCACCCCCGGCCACGCCGGCTCCGCCGGGACCCGCGCCCTGAACGCCGCGCTCAAGGAGCGGCTGAATCCCGGTCCGGGCCGCTTCGGCGGCTTCGATCCCGGCGACCGGGTCGTCCACGTGCCCGCTCCCGGGCGGGCCCTGCCGGCCCGGGTGGTCTCGGCCGACGCGCAGGGGCTGCACCTGGACCGCGCGGGCGCGCGGGTGGTCGTGCCGAAGGAGCTGGTGGAGGCGCAGGTGCGGCACGGCTGGGCGGTGACGGCGCACCAGGCCGTCGGTGCGCGCTGGCCGGCCGTGGTCGTCGTCCTTCCGGGCGACGCGGCGCAGGCCCTGTCCCGGGACTGGGTCTACACCGCCTTCGGGCGGGCCGAGCGTCACCTGTCCGTGGTGCACGGCGTCGACCAGGCGCTGCCGCGCGCGGTGGCGGAGGTGCTGCCCAAGCCGCGGACCACCCGGCTCACGGGGCTGCTGGCGGGCCTGGGCGCGGCGGCCCGGGAGCAGCCCGAGCAGCCGCAGCAGCCGCAGTAGCCGCAGGCGCCGGAACGGCACCGGGTCCCCCGCCCGAGGGAAGGGGGACCCGGAACGGGCGGGATCAGGCCGGCGTCAACCCGGACCGCGCGGTCTCACCCTGTTCGTCGCTCCCGTCGCCCTCCTCGAACTCGTCGATCTCCTCGTCGAAGACGGAGCTGACGTCGAACCGGTGCAGGACGTCCTGCGGATCGGTGTGGCCGAAGGGCGAGTTGAGCCACTCCCCCGGCTCCGCCGCCTCCTCGGAGGCCGCGATCCAGAGGGTGGAGTCGCCCTCCTCCAGCCCGAAGTCCTTGGAGCGGGAGGCGATCTCGTCGGGCTCGTACTCGCCGAAGAGCACGCCGAGGGCGCCCGCGGTACCTCCGTCGTGGACGAGCTCGGCATCCCGGTCGTGCGCGGCGACGCGTTCGGCCTGCGCGATCAGGCGCGGCGGTTCCACCACGGCGTAGTCGCGGCGGATGAGCACGCTGAAAGCGGCGGGCTCGGCGGGGCCGGTGTACGGTACACCGTCCTCCGGCGTGGGGATCTCGAAGGGGGTGACCTCGTCGTACCGGTCGTAGAGGAGTTCGTCGTAGTCCTCGGCGGCGGCGGCGAGATCGTTGAACGCGGCGTAGACGTCCGGGTCCTCGTCCCCGGTCCTGCGCTCGACCGCGGCGAGGTGGCGGTCGAGCGCGGCCTTGACCGCCTCGGCGGCGGCGCGTACCTCGGCAACAGTGGGCAGAGCGGCATCAGACATAAAGCAGACGCTATCCGTAGCAGGGCTGTGCCCGCACAATAGATGCGATGCCGGAATACGAATTTGTCGACGTGTACGTGCCCCGCGGCGTTCCTCGCAAGGAGGCGACCCGCCTGCTGACCGACCATGCCGAGTACGGGAACTGGGAACTCGACCGGCTGAGCCTGCACCGGGACGGCAGTCGCCGCGTGCGGCTGCGCCGCCGGATCATCCGCCAGGTCCGGGGGACGTGGTGACGCGGGCCCCGGGAGCGGGGCCCGCGTCGTGAAGGCCCGTCAGGCGGCGTTGCGGGCGCGGCGGTAGAGGACGCTGCCGGCCAGCAGCAGGCCGCCGGCGAGCGGGAGTCCCGCCGTCAGCACGTCGCCGGAGCCGGTGGCGGCCAGGCCGGGGCCGGGCGTACCGGGGCCCTGGCCGGGCCCGCCCGGGGTGCCGGGGGTGCCGGGGGTGCCCGGGGTGTTTCCGCCCGGCGTTCCCGGCGTTCCGGAACCGGGGTTCTCCGTCCCCGGCGTGCCCGGCCCACCGGGGTTCCCGGGGTTCTCTCCACCGGGTCCGCCCGGGTTCCCGGGGTTCTCACCGCCCGGCCCGCCCGGGTTGCCCGGGTTCCCGGGGTTCCCCGGGTGCTGCGGGTGCTCCGGGTGCTGCGGGTGCTCCGGGTGGTCGTCGCAGGGTTCGTCCCCGCCGCCGGGGTGGCCCGGGTGGCCGGGGTTCCCCGGGTGGCTGGGGTTCCCCGGGTGGCCCGGCTTATCGGGCTTGCCCGGCTTGCCCGGCTTGCCCGAGAGGTTGGAGCAGTGGTTCCCGAAGGCCGGGTTCAGGCCTCCCACCACCGTCGCCGTGTTCCCGCAGGCGTTCACCGGAACGTCCACGGGCGCCTGCACGTTGTTCCCGGACAGCAGGCCCGGGGAGTTCGCGGCATGTCCCGAGGCGCCCGAATCCGCCTGCGCGTGACCCCCGCCCAGGGCTAGGACACCGCCCGCGGCGGCCATGGTGATCAGGGTCTTCCTGGTGACCTGTGCCGGTCGTCTCATCTGTACTCGTCCCCTGGTGTGTACGTGTCGCGCATTGCTCGGCGGCCCGGCCGTACCGGTCCCCCGCCAGGTACGCCGAAGCGGAAGAACGGGCCGGAAAGCCCGGCGGCCCCGGAACGCTGGCATGCGTCCCGGGGCCAGAACTTCAGATGCGTCAGGCGTTGACGCAGGTGTTGCCGAAGGCCGGGTTCAGCAGGCCGATCACGTTGACCGTGTTGCCGCACACGTTCACCGGAATGTGGACGGGGACCTGGACGACGTTGCCGGACAGGACACCGGGCGAGCCGATGGCCGCACCCTGGGCACCCGCGTCGGCGACAGCCAGACCCGCACCCGCGAGAACCAGGCCACCAGTGGCAGCCGCAGCGGCGACAACCTTCTTGATCATTGTTCCTCCTAGTAGGCAACTGCGGTCCCAGCCGCGGACCGCACCACCTGTAACGAGGAGGGATCACCGGGGCTACGAGCGTATGAGTGCATTCACTCTTCCCAGTGGATTGCGCACACCTCTTCGATTCTCAGGCGTTGATCTCAGGCGTTGTCGATGAATCGGTCCAGGACCCGCACGCCGAACGTGAGCCCGTCGACCGGCACCCGCTCGTCCACGCCGTGGAACATCCCGGCGAAGTCGAGCTCCGGCGGCAGCTGCAACGGGGCGAAGCCGAAGCAGCGGATGCCGAGGTCGTCGAAGGACTTCGCGTCCGTGCCGCCGGAGAGCATGTACGGAACCGCCCGCGCGATCGGGTCCTCGGCCTTCAGTGCGCCCTGCATGGCGTCCACCAGTCGGCCGTCGAAATCGGTTTCCAGCGCCTTGTCCCCGTGCACGTCCTCGCGCTTCACGCGCGGGCCGAGGATGCGGTCGAGGTCGGCGAAGAACTCGTCCTCGTACCCGGGCAGGAAGCGGCCGTCGACGTGGGCCGTCGCCTGGCCGGGGATGACGTTGACCTTGTAGCCGGCGCCGAGCATCGTCGGGGCGGCGGAGTTGCGCAGGGTCGCGCCGACCATCTTGGCGATGCCGCCGAGCTTGGCGAGCGTGGCGTCCATGTCGTCCGGGTCCAGCGGGGTGCCGAGCGCGTCCGAGAGCTCGTCCAGGAAGGACCGTACGGTCTTCGTCACGCGCACCGGCCACTGGTGGCGGCCGAGCCGTCCCACGGCCTCGCAGAGCTCCGTGATGGCGTTGTCCTTGTTGGTCATGGAGCCGTGGCCCGCAGTGCCCTCCACCGTGAGCCGCATCCAGTGCATGCCCTTCTGGGCGGTCTCCACGAGGTAGAGCCGGAGGTTCTCGTTGACGGTGAAGGAGAAGCCGCCGACCTCGCCGATCGCCTCCGTGACGCCCTCGAACAGCCCCGGGTGCTTGTCGACGAGGTGCCGCGCGCCGTAGATGCCGCCGGCCTCCTCGTCCGCGAGGAAGGCCAGCACGATGTCCCTGGGGGGCTTGCGGCCGCTGCGCATCCGGTCGCGCACGACGGCCAGCGTCATCGCGTCCATGTCCTTCATGTCGACGGCGCCCCGGCCCCACACGCAGCCGTCGGCGATCTCGCCCGAGAAGGGGTCGTAGGTCCAGTCGGCGGCGTTGGCCGGAACCACGTCCGTGTGCCCGTGGATCAGCAGCGCCGGCCGGGACGGGTCCTCGCCCTCGATCCGCGCCACGGTCGAGGCGCGGCCCTTGTGGGACTCGAAGATCTGCGGCTCCAGCCCCACCTCCGCGAGCTTCTCGGCGACCCACTCGGCCGCCTTCCGTTCGCCGGGGCCCGAATGGTCCCCGTAGTTGCTGGTGTCGATCCGGATGAGGTCCCGGCAGAGGTCGACGACCTCGTCCTCGCCGGTGACGGTCCTGCCCGCGCTCGACTCGCTCACGCTGCTTCCTCCCACTGATCAGTACCGAACTGCCTCCATCCTCCCGCTCGCGGCCGCTCTCCCCAAGGGCGTTCCCCGGCCGAAGGGGGGGTGATCGGGGACCCCGGAATGTTTGGTAATGTTTTCCACGTCGGAACGGCCCGCGAGGGACGCGAGACAGACACCTTGTCCGGGTGGCGGAATGGCAGACGCGCTAGCTTGAGGTGCTAGTGCCCTTTATCGGGCGTGGGGGTTCAAGTCCCCCCTCGGACACCAACAGAAGGACCCCGCCTCGGCGGGGTCCTTCTTCGTGTGCGCCGCCGTCGGCGCGGAGGCCGGGACGCCCGTACGGGCCCCGCGGACGGGGCCCCGTACGGGCGCGGGTGGTCAGTCGCGGGCGGCGGCGAGCTCGGCCACGCGGCCGCGGACCAGGAACCAGCCGCCGACCAGGGCGGCGCCGATCAGCGGCACGAACATGACGGTGGTGCGGCCGACGCCGCCGTCGCACCACATCAGGACCAGGACCGCGGCGAGGAAGACGAGCGTCACGATCTGCGTGTACGGGGCCCAGGGCAGGCGGTAGGAGGGGCGCTCCAGGCGGCCCTGCCGCGCGCGGCGCCAGAAGTGGAGCGAGCAGAGCATGACCATGGCCCAGGTGCCGAGGATGCCGAGCGAGGCGAAGTTCAGGACGATCTCGAAGGCCTCCTCCGCCATGAAGTAGTTCAGGACGACGCCCGCGACGCCGAAGGCGGCGGTGAACAGGACCCCGCCGTAGGGCACCTTGCCCTTGTTCATGACGCCGGTGAACTTCGGTGCGGAGCCGGCCAGGGACATGGAGCGCAGGATGCGGCCGGTGGAGTACAGGCCGGAGTTCAGGCTGGAGAGGGCGGCCGTCAGGACCACCAGGTTCATGATGCCCGCTGCGCCGGGGACGCCCAGCTGGTCGAAGACGGTGACGAAGGGGCTCTGGTCGGAGCTGTACGCCGTGTACGGGAGCAGCAGCGCGAGCAGGACCACGGAGCCCACGTAGAAGAGGCCCACGCGCCACATGATCGAGTTGATGGCCTTCGGCATGATCTTCTCGGGGTTCTCGGTCTCGCCGGCGGCGACGCCGCAGAGCTCGACGGAGGCGTACGCGAAGACCACGCCCTGGATGACAAGGAGCATCGGCAGGACGCCGGAGGGGAAGAGCCCGCCGTTGTCGGTGACGGTGGACAGGCCCGGGGTGTGGCCGCCGATGTCGTGGCTGGTGGCGACGAGCCAGATGCCGACGATCAGGAAGACCACCAACGCGGCGACCTTGACCAGGGAGAACCAGAACTCCATCTCGCCGAAGTACTTCACCGAGATCAGGTTCGCGGTGAGGACCACGGCGAGGGCGATGAAGGCGAGGACCCACTGCGGGACGTCGGTGAACAGCGACCAGAAGTGGGCGTAGGTCGCGGCGGCCGTGATGTCGGCCACGGTGGTCGTGGACCAGTTCAGGAAGTACAGCCAGCCGGCCGTGTAGGCGCCCTTCTCCCCCATGAACTCACGGGCGTAGGAGACGAAGGCTCCGGAGGAGGGCCGGTAGAGCACGAGCTCGCCGAGGGCGCGGACCACGAAGAAGGCGAAGACGCCGCACACCGCGTAGGCGATCGCGAGGGAGGGGCCGGCTCCGGCGAGGCGGCCGCCCGCGCCGAGGAACAGGCCGGTGCCTATCGCCCCGCCGATCGCGATCATGTTGATGTGGCGGGACTTGAGGTCCTTGCTGTAGCCCTCGTCACCGGCGTCGACATGGCGGGAAGACGCCGGGGCGGGAGCCTCGGTCAAGGTGCGGTCACTCATGTATGACTTCGCCTTCGTGGGTGTGGGGCAGACAGGGCCGGACCGCCGCGCAGGGGAGCTGGGTGGTGTCACCTGGGTGTCGGTCCGGTCGATTCGATCGCCCCAGGAGAACACGGGGCTCCGCTGCCCGCCAAAATGAGGCCCTGTGCACCGCAGCCCCCGACGACCTTGGAATCCGGCGTCAGGGGCTGCGTAGAGGCTGGAAAGCGAGGTCAGTCGCCCGAAGTGGCCTCTGCCGCCTGGTCGAGTCGGAAGGCCTCGTTGCCCAGGCCGATGCGGGCGTGCACCTCCGGGCGGCGGCTGCGCAGCAGCAGGCCGTACCCGAGGCCCGCCACGACGGCGGCGCCGATGACGGCGGGCAGGGCCCAGCTGAGCGCGGAGCCCTCCTCGGCGCCGACCAGGACGCCGAAGTCCTTGACGGTGTAGACGGCGATGGCCAGGAGCGCGAGCCCGGCGGCGCCGGCCGCGACGAGCCGCCAGACCTGGGCCCCCGCGGTGCCCCGGCGGACGAAGAACGCGATGACGGCGAAGGACGCGGCGGCCATGAGCAGGGTCACACCCAGGGCGCCGACGCTGCCCATCCAGGTGAACAGGTGCAGCACGGGGGCGGTGGGGTCCCCGGCCGGCAGGTCGTCGGTGGCGGCGAAGGCGATGACGACGACGGTGGCGATCACGCTCTGCAGGAGGGAGCCGGTGCCGGGGGCTCCGGTGCCGCTGTTGGTGCGTCCGAAGGCGGCGGGGAGCAGTCCCTCGCGGCCCATCGCGAAGGCGTAGCGGGCGACCACGTTGTGGAAGCTGAGCACGGCCGCGAACATGCCGGTCACGAAGAGGACGTGCAGGACGTCGGTGAACGTCGTGCCCAGCCGGCTCTCGGTGAGCGCGAAGAGCAGGCCGGGGCCGGCGTCCTTGGAGGTGGCGACCACTTCGGAGGGGCCGGTGGCGACGGTGAGGGCCCAGGCACTGAAGGCGAAGAAGAGGGCGGCGAAGCCGACGGCGAGGAACATCACCCGGGACACGACGATGTGCGGCTTGCTGGTCTCCTCGGCATACACCGGGGACTGCTCGAAGCCGACGAAGGCGGCGATGCAGAAGCACAGGGCGGTGCCGAGGCCGGCGCCGGTGAGGGTCTCGGGGTTGAAGGCGTGCAGCGAGAGGCCCTCGGGGCCGGGCTCGGTGAGCGCGGCCACGTCGAAGACGACGACCAGGGCGCACTCGATGAGGAGGAGGACTCCGAGCACCTTGGCGTTGAGGTCGATCTTGAGCCAGCCGAGGGCGCCGGTGGCGGCGACGGCCAGCAGGGCCGGTATCCACCAGGCGAGTTCGATCCGCAGGTAGGTGGCGAAGAGGCCGGAGATCTCGAAGCCGAGGATGCCGTACACGCCGACCTGCATGGCGCTGTACGCGACGAGGGCGACGAATGAGGCACCCGCGCCGGCGGTGGGGCCGAGGCCGCGGGCGATGTAGGCGTAGAAGGCGCCGGCGTTGTGGACGTGCCGGCTCATCTCGGCGTAGCCGATGCTGAAGAGCGCGAGGACGATACCGAGGATGACGAAGAGCAGCGGCTGGCCGACGATGCCCATCACCCCGAAGGTCGTGGGCATGACACCTGCGACCACCATCAGGGGGGCGCTGGCGGCGAGTACGGAGAGCAGCAGGCCGGCGGTTCCCAGGCGGTCGGCGCGCAGGGCGCGGTCCTGGCCCTTGTACGTACGGATCTCGGCCGGGTCGCGGAGCGTGGTGGATCTGCCCGTCGGCATGGCGGTGTCCTTTCGGGGTGGTCGTTCCGGGGGGGGCGGGGCGGCGCCTGTCTGACGTCAGGCGGTGCCGAGGGCCGCGTGGCGCGCGGCGAGGAAGGCCTTGTGCGGATCGCGGTCCGGATAGGACCAGGGGGCGCGCGTGGCGTGGCTGCCGATGCGGTGGAAGAGCGCGGCGGCCTCCGCCGGGCGGCCCTCGCAGAGCTTGGCGTGGGCCAGGAAGTTGAGGTCGACCCGGTTGCGGGGATGGTCCTCCCGCTCCCACTCCAGCCACCAGTCGAAGGCCGAGCGCAGCACCTGGCGGGCCCGGCGGCCGGACCAGTGGGCGGCCGCGGCGTCGGGGGTGTGGCCCCGGGTGGCGGCGAGTACCCGGTAGCGCTCGGCGTGCGCGACGACGGGGAGCACGGCGAGCGGGGAGTCCGCCGGGGACTCCTCGGCGGCCCAGGCCGCGAAGTCGTAGACCTCGTGGAGGGGGTCGTGACCGGAGCCGGGGGCGCGTTCCGCGAGCCTGGCGACCATCAGGTGGTGGGCGTGGTGGTGCTCGCGGTGGCGGGCCCGCACCTGGTCGAAGTGGCGGCTGAAGTCCTCCTCGTTGCCGAAGGCGCGGGAGAGCAGCAGCAGGCCGAGCCAGGGCGTCGGGTCGGCGGGGAGCAGCGCGGCGGCCCGGCGGCAGGCGTCCTCCGCGGCTTCCGGGGTGCCCTTGCGGCGCAGGGCGGTGAAGACGGCGGCGCAGGCGAGGAGGGCGGCGGCGTCGGCGCTCTCCGGCTCGGCGAGGAGCCATTCGCGGGCCCAGGCGGTGGCCGCCGGGGTCTCGGCGAGGACCACGACGCGGTGGCCCCTGCGGTCCCAGTCGTCCCCGGTGGCGACGAGCAGGGAACGCGCCGCGGACCAGCGGCCCTGGGTGAACTTGGCCCGTACGTCGACGAGCTCCGCGTCGCACAGGGCCGAGTCGAAGAGCTGGGCGTCGCGCTTGCGGGCGCGGCCGAGGGGCGGCGGAGGCGGGGACATCCGCGGGTTTCCCTCCAGAACACGGGCGGACGGGCGGAACACTGTGGACGGCGCGGGCCGCGGCCGGAACGCGCGCGGGGGTGTGCGCGGGTGCCGTCGCCTCGGCGGCCGAGGACCGTACCGGCGAGCGGGTCGGATGATCACGCACAGCAAAGCGGTACGCACAGCTCCGCGTCAAGGTCCAGTCCACTGCGTGGCGGGTTTCAACTGCTTCGCCGGTGAGGTGAGTTGGGCCGCTTGTGCCGGTTCGGGAGCCGGACGGGCGACACCGTAGGGTGGGGCCGTGAACGCATACGACGATCTCCCCCCGTACCAGATGGCCTTCCCCGGACCGCTGCGCGACCGGCTGGTCGCGGCGGTACTGAGCGGAGCGAAGACCAGCACCACCGGGCTGCTCGACGCGTACCGGGTGGAGGGCGAGCCGCTGCCCGAGGCGGGGCAGCGCTCGGCCCTCGTGGACTCCGCCGAGCGCCCGGTGGCCGTCCTGGAGATCACGGACGTACGGGTCCTGCCGCTCGCCGAGGTGGACCTGCGGCACGCGCGGGACGAGGGTGAGGGGTACGCGTCAGTGGCCGAATGGCGCTCGTCCCACGAGGGGTTCTGGCACGGGCCGCAGATGCGGGAGCTGCTCGGGGACCCCGGTTTCACGGTCGACGACGACACGATGGTGGTGGCGGAACGTTTCCGCGTGGTGGAGGTCGCGGCCGACGGCGGCTGAACCGCACCGGCGGTACGGGGACACCCGGGCTACCGCCTCCACCCGGCGGGGCGGGCGCTTCCGGTCCCGCCGGGTGTCCCCGTACCGCCCGCGCCGTCAGGCCACCGCTCGGGCCGCGGCGCGGCCCGCCGCGCGGCCCGAGAAGAGGCAACCGCCCAGGAAGGTGCCCTCCAGGGCGCGGTAGCCGTGCACCCCGCCGCCGCCGAAGCCGGCCGCCTCGCCCGCCGCGTAGACGCCGGGCAGCGGCTCGCCGTCCGCCGCCAGGACCCGCGAGGAGAGGTCGGTCTCCAGGCCTCCCAGCGACTTGCGGGTCAGGATCGAGAGCCGGACCGCGATCAGCGGACCGGCCGCCGGATCCAGGATCCGGTGCGGAGCGGCGGTGCGGATCAGCTTGTCGCCGAGGTACTTGCGGGCGCCGTGGATCGACATCACCTGGAGGTCCTTGGTGAAGGGGTTGGCGATCTCCCGGTCCCGGCCGGTGATCACCTCGCGCAGCGCCGCCTCGTCGATCAGGTCCTCCTTGGTGACCGCGTTCATCCCGCGCACCAGGGCGGACAGGTCGCGCTCGACGACGAAGTCCGCGCCGTTGTCCATGAACGCCTTCACCGGTTCCGGTACGGCCTGCCGCGCGCGGGAGATCACGCCGCGGACCGACTTCCCGGTGAGGTCGGGGTTCTGCTCGGAGCCGGACAGGGCGAACTCCTTGCCGATGACGCGCTGGTTGAGCACGAACCAGGTGTGGTCGTGCCCGGTCCGCATGATGTGTTCGAGGGTGCCGAGGGTGTCGAAGCCCGGGAAGAGCGGTACGGGGAGCCGCTTGCCGGTGGCGTCCAGCCAGAGCGAGGAGGGGCCGGGGAGGATGCGGATGCCGTGCCGGGACCAGATCGGGTTCCAGTTCTCGATGCCCTCGGTGTAGTGCCACATCCGGTCCTTGTTGATGTGGCTGGCGCCCGCCGCCTCCGCGATGCCCAGCATCAGCCCGTCGACGTGCGCGGGGACGCCGGAGAGCATCCGCTCGGGCGGGGTGCCGAGGCGGGCCGGCCACTGCGCGCGGACCAGGTCGTGGTTGCCGCCGATGCCGCCGGAGGTGACGATGACGGCCTGGGCGCGGAGGGAGAACGCCCCGGTGGCCGCGCGGCCGCTCGCGGTGCCGCGTACGGCGTCGGAGGGCTCCAGGACCTCGCCCGTCACCGTGTCCACCGCGCCGGCCGTGCGCGCGAGGCCGGTGACCCGGTGGCGGAACCGCAGCTGCACCAGGCCGCGGGCCACCCCGGCCCGGACGCGCCGCTCGAAGGGCTCCACGAGTCCGGGGCCCGTGCCCCAGGTGATGTGGAAGCGGGGCACGGAGTTGCCGTGGCCGTTCGCGTCGTAGCCGCCGCGCTCCGCCCAGCCGACCACCGGGAAGAAGCGGACGCCCTGGGCGTGCAGCCAGGACCGCTTCTCACCGGCCGCGAAGTCGACGTAGGCCTCGGCCCAGCGGCGCGGCCAGGCGTCCTCGTCGCGGTCGAACCCGGCGGTGCCCAGCCAGTCCTGGAGGGCGAGGTCCCGGTTGTCCTTGACGCGCATCCGGCGCTGCTCGGGCGAGTCCACGAGGAAGAGGCCGCCGAAGGACCAGTGGGCCTGGCCGCCGAGGGACCGCTCCGGCTCCTGGTCGAGCAGGATGACCTTGCGGCCCGCGTCGACGAGCTCGGCGGTGGCCGCGAGCCCGGCGAGGCCGGCCCCGATCACGATCACGTCTGCGTCGTACGCCATGGGTGTCCCGTCCTCCGTCGATGGTGGGGCAGATCCTTGGCTACGGAGCGGTAACCAGTCAACAGCGGTGGTTGGATGAACCGTGTGAGTGCCGCTGATGAAGTGCTGGACGTGGTGGACCGGGACGACCGGGTGACGGGGCGGGCCACGCGCGGCGAGGTGTACGCGCGGGGGCTGATCCACCGCTGCGTGTTCGTGCGGGTCCTGGGGCCGGACGGGACGGTCTTCGTCCACCGCCGGACGGCGTCGAAGCTGGTGTTCCCCTCGCACTACGACATGTTCGTGGGCGGGGTGGTGGGCGCCGGCGAGGGCTACCCGCAGGCCGCGCTGCGCGAGGCCGAGGAGGAGCTGGGGGTGTCGGGGCTGGCGCAGCCGGTGCCGTTGTTCAAGTTCCTGTACGAGGGCCCGGGCGGTGCCTGGTGGTCGTACGTGCACGAGGTGCGGTGCGACCTGCCGGTACGGCCGCAGGTGTCGGAGGTGGACTGGTACGCCTTCCTCGGCGCGGACGATCTGGAGCGGCGGGTGGCCGCGGGCACCTGGCCGTGGGTGCCGGACGGGCTGGAGGCGTACCGGCGGCTGGCCGGGTTCCGCGCCCGGGGCGGTCGCGGCGCGGCGGGGTAGCTGCCCGTAGATTGCGCCTGTGATCGACTTCGTCAAAGACGTACGCCTCTGGTTCGCGCCGCAGCGGCTCCGGGACGAGGGCGTGACCCCCGACTACCGGTTCTCGCTCGCCAACGAGCGGACCTTCCTGGCCTGGATCCGCACCGCGCTGGCCCTGGTGGCCGGCGGCTTCGCCGTCGACCAGTTCCTGCCCGACCTGCGATGGGCGGTGCGCGTCGCCCTGGCCGTCGCGCTGCTCGCGGTGGGCGCGGCGTGCGCGGTGCGGGCCGTGAACCACTGGACGCGCTGCGAGCGGGCGATGCGCCGGGGCGAGGACCTGCCGCTGTCGCGGTTCCCGGTGGTGCTGAGCCTCGGTGTGGGACTCGTCGCGGTGGCGATGGTGGTTCTCGTACTGCTGGGCTGGACGTCGGGGTCGTGAGCGTTCCCGGCGAGCCCCGCGACGCCGGGCTGCAACCGGAGCGGACCCGGCTCGCGTGGCGGCGCACGACCCTCGCCTGCTCGGTGGTGGCGGTACTGGCGCTGCGGCAGGCGGTGCGCGGCACCGGGGCGCCGGTGGAGGTGGCCGGGGCCGCGGTGATCTCGCTGATCTGGCTGGCGTTCCTGGGGGTGGCGCACCGCCGGGTAGGGGCGCTGGCGCGGGCCCGGCCGGGGGCGCTGGCGCCCGGGGCCGCCGCGGCGGCGACGGCGTGCACGGTGGCGCTGGCGGTGTTCGCCGCAGCGGTGATCCTCTGAACCGGCAGGCATGCGGGCGGCCGCGCCCCGCGGGCTGTCGTACCGTCCGACGATCAGCGGATCACATGATCGGGCTTTCCCGCGCCGCCGGGATGAAACGGGCGATACCATCCGATCCGCACTAGCCTCGACCCATGACGACCCTGCACCACGAGCACCCGACGCACGAGCACACCCACGGCGCCGACTGCGGGCACCGGGCGGTCCCGCACGGCGACCACCTCGACTACGCGCACGACGGCCATCTGCACCGGGAGCACTCCGGGCACTGGGACGAGTGCGAGACCCCGGGCCACGCCACCCACCAGGGCCACGCGCACGAGCACGGCACGGGCTGCGGGCACGACGCGGTCCCGCACGGCGACCACCTGGACTACCTGCACGACGGGCACCGGCACGCCGCCCACGACGGTCACTACGACGACCACTGACCACGGGCCGCTGACCACGGGCCACGGGCCACCGTCGGCCCCCGGCCACCGACTTCCGATCTCTACCCCCCTCCCCCGCGGCCGCCCCGGCTGGCAGGATGCGATGCGCCTGACGAAGCGACCCCGGGGAGAGCGCCGATGTCCGTCGAAGAGCCGTACCTCGTCCAGCCCGCACCGGGGGTGTACGCGTACGTCCAGCCGGACGGCGGCTGGTGCCTCAACAACGCCGGCTTCGTGACCGACGGCGGGCAGACCCTGCTCGTCGACACCGCCGCGACCCAGCGGCGGGCGCTGGCCCTGCGCGCGGCCGTCGTCGGCGCGGGGGCGCCGCTGCCCCGCACGGTGGTGAACACCCACCACCACGGCGACCACACCTACGGCAACGCGGTCTTCGCACCGGAGGCCCTGATCGTCGGGCACGAGCGCGCGCGGGCCGAGCAGCTCGCCGCGGGCCACCAGCTGGAGATGATCTGGCCTACGACGGATTTCGGCGCGATAGAGATCACCGCCCCCGACCTCACCTACAGCGGGCGGCTGACCCTGCACGTGGGCGGGACGGACGTACGGGTCCTGCATCCGGGAGTGGCGCACACCACCGGCGACTCGATCGTGTGGCTGCCACGGCAGCGGGTGGTGTTCACCGGTGACCTGGTCTTCGCCGGAGGGACCCCGTTCCTGGCCATGGGTTCGCTGGCCGGCTCGTTGCGGGCGCTGGAGCTGCTGCGCTCGCTGGACGCGGAGACCGTCGTTCCGGGCCACGGGCCGCTGACCGACGGTTCGGCCTACGACTCCACCGAGCGGTACCTGCGCTACGTGGCCGGGCTCGCGGCGGCGGGGCGGGAGAAGGGGCTGACCCCGCTGGAGACGGCCCGGCAGGCGGATCTCGGCGAGTTCGCCGCCTGGCGGGAGAGCGAGCGGCTCGTGGCGAACCTGCACCGGGCGTACGCGGAACTGGCCGGGGAACGGGAGGGGGCCCCGCTGGACATCCCGGCGGTGCTCAGGGACATGACGGTGATGAACGGGGGGACGCCGATCCTCTGCCACGCGTAGCGGGACCCGCGGCGACGACGGCGACGGGGGCCGGGACGGCCACGAGGCCGGCCTCGACCTGCGCCCGGTCCGGGACTTTTCGGCTCGGGCTCTGGACGCCATACCGACTGGTCGGCATGATGGCAGCGGCAGGTGTGGGCACGGTAGCCCCGCCCTCCTCTCCCGTCCGCTCCCACGGAGGTGCGCCCATGACGTCAGCCCCGGCCCCGGACCCCGGCCCGGCCGGCCCCCGCGGCCTCGATCTGGAACGGCTGCGGGGCCATTTCGACCGGGTGCGCCCCGGACTCGCGACCGGGCCGCTGCGCGGACGGCTGATCGAGGGCGGCCGGTCCAACCTCACCTACGAGGTCACGGACGGGGCAGCCCGCTGGGTCGTGCGCCGGCCGCCCCTCGGCCACGTACTGGCGACCGCGCACGACATGCGGCGCGAGCACCGGGTCGTCGCGGCGCTGCACGACACGGCCGTACCGGTGCCGGAGACGGTGCTGCTGTGCGAGGACGAGTCGGTGCTCGGAGCCCCCTTCTACGTGATGGAGTTCGTGGACGGGGTGCCGTACCGGACCGCGGACGAACTCGCCGCGATCGGCCCCGAGCGCACCCGGCGGGCGGTCCTGGGCCTGGTCGACACCCTGGTCGACCTGCACGCGGTGGAACCGGGGTCGGTGGGCCTGGGCGACTTCGGCCGGCCCGAGGGCTTCCTCGACCGGCAGTTGCGCCGCTGGGGCAAGCAGCTCGCGGCCTCGCGGGGCCGGGAGCTCGCCGGGATCGACGAGCTGCACGGCTCGCTCGGCCGGGCGCTGCCGGCCTCCCCCGCGCCGACGGTGGTGCACGGCGACTTCCGGCTCGACAACGTCCTGATCGGCGGCCCGGACGACTCGATCCGGGCGGTGCTCGACTGGGAGATGTCGACGCTCGGCGACCCGCTCACCGATCTGGGTCTGCTGGTGATGTACAGCTCCGACCTGGGCCTGAGCGACTCCCCGGTCAGTACGACGAGCGCGGCGCCGGGGCATCCCCGGCCGGCCGAGCTGATCGAGCGGTACGCGGCCCGCTCCGGCCGGGACACCGGATCCATCGCCTGGTACACGGCCTTCGCCTGGTTCAAGCTCGCCGTGATCCTCGAAGGCATCCACTACCGCTACACCCTCGGGCAGACCGTCGGCGCGGGCTTCGACCGGATCGGCGAGCTGGTCCCGGTCTTCATCGAGCACGGACTGACCACACTGCGGGACCGCCAGGACCACCCGATCCGCCACGACCACCCCGTCCGGCACGACCACCCCGTCCGCCAGGAAGACTGAGGCACGCACCCATGGACTTCGCATTCGACGCCCGGACCGAGGAACTCCGCGAGCGGCTGCTCGCGTTCATGGAGGAGTACGTCTACCCGGCGGAGCCCGTCGCCGCCGAGCAGCGCGCGCGGCTGGCCTCGCCCTGGGACACCCCGGCCGTCTTCGGTGAACTGAAGGCCGAAGCGCGGCGCCGGGGCCTGTGGAACCTCTTCCTGCCGGACGCGGAACACGGCGCCGGGCTGACCAACCTCCAGTACGCCCCGCTGGCCGAGATCACCGGGCGCAGCCCGCACCTGGCACCGACGGCGACCAACTGCGCGGCTCCCGACACGGGGAACATGGAGCTGCTCGCCCAGTTCGGGAACGAGCAGCAGAAGAAGCAGTGGCTGGAGCCGCTGCTGGCCGGCGGGATCCGGTCCGCCTTCGCGATGACCGAGCCCGAGGTGGCCTCCTCGGACGCGACGAACATCGAGACCCGGATCGAGCGGTCCGCGGGCGGTTCTGGCGACACGTACGTGGTGACCGGCCGCAAGTGGTTCATCTCCGGGGCCATGAACCCCGACTGCAAGATCTTCATCGTGATGGGCAAGACCGACCCGCGGGGGGCCGATCCGCGCCGCCAGCAGTCGATGATCCTGGTTCCCCGCGACACCCCCGGCGTCGAGGTGCGGCGGGCCATGACGGTCTACGGGTACGAGGACCACGACCACGGCGGCCACGCCGAGGTGGTCTTCGACGGGGCCCGGGTCCCGGCCACGAACCTGATCGGCGAGGAGGGCGCCGGCTTCGCCATCGCCCAGGCCCGGCTCGGTCCGGGCCGGATCCACCACTGCATGCGGCTGATCGGCATGGCCGAGCGGGCCATCGAGCTGATGTGCCGGCGCGCGGTGGACCGTACCGCCTTCGGCAAGCCGCTGGCCGCGCAGGGGGTCGTGCAGAACTGGATCGCGGACGCGCGGGTCACCGTGGAGCAGCTCCGGCTGCTGGTGCTGAAGACGGCCTGGCTGATGGACACCGTCGGGAACCGCGGCGCGCACACCGAGATCCAGGCCATCAAGATCGCGACCCCGCGGGCGGTCGTGGAGATCCTGGACCGCGCGGTGCAGCTGCACGGCGCGGGCGGGGTGAGCCAGGACTTCCCGCTGGCCGAGCTGTGGGCGGCGGCGCGGACGCTGATGCTGGCCGACGGGCCGGACGAGGTGCACCAGCGCTCGCTGGCACGCCGGGAGCTCAAGCGGTACATGTAGCGCCGGGCGGGTCGCGGCCCGCGGCGGGCTTCCGGGCGCGTCGCGGCCCGCGCGGGCTTCCGGGCGACGGGCTCTTGAGCAACGGGGCCGGAGGGTGCCCGGGCTTCCGGGCACCCGTGTCCGCGTCCGTACGCGCTACGGGCGCAGGGCGCGCAGCAGCAGGTCGGCGAGGTGGTCGGCGACCTGCTGCGGCGTGAGGGGGCCGTCCGCGCGGTACCAGGTGGACAGGTGGTGCACCGAGCCGAAGTGGTAGTCCACCACCAGGTCCGCGGGCGTGGCGTCGGAGAACACCCCGGTGCGCTGCCCTTCCTCGACCAGGGCCCGGAAGCGCTCGTGGTAGCGCCGGCGCTCGGCCCGTACCTGCTTGAACTTCTCCGGGCTGAGCTGGTGCATCGACCGGAAGAAGATCATCGCGTCGTCGAGGTTCTCGATGGTGGTCACCACCACGTCGGCGGCGGCCGCCCGCAGCCGGTCCTCCACCGGAGCGCCGGATCCGGCCACCGCGTCCAGCCGCTGCTGCTGGAGCCGCAGCATCCGCGCGTACACCTCGTGGAGCAGGTCGTCCTTGGACCCGAAGTAGTGGTACAGCGCGCCCTTGGTGACTCCGGCCGCCTCCACGATCTCCTGGACCGAGGTGCGGTCGTACCCGCGCTCGGCGAAAAGCCTGGTCGCGACCGCCAGCAGCCGCTGCGGTACCGGGGCTTCGTGCGTGCCTGCTGGCTCCGTGGTCCTGGCCGCCATGGCTCCGACCTTCCCTTCCTCGTCCCTGCCTGGCCGGTGTGACCAGCTGTACGACCGTCCGACTGTTTTCAGCCGCGCTCGTGCAGTTCCCGTCGCAGGATCTTGCCACTGGTCGTCTTCGGAAGGACAGGCAGGATCTCGACCCGGCGCGGGTACTTGTACGCGGCGATCCGCGCGGCACAGTACGCGGACAGTTCCGCCGGCTCGACGGAGGCCCCGGGGCGCAGGCTCACGTACGCCTTCACGCTCTCGCCCCGGTACGCGTCCGGGACGCCGACCACGGCCGCCTCGCGGACGGCGGGGTGGGTGTAGAGCACGTCCTCGACCTCGCGCGGCCAGACCTTGAAGCCGGAGGCGTTGATCATGTCCTTCTTGCGGTCGACCACGTAGAGCCAGCCGTCCGGGTCCATGAAGCCGACGTCGCCGGTGCGCAGTTCGCCGTCCGGGAAGGTCGCGGCGGTGTCGGCGGGCAGGCCCCAGTAGCCGGGCACGACCTGCGGGCCCCGGACGGCTATCTCGCCGGTCTCCCCGAAGGGGACCTCCCCGCCGTGCTCGTCGAGGATGCGGACGACGGTGTCGGCGCCGGGCACGCCGACGGACAGGGTGCCGGAGACGGGGTCGACGGGGGCCTCGCGGTGCGCGGGGACGGAGGCGCAGGGGGCGGTGCACTCGGTGAGGCCGTAGCCGTTGCGGAGGTAGAAGCCGAAGGTCTCGCGCAGGCGTTCGACGAGCGCGGGCGGCAGCGGGGCCCCGCCGGAGGAGACCACCCGGAACGAGGCGAAGTGGTCCGCGGTGGCGTCGGGGTGAGCGGCGAGGGCCATGAAGGCGGTGGCCGGGCCGATGGTGTAGGCGGGGCGGTGTTCGAGGAAGGCGTCGAGGACGACGCCCGCGTCGAAGCGGTGGGCGAGGACGAGGGTGCCGGCGTTGGCGAGGCAGGCGCCGAGCTGGCAGACCATGCCGGTGATGTGGAAGAGGGGTGCGAGGGCGAAGTAGGTGGCGCCCTCGGGCAGGGGGTGGCCGGTGACCTGGCGGACGGCGTTGTAGGTGAGCGCACCGTGGGGGTTCATGGCGCCCTTGGGGGTACCGCTGGTGCCCGAGGTGTAACTGATGAGGGCGGTGTCGGCGGCGGTGAGCCGCGGGTCCGGCGGCGCCGGGTGGCCGCGGCGGGCGGTGGCGGTGAGGTCGGCGGGCCGCACGGGGCGGGCGGGGGCACCGGCGGCGGGACGGGCGGCGGCGGTGTCGGTGGCTGTGCCCGTGTCCGTGCCGGTGTTCGTGCCCGTGCCGGTGCCGGTGCCGGTGTGTGTACCCGTGCCGGTGTTGGTGCCCGTGCCTGCGTCCGCGACCGGGGGGAGCACCCGCGGATCGTTCCTGGTCTGGAAGTCCCGGTCGGAGGCGGTCAGGGCGATCCGTACGGCCGTCCCCGCGACGGCCTCGCGCAGGTACGCCGTCCAGGCGCGGCCGTCGCAGACCAGCGCGCGGGCCCCGGAGTCGCGCAGGACGTGCCCCACCTCGCGCGCCTTGTACATCGGGTTGAGCGGGACGACGACGGCTCCGGCCTTCCAGGCGGCGAGGACGGCCAGGACGTAGTGCGGGGTGTTCTGCAGCATGACGGCGACGCGGTCGCCGCGCCGGACGCCGTGCGCCGCGAGGTGACCGGCGACCGAGTCGGACAGGGCGTCGGCCTCGGCGTAGCCGGTCCGGCCGTCGAAGTAGGCCAGCGCGGTGCGCCCGGGCGCCCGGGCGACGGCCTCGCGGAAGGCGTGCAGCAGGGTGGGGGGCGGCGCGACGGGCGCGCGCTGGGCCGGGCTGAGCACGGCGAGCCAGGGCCGGTCCGCGTACCTCAGGGCGGGCCCGGCCGGGACCGCGGGGTCGATCGGGGCGAGGTCGGCCGGGGCGAGGTCGATCGGGGCCGGGTCGGCCGGGGCGAGGTCGGCGGTCACCGGCCCTCCCACTTCTGTTGGAGATGGCTCATGCCGCCGAGCCAGTGGTCCGTGTCGGTGGCGCGCACGGCGTAGAAGTCCGCCACCTCGGGGTGCGGGAGGATCAAGAACCGGCCCTTCTCCATGCCGTCGAACAGCGCGTCCGCGACCGCTTCCGGCTCGATCGCGGTCGGTGCGAGGACGAGCTCGCCCGCCGAGCCCGCGGCGGTCAGCATGTCGGTGCGCACCCCTTGCGGGCAGATGGCGTGGACCTGGACGCCCCGGTGGCGGTAGGTCAGCGACAGCCATTCGGCGAAGGCGAACGCACCGTGCTTGGTGACACTGTACGGCGCCGCTCCGATCATGGTCAGCAGTCCGGCGGCCGAGACGGTGGACACGAAGCGGCCGCTCCCCCGCTCCAGCCAGTCCGGCAGCAGCAGCCGGGCGGCGCGGACGTGGGCCATGACGTTGGTGTCCCAGGCCGCTTCCCAAACGGCCTCGTCGGCGAAGGCATCACCGCCCGAGGCGAGTCCGGCGTTGGCGCAGTAGACGTCGACCCTCCCGCCGAGGGCCTCGCGGGCCTCGGCCGCGATCGCCGAGGCATCGCCGGGCACCGCGATCGCGCGGGGCCCAATCGCGCCCGCCACGGCGGCGGCCCGCGCCGCGTCGAGGTCGTTGACGACCACGGTGGCGCCCTCGGCCGCGAAGCGGTGCGCGAGGGCGGCGCCGATGCCGCCGCCCGCTCCGGTCACGACGACTCGCTGGCCCTGGTACGCGCTCACGGGGATCACCTTTCGCCTACGGCGCCGGTCTCCGATGACCGGATGGCCGGATGACCGGCAGACTAACCGGTCGGTATGTCGGGACGGAAGAGGTGTGCGCCCTAGCGTGACCGGATGACGCTGTCACGACGCGGGGTGCTGGGACTGGCGGGGGCGCTGGGAACGGCCGGAGGGCTGCTCCCCGCCACGGCCGCCGGGGCGGCTGCTGCCGCCCCCGCGGGTCCCGGCGCGCCCGCGCGGGCCGCGCGGGTTCGGACGGGCTTCGAGCGGCTCGCCGCCGACGGGTACGGCGTACTGGCCGGCCGGCGGGTCGGGGTCGTCACCAACCCCACCGGCATCACCGCGGACGCCCGCCACCTGGTCGACGTACTGCACGCGGACGACCGGGCGGACCTGGTCGCGGTGTTCGGGCCCGAGCACGGCTTCCGGGGGACGGCGCAGGCCGGGGGTTCCGAGGGGGCCTCGCGGGATCCGGCGACCGGCCTGCCCGTGTACGACACGTACGCCACGAGCGGTCAGCGGCTCGCCGACGTGTTCACGGCGGCCGGCGTCGACACCGTCGTCTTCGACATCCAGGACGTCGGGGCGCGCTTCTACACCTACATCTGGACCCTCTACGACTGCATGCGCGCGGCCTCGCTCGCCGGCAAGGCGGTCGTGGTGCTGGACCGGCCCAACCCGGTGGGCGGCCGCCGGGCCGCCGGACCGGTGCTGGAGCGGCCGTACGCGAGCTTCGTGGGCCGGGAGCCGATCGCGCTCGCGCACGGGATGACGGCGGGCGAGCTGGCCCGGCTCTTCAACGGCGAGTTCCTCGCCGACGCCCCGGTGCGGCTGGAGACGGTGGCGATGACCGGCTGGCGGCGGGGGTCCTTCTTCGGGGAGACCGGACTGCCGTGGGTGCCGCCGAGCCCCAACATGCCGACCCCGGACACGGCCCTCGCGTACGCCGGCACCTGCCTGTTCGAGGGCACGAACCTGTCGGAGGGGCGGGGCACGACCACCCCCTTCGAAGTGCTGGGCGCCGAGGGGATCGACCGCGGGTGGGCCGAGGCGGCGAACGCGCTGGAGCTGCCCGGGGTGTGGTTCCGGGAGACGTACTTCGCTCCGTCCTTCTCCAAGCACGTGGGGAAGGTGTGCGGCGGGGTCCGGCTGATCGTGCACGACCGGGAGGCGTTCGATCCGGTCCGGGCGGGGATCGGACTGCTGGTGACCGCGCGGCGGTCGTGGAGCGGTTTCGCCTGGCGCGCGGACCACTGGATCGACCGGCTGACCGGATCGGACCGGGTCCGCACACTGATCGACGCGGGCGCCGGAGTGGAGGAGATCGCCGGCGACTGGTCGGCGGGACTGGCGCGGTTCGAAGCCGTGCGCGGGGAATACCTCCTGTACGGGTAGCCGAGCGCGCCGGGGGTCCGGCCGGACGGGCGCGGCGGCGGGATGCCACTCGGCCGAGGGCGTACGCACGGGCGGCGAGCGCGGAGGGGGACGTCATGGGACACAGGGGTGTCGGGATCGGGGCCGGTCCGTACGCGGAGCTGACCTTCGACTCCGAAGGCGACGCGGACCGGGCCTCCTTGGGCGCGGTGGCCCGGATCGAGGCCACGGACCTGCTGGTCTTCGCGCACGGCTGGAACAGCGACCGGTCCGCGGCGACCCGTCTCTACGACCGATTCTTCGCCCCCTTCCCGGGGCTGGTCGGAGCCGGGGTACGACTGGGGTACGTGGGCGTCGTGTGGCCCTCGATGCGCTTCTCGGACGAGCCCATACCGGACTTCGACCCGCCCGGCGCCCTCACGGGACCCGGCTCCGGCACGGCGCTGGACCCCGCCACCCGGCGGGCGCTCGGCGCGTTCTGGCCCGGGCGCGAGGAGGTGCTGGACCGGGTCGCCGAATTGCTGGAGGAGCGGCCGGAGTCGACGGCTGCCTTCGTCGAGTTCGGCGCGCTCATCAGGGAGCTGGCCGGGGTGGACGCGGTCCCCGCGGGGGCGGTGCCCGTGGTGCCCGCGCTCTTCACGCACGACGTCGTGGAGGTGTGCCGGGCCCTCACCCTCGCCCTGGCCGAGTCGGGGGCGCTGCCCGGGGACGCGGTGGAGCACGGTGTCCCGGCCGGAGCCGGGCTGCGCGGGCCCGGGCCGCGGGGGCTGTGGAACGGCGCCAAGGAACTGCTGCGGCAGGCGACGTTCTACCGGATGAAGAAGCGGGCCGGCGTGATCGGCGAGCGCGGCCTGGGCCCGGTACTGGCGCGGCTGGCGGCCGAGCGGCCGGCGCTGCGCGTCCACCTGATCGGCCACAGCTTCGGCGCGCGGGTGGTGTCCTTCTCGCTGCGCGCGGTGCCGGCCGGGGCCCGGTACGTCAAGTCCCTGACCCTGCTCCAGGGAGCCTTCTCCCACTACGCGTTCACCGACCGACTGCCGCACGACCAGGGCCGGGGCGGCGCCCTGAGCGGCCTCCAGGGACGGGTCGACGGGCCGGTGGTGGCCTGCCACTCGGCGCACGACATGGCCCTGAAGGTGTTCTATCCGCTGGCCTGCCGGACGGCGGGCGATTCGGCCGGTCTGCTGGGTTTCGACGAACGGTGGGGCGCCATCGGGCACGGCGGGGTGCGGGCGGTGCCCGGCGCGCCCCGGCTGAGCCTCGACGCGGCGCTGCGCGGGGGGCTGCCCGCCACCGGTTGTGTGAGCGTGGACGCGGGCTCCGTGGTCCGGCGGGGCGGCGCTCCCTCGGGGGCGCACAGCGACATCTGCCACGAGGAACTGGCCCGGGTCGTGGTCACCGCGGGGCGCATGGGGCGCTGAGTTCCGGCCACGTGCCACCCGCACGCCTCGACCGCCCCCG
Source organism: Streptomyces sp. NPDC055254 (assembly GCF_053606025.1). Lineage (NCBI taxonomy): Bacteria > Bacillati > Actinomycetota > Actinomycetes > Kitasatosporales > Streptomycetaceae > Streptomyces > Streptomyces sp. NPDC055254. The sequence continues at coordinate 107,462 of NZ_JBSGQV010000014.1, read as the reverse complement.
CATGCGCCCGCACCCTGCCGGGCATGTTGGGCACATCGGCGGAGGTGAAGGTGTGATGGCGGGATTCCGGAGTCTGGCCTACCAGGTGCGGGACGCACGCAACGACAGGGCCCTGCGGCGCCATTCGCTGCGACGCTGCCTGGAGCGGTTCGCGCCGTACGGGCACCGCGCCACGTGGTGGCACCTGTGCGACCGGCACGGGATCGCCCCCGAGGACCGGGGTGCGGATCCGCTGCGGCTGGTCGCCGCGTTGGAGGAGCTGGAGGACGCGCGGGCGGTCTGGTTGGAGTACGAGCGCCAGTTCGCGGAGCGGCGGCGGCGCGAGAAGCACCACGGGCTGCGGCGGCCGGAGTGGGCGTGGGGCGGGAGCGGGGACGCGGTGGTGCGGTGCGCCGATCCGGGGGTGCGGCCGGAGGGGACGCTCGGGGAGGTGCTGCGGCGGCTGGTGCGGGCGCTGGAGTCGGACCCGGGGACGGCGTGCCCGGTGTGCGGGGACACCGAGCTGCGGTGGCCGGGGGCGGTGTCGGGCGTTCCCGGTGTTCCCGGCCCCGGATACCGGCCCGGCGGCGGTCACGGCGCGGGGTGCGGGCCCGGGCACGCTCCCGCTCCGCACGGGCCCGCTCCGCACGGGCCCGCTCCGCACGGGCCCGGTCCCTGGGAGGGGGCATGGGCGTGGGACGGGCCGCTGTGCGCCGGCTGCGGGATCGTGGTGCCCAGACCGGCGCTGGCGGACGTGCCCGCGGCCGGCGCGGCGTGAGACCCGCGCCGCTGGTGTCGCTGAACGGCTCCCGGAGCGCCGCCGCCGGCGCGGCCGTGCCGATGTCCCGGCGGAGCCGGCCGAGTCGGCGGCGGTCGCCGGCGGGGCCGGTGAGGTCCTGGTGCACCCGCGCACCCCGTGCGGCCGGGAGAGCCTCGCGCCCGGGGTCGTGGGGCCCGTACTGGAGGAGCTGCGGGGCGCGGGGGTCGGCGTACCCCTCGCGGTGCCCGCGGGGAGGAGCGAGCCCGACCCCGCCGCACGGCGGGCGCGGGGGCGGTCGTGGACGGTGCTGCCGGACCGGGCGACGGTGGACTTCGCGGAGCCCGGAGCCCGGGGCAGGGGAGCCGGCGGAGGCGCTCATGGCGCGGGGGTGGCGGTGGACGCCGTCGTACGGCTGGGAGGACCCGCCGGACCGGAACCTCCGGCGCGGTTCCTGGCCTGGCCGGTGCGCGATCCCCGGGGGGTCCGGCTCGCGGCCGAGCCGGCGGTGGCCGACCCCGAGCCGGTGGCGGGGCTGCGCGGGCTGCCGCGGTGGGGGGCCTGCCGTACGGGCGGGAGGGCGCCGCCTGGCCGGTGCTGCGGCTCGCCGCGCGGTGCGGTACGGGGGTGCGTACCGGCGTGGGGGACCTACTGCTGCTGCCGGACGGGCGCCCGGCCCGCTCGAACGCGGAGCTGGTCGCGGCGGCTACAGCCGCGAGCCCGTGATCCGTTCGCCGAAGACGTCGTCCGGGTTGGACAGCGCGCAGGTCCGCAGCGACAGGCAGCCGCAGCCGATGCAGTCCGTCAGATGGTCGCGCAGCCGCCCCAGTTGACTGATCCGCTGGTCGAGTTCGGCGCGCCAGGCCTCCGACAGCCGGGCCCAGTCCTCACGGGTGGGCGTGCGCTCCTCGGGGAGCTGGGCGAGCGCCTCGCGGATGCTCGCCAGCGGGATGCCCACGCGCTGGGCGGCCCGTACGAAGGCCACCCGGCGCAGCGCGTCACGGGTGTAGCGGCGCTGGTTGCCGGAGGTTCGCCGGCTGCTGATCAGGCCCTTGGTCTCGTAGAAGTGGAGCGCCGAGACGGCCGCACCACTGCGGGCGGACAGCTGGCCGACGGTGAGTTCGTGGACTCTCTCGGGAATCTGCGGCACCCGACCGAGCCTAGTCGGAGGTCCGTTGACAGACGCCCACGGCCCCCAGCATGCTGAGCAAGCGCTTATTCGTCCGCGACAGGCAGGAGCAGGGCATGGCCGAGCCGAGGGTCTTCACGTCCGCAGAGGAGCTGCACGCCGGGATCGGCGAGCCGCTCGGCCCCAGCGGGTGGCTGGAGGTGGACCAGAAGCGGATCGACCTCTTCGCGGACGCCACCGGAGACCACCAGTGGATCCATGTGGACCCCGAGCGGGCGGCGGGCGGACCCTTCGGCTCCACCATCGCCCACGGCTATCTGACGCTGTCGCTGCTGCCCAGCCTGGTGCCGCAGGTCATGCGGGTCGAGGGCATGCGCATGGGCATCAACTACGGGACGAACAAGGTGCGCTTCCCGGCGCCGGTGCCGGTCGGGTCGCGGCTGCGCTCCACGGCCGTGATCACGGAGGTCACGGAGGCGGGCGGCGGCATCCAGGTGACGGCCACGGTGACGGTGGAGCGCGAGGGCGGCGACAAGCCGGTGTGCGTGGCGGAGTCGGTGTCCCGCTACTACTTCTGAACCGCGCGCCGCGGGCGGCGGATGCGAGGGGCGGGTACGGGTACGGGGGCGCGTGCGGGGCGGGGCCGGGTCAGCGCCGCCGGGCGGTGGTGGCGCCGGGGCGGGCTCCCACCATCCGGAGCACGAGGTCGGCGTAGAGCGCGCCGACCTCGTCGGGGGTGCGCTGCCCGGCCGCGCTGAACCAGCGGGCCACGTCGATGCACAGGGACAGCACGGCGAGGGTGGTGCCGGGGACGTCGGGGACGTCGAACTCCCCCGCCGCGACGCCGTCGGCGAGGATACGGCGCACGGCGGCGTCGCTCCGCCGGCGCAGTGCCACGATTTCGGAGCGGTGCTCCGGAGCGAGAGCGTCGAGCTCGTACTGGACCACGCGCGCGGTGGTGTGATGGGCCGCGTGCCAGCGGACGAAGGAGCGCACCGCGGCGTCGAGCCGGTCGGCGGCGCCGCCCGGACCGTCGGCCGCCGTCGTCAGGATCTCCAGGGCCTTGTCGTGGCCGATCCGGCTGATCCGGTGGAGCAGCTCTTCCTTGGTCTTGTAGTGGATGTAGAGCGCTGCCGGGCTCATGCCGGCCCGGCCCGCGATGTCGCGGGTGGTGGTGGCGTGGTAGCCGCGCTCGGCGAAGGCGTCCACGGCGGCGACGAGCAGCCGCCGCGCGGCGTCGGGGGTGACCTCCGACCACGGCTGGTACCCGGCGGCCGTCTCCTCCGCGCTGTCCATCGCTCACTCACCCTCTTCGCCGTGTCGAAGTGACCACCTTACCGGAGGGTGAGCAAGCGCTTAGCGCTCGCGCGTCGGCTACTTCGGTGCGAACGGGTCGTACTCCGCCATCATCTTCTCCATCCGCGCCTGGTCCACCCGGCTGACGATCCGGCCCACCTCCTGGCGGTCGCGGATCACCTTGGCGAGGGTGAAGGCGGAGGTGGTGAGGTACAGGACGGCGATGCCGAGGAAGGCGCGGACCCAGCCGTCCACCTCCAGGTTGTAGATCCCCACGGCCACGGCGCCGCCGGCGATGCCGAAGGAGGCGACGGCCTGGCCGTAGTACGCCCCCGTGTTCTGCTGCTTGACCGGTGTCTCGTTCATGGGTTGAGCATCGGGCGCGGCGGTCCGGGGGGCATCCGTGTGCGTACTCATCCCGGTACTCAGCCGGGCGGCCTTCGGGGCGGTGGGGTCGGGGGCGGGCCGCCTGGGCGGGCCGGGGGCTGGCCTGGGCGGACCGGGGCGGGTCCGGGCGGCCGGGGCGGGTCCGGGCGGGCCGGGGCGGGTCCGGGCCGGCTGTCAGAAGGCCGAGACCCCGGTGCGGGCGCGGCCGATGAGCAGCTTCTGGATCTGGCTGGTGCCCTCGTACAGGGTCATCACGCGGGCGTCGCGCAGCAGCTTGCCGGCCGGGTACTCGTCCACGTACCCGTAACCGCCGTGCACCTGGAGGGCGTTGCTCGCGGCGCGCACGGCGGCCTCGGAGGCGAAGAGTTTGGCGGTGGAGGACTCGGTGGCGAAGGGCTGCCCCCGGTCGATGAGGTCGGCGACCCGCCAGGTCAGCAGCCGGGCGGCGTCGACGTCCACGGATATGTCGGCGATCAGCTCCTGCACGAGCTGGTGGTGGGCGATCGGCTTGCCGAACTGTTCGCGCTGGGCGGCGTACGCGACGGCCGCGTCCAGTGCCGCCTGGGCGATGCCGACGCAGCCGGCGGCGACCGACATCCGCCCCTTGGCCAGCGCGGACATGGCGACCGAGAACCCCTTGCCCTCGGGGCCGAGCATCGCGGAGGCCGGCACGCGGACCCCGTCGAAGGTCAGCTCGGCGGTGGCCTGCCCGCGCAGGCCGAGCTTCCCGTGGATCTCCCGGCGGGACAGTCCCGGGCTGTCGGTGGGGACGAGGAAGGCGGAGACCCCGCGGTGACCCGGCTCGTCGCCGGTGCGGGCGAAGAGCAGCACGACATCGGCCCAGGTGCCGTTGGTGATGAACATCTTGCTGCCGCTGACCAGGTACCCGTCGCCCTCGCGCACGGCGCGGGTGGTGAGGTTGCCGGCGTCGGAACCGGTGCCGGGCTCGGTGAGGGCGAAGCAGCCGAGCGCGTCACCGGCGCACAGGCGCGGCAGCCAGGCGCGCTTGTGCTCCTCGCTCCCCCAGGAGGCGATGGTCTTGGCGACGAGGCCGAGGGAGACGGAGACGATGCCGCGCACGGCGGAGTCGCCCCGGCCGAGCTCCTCGGTGACCAGGACGTAGGCGAGGTGGTCGCCGCCCGAGCCGCCGTACTCCTCGGGGACGGTCAGGCCGAGGAAGCCGAGCGCGCCGAGCTTCTTCACGATCGCCCGGTCGACGCTCTCGGCGCGGTCCCACTCGGCGGCGTACGGGACGACCTCGCGCTCGGTGAACTCCCGTGCGAGCCGGCGCACCGCGGCCTGTTCCTCGCTCAGTTCCAGATTCACCGGGCACCTCCGGAGGCGCTTTAACTAGCGCCGGTAGTTTATCTCGGCCAGGCCCTACTATGTGGCGCATGGCCAGACCGCGCAAGCCTCTTCTCAGCAGGAGCCTCATCGTCGAGGCGGCGGGTGCGCTGGTGGACGCGGAGGGACTGGAGGCGGTCTCCACGCGACGGCTGGCGGCCGCCCTCGGGGTCAGCGGGCCTTCGCTGTACAACCACTTCCGGACCAAGGACGAAATCCTGGAGGCCGTCGCGGACGCGGTGAGCGCCCGAGTCGACTTGTCGATGTTCGAGGGCCCGGCCTGCGGCCCGGCAAGCGGCGCGGAGAGCGACCGGAGCGGCGTGAGCGACCGGAGCGGCGTGAGCGACCGCACCGACCCGGCGAACGGCCGGGACTGGCGGGCGGCACTGCACGCCTGGGCGCACTCCTACCGGGACGCCCTGTCCGACCACCCCAACATCGTTCCGGTACTGGCGCGCGGACCGGGCCGCCGGCCGGCCGGGCTGCGCCTGGCGGACGCCGTGTTCGGCGCGATGACGGCGGCGGGCTGGCCGCCGGCGCAGGCCACCCGGATCGGCGCGCTCATGCGGTACTTCATCCTGGGCTCGGCGGTGGCCTCGTTCGCGGGAGGTTTCGTCGACGACGAGACGGCATACGACCCGGCCGACTACCCGCACCTGGGCCGAGCCCATCTGCTGGCGGACCGCCGGCGCGAGGTGGACGAGGGCGCCTTCGAGACGGGCCTGACGGCGCTCCTGGACGGACTGGCCCTCCAGTACGAGGCGCTGGAGGGCCAGGAGGGCCCGTAGGGACCGGGAGCCGGGAAAGCCCGAGCGAGCCCGGGGCTCCGGCGCCCGCAGGGGCCCGGGAACCTGCGGGGACCGAGGCCTCGGGGGCTCCGCTGACCGGGCCGGGAGGGCCTAGTGCTGTGGCACTAGAAGACGACCAGCGAGCGGCCTCCCTTGCCCGCGAGCATCGCCTCGAAGGCGGCCGGGATGCCGTCGAGGGTGATGCGGTCGGTGACGAGGGCGCCGAGGTCGAGACGGCCGGCGCGGACGTGTTCGGCGATCACCGGGAGGTCGCGCGCCGGGTCGCTGTTGCCGTAGACGCAGCCGGTGAGGGTGCGGGCGAAGTGGAAGATCTCCAGGGCGTGGAAGGTGACCTGCTGTTCCTTGCCGCCGATCCCCACGACCGTGGTGCGGCCGCCGCGCCGGGTGGACTCCCAGGCTCCGCGGATGGTGTCCGCCCGCCCGACGCACTCGATGGCGACGTCCGCGCCCTGCCCGCCGGTGAGCGCGCGGATCTGCTTGGCGGTGGTGTCGGAGGCGAGGACGAAGTCCGTGGCTCCGGCCGCGCGGGCCAGCTCCTCCTTGGCCGGGGACACGTCGACGGCCACGATCGGGCCCGCCTGTGCGATCCGGGCGGCCTGGAGCGCGGCCAGGCCTACACCGCCGACGCCGAAGACGGCGACGGACTCGCCCGGGAAGACCTGGGCGCTGTGGTGGACGGCGCCGTAGCCGGTGAGGACGGCGCAGCCCAGGAGGGCGGCCTCGGGGAGCGGGATGCCGGCGGGCGCGGGCAGTACGCAGTTGGCCGCGACGACGGTCTCCTCGGCGAAGGCGCCCACGTTCAGCCCGGGGTGCAGCTCGGTGCCCTGCGCGTCGTGCGCGTGGACGGCGCCGACGCCGGTGAGGGCCTTGGCGCAGAGCCAGACCTCGCCGATGGTGCAGTGGTGGCACTCCCCGCAGGACGGGGCCCAGTTGAGCACCACCCCGTCGCCGGGGGCGACGTGGGTGACGCCCTCGCCGACCGCGAGGACGGTGCCCGCGCCTTCGTGGCCGAGGACGGCGGGGACAGGGACCCGCATGGTGCCGTTGGTGAGGGAGAGATCGGAGTGGCAGACCCCGGCGGCGGCGAGCTTCACCCGCACCTGGCCGGGGCCGGGCTCGGGCAGCACGATCTCCCGTATCTCCAGAGGGGCTCCGACGGCGGGCAGGATGGCGGCGCGGACCATGATCGTCGTCTCCGTCTTGTCAGGCTGAGGTACTGGGGCGGGGTGCGGGGGGTGGATGTCACGGCGGGGCGGGTGGACGTTCGGCGGCGGCGCGCCGGTGGGGCCGGTGAGCCAGTGCCGGAGCCGGTGGGGCGGGACCGTTGGTGGGACGGGTGGAACCGGTGAGCGGCGCCGCCGGTGAGGCGACGCCGCCGGGTGGGGCCGGTGGTGCGGGCGCTCAGAACTGCAGGGACTTCGTCTGAAGGTACTCGGCCAGGCCGTGCGGGCCCAGCTCGCGGCCGACGCCCGACTGCTTGTAACCGCCGAAGGGCGCGAGCACGTTGAAACGGCCGCCGTTGATGTCCACCTGCCCGGTGTCCATGCGGCGCGCGAAGGCGACGGCCGTCTCCTCGTCCGCCGCCCATACCGCGCCGCCCAGGCCGTAGACGGTGCCGTTCGCGATGCGCAGGGCGTCCTCCTCGTCCTCGTACGGGAGGATCGACAGGACCGGACCGAAGATCTCCTCCTGGGCGATGGTCATGTCGGGCGTGACGTCCGCGAACACGGTCGGGGCGACGAAGTACCCGCGCTCGTGCGGCGCGTCGGGGCCGCCGGCGACGAGGCGGGCACCCTCCTCGATACCCGTGGCGATGTATCCCCGCACGCGTTCGTGCTGCTTGGCGTTGACGACCGGTCCGAGGCGGGTGGCCGGGTCGCGGGGGTCGCCGGTGACGTACTTGGCGACGGCCGCGGCGGCCAGCGCCACGGCCTCCTCGTGCTGGTCCCGGTGGACGAGCATCCGGGTGAGCGCGTTGCAGCTCTGGCCGGCGTTGTTCATGACGTGGCCCACGCCCGCCGTAACGGCCTTGGCCAGGTCGGCCCCGGGCAGGATGACATTGGCCGATTTTCCGCCCAGTTCGAGAGCGACCCGCTTGACGGCGGCGCCCGCCGTGGCACCGATCTTGCGACCGACGGCGGTCGAGCCGGTGAAGGAGACCAGGTCGACCCCTTCGTGCGCGGCCAACGCCTGACCGGCGACCGGGCCCGTACCGGTCACCAGGTTGAAGACTCCGGCCGGGACGCCCGCCTCGTGCACGGCCTCGGCGAAGAGCTGCGCGGTCAGCGGGGTGTCCTCGGCCGGCTTGAGGACGAGGGTGCAGCCGGCGGCGAGAGCGGGTGCCACCTTGGCAACGACCTGATGCAGCGGGTAGTTCCAGGGAGTGATCGCCCCGACCACACCCACCGGCTCCAGCAGCACGGTGGAGTTCCCCATCCGCTCCTCGAAGGCGTAGGTGGCGCCCAGCTCGGCGTACGAGGCGGACACCGCGACCGGCGATCCGACGTGGATCATCTCGGCGAAGCCGAGCGGGGAACCGAGTTCGGCGGTGATGACCTCGGCGATCTCGCTCTTGCGAGCGGCCAGTACGCCGCTCAGCGCTCCGATCAGGGCCGCCCTCTCGGCCGGGGGCGTGGCCGCCCAGCCGGGGAGGGCGGCCCGGGCCGCGTGCACGGCCGCGTCGACGTCCTCGGCGGTTCCGGCCGGGACCTCGGCGATGACCTGTTCGTCGGTGGGGTTGACGACCGCGATCCGCTCGCGGCCGACCGCGGGCCGCCACTCCCCGCCGATGTACATCCCGTCGTGGGCCTTCATGACGTTCCTCCCGAGCACGCACCAGCGCGTAGACCTGACCTCGCGGACACCCTACAAACTAGCGTCGGTAGTTTTCTGCGCGCCAGGGGCACGGGCATCAGATGATGCCGAAAACCATCCCTGCCGCGAGCACCACCAATGAGGTCAGAGCCGCCCATTTCACGGTGAACCGGGTGTGGTCCCCGAATTCGACCTTGGCCATGCCGACGAGGACGTACACGGCCGGAACCAGCGGGCTGGACATGTGCAGCGCCTGCCCGACCAGGGACGCGCGGGCGATTTCGAGCGGGGAGACCCCGTGCGCGGCCCCGGCCTCGGCCAGGACGGGCAGGACGCCGAAGTAGAAGCCGTCGTTGGACATGAAGTAGGTGAGCGGGAGGCTGAGCAGGCCGGTGACCAGGGCCATGTGCGGTCCCATGCCCTCGGGGATGGCGCCGACGAGCCAGTCGGCCATGTGCTTGACCATGCCCGTGCCGGTGAGCACACCGGTGAACACGGCCGCGGCGAAGACCATGCCGGCGACGTTGAGGACGTTGTCTGCGTGGGCGGCGATGCGGGCCCTCTGGTCGGGCATGTGGGGGAAGTTCACCGTGAGGGCGAGGGCGGCGCCGAGCAGGAACAGCACCGGGATGGGCAGCAGCTCCATGATCATCGCGGCGAGAAGGGCCACGGTGAGCCCGGCGTTGAACCAGTAGAGGCGGGGCCGCAGGGTGGCGCGGTGCGGGTCGAGGCCCTGGAATCCGCCGTCCTCGGCCGCGGCGACGGGAGCAGGCGTGGGGGCGGGAGCAGGCGTGGGGGCGGGGGCGACGGCGGGTCCGCTACCGGCGGAGCCTTCGGAACCGCCACCACCGGCCGATCCGCCCGGCACCCCTGCGTGCGCACCCGGCTGCGTGTCGGCCTGCGTGTCGGCCTGCGCGCGGACCTCCGCAGCGGCCTTCGCGCCGACCGGGGCGCCGGCCGCGGAGTCCGCCGTGGCGCCGGCCGGGGCGCCGGCCCGGGTGGCTACGTCGGCGGCGGGCGCACCGGCGGTGACCAGTACGGTCCGGGAGGCGCCCACGCGCCCGGGTTCGTCCCCCGTGTCCGCGGCCCCGTCCGACGGCAGCGCCAGCGTGCCGACCCGGCGGCGCTCCTTGAGTCCCAGGACGTACGCGAGCACGAACACGAAGAGCAGACCGACGGCGAGGGCCGGGATCATCGGGACGAAGATGTCGGCGGCGTCGAGCTTGAGGGCGGTGGCGGCGCGCGCGGTGGGGCCACCCCAGGGCAGGGTGTTCATGACGCCGTTGGCCGTCGCCGCGACGCCCGTCATCACCACCAGGCTCAGACCGAGCCGCTTGTACAGCGGATACATGGCCGAGACAGTGATCATGAAGGTGGTGGAGCCGTCGCCGTCGAGCGAGACGATCGCGGCGAGGACCGCGGTGCCTACGACGACCCGCAGCGGGTCGGCCTTGCAGAAGCGCAGGATGCCGCGGACGATCGGGTCGAAGAGGCCGACGTCGATCATCACGCCGAAGTAGACGATGGCGAACATCAGCATGGCGGCGGTCGGCGCGAGCTTGCCGACGCCGTCGATGACGTAGTCGCCGAGCTGCGCGCCCTGTCCGGCGAACACGCAGAAGAGCGCGGGGATGAGGACGAGCGCCGCGATGGGCGACATTTTCTTCATCATGATCAGAACCAGGAAGGTCGCGATCATGGCGAAGCCGAGGAAGGTCAGCATGCTGGGAACGTAGGCGCCGCCTCCCGGGGCCAACAAGACGTCCGACCGTGAGCAATACGAGCAAAACCCCAGCTCAGAGCAGTGGTGCGAGCTCGACCGGGAAGCCGTTGAGCACCGCCGTGCCGGACAGCGGGTCGAGCCGGGTGCCGTCGAGCAGCTGGTTGACGTTCACGCCGGGCTCGGCGGAGGCCACCGAGAGCCGGGTCCCGGGCCGGTCGTGGCCCCAGCCGTGCGGCAGGCTCACGACGCCCGTGCGCACGGCGTCGGTGACCTCGACCGGTACCTCCAGGCTCCCGCCGTCCGCGGTGACCCGGGCCCGACCACCGTGGGTGAGGCCCAGCCGGGCGGCGTCGAGGGGGTGGACCTGCAGGGTGCAGCGGTTGGAACCTCCGACGAGGGCCGGGACGTTGTGCAACCAGCTGTTGTTGGACCGCAGGTGGCGGCGGCCCACGAGCACCAGGGCGGCGGGGCGGTCGGCGAGCGTCGCGCGCAGCCTGGGGAGCTCGGCCGCGATCGGGTCCGGGAGCAGCTCGATCCTGCCGCTGCGGGTCTTCAGCACGCCCGGGAGCCGGGGCCGCAGCGGGCCCAGGTCGATGCCGTGCGGGTGCGCGAGCAGCTGCTGCAGGCAGACGTCTCCCCCTTCCGTGCCGGCCTCGGCGCCGGGAGCGGCGCCGAACAGGTCTCCGTACGGCCCGAGTCGGAGCATCAGGTCGAGCCGGCGCTCCGGGCCGTTCTCCCCGGTCAGCAGGCCGGCGAGGCGCACCGGGTCCTGCCCGTGCAGGGGTGAGCCCGGATCGGTGGTCTCCCGGGAGAGAGCCGCGCTGATGGCCAGTTCGTCGACGGCTTCCGGTCCCGCCGTGCCGTGCATGCCGGAGACGGCCAGCACCAGGCGCGCGTGGATCTCGCACTCGTCGAGCCGGTCCGGCTCCAGGGGGACGGCCGGCCGCGAGTAGCGCACCTGGTTGCGGATGGCGAAGCCGTTGAAGGCGAAGTCGTGGTGCCCGCTCTGCGAGGGCGGCGGCGGCGGCAGCACGACATGGGCGTGGCGCGAGGTTTCGTTCAGGTAGGGATCGATGCTGATCATGAAGTCGAGTCCGGCCAGGGCGGCGTCGAGCCGTCGGCCGTCCGGGGCGGACAGGACCGGATTCGCGGCGATGACGATCAGGGCGCGGATCCGGCCCTCCCCCGGGGTCTCGATCTCCTCGGCCAGGGCGGCGGTGGGCAGTTCGCTCTTGGCCTCGGGGTGGCCGCTGACCCGGCTGTGCCAGCGGCCGAGGGTGAAGCCCTTCCCGGGCCCGGCGGTTCGCGGGCGCGGTCCGGCGGCCGGGAGCGGGAAGAGGGCTCCGCCCGGCCGGTCGAGGTTGCCGGTAAGGATGTTCAGTACGTCGACCAGCCAGCTGGCGAGGGTTCCGTACGCGACGGCGCTGCTGCCGAGCCGCCCGTACACGGCGGCGGTGGGCGCGGCTGCGAGATCGCGGGCGAGGGTGCGGATCTCGGCGGCCGTGAGGTCGCAGGCGGGTGCTACGGCCTCAGGAGTGAAACTCGCGAGCGCGCCGGCGAGTTCCCCGAATCCTTCGGTCTGTTCCTCCAGCGCCCCGGGGGCGGTGAGCCGCTCGGTCAGCAGGGTGTGCGCCAGAGCGGCGAGCAGCAGCGCGTCGCTGCCGGGGCGCGGTGCGAGGTGGCGGTCGGCGAGCCGCGCGGTGCGGGTGCGGCGCGGGTCGACGACGACGAGGGTGCCGCCGCGGGCGCGCAGGGCCTTGAGCCGGCCGGGGAAGTCGGGGGCCGTGCACAGGGAGCCGTTGGACTCGACGGGGTTCGCGCCGATCAGCAGGAGGAAGTCCGTACGGTCCAGATCGGGGACCGGGATGGCGAAGGGGTCGCCGAAGAGCAGGCCGCTGGAGACGTGTTTGGGCATCTGGTCGAGCGTGCTGGCGGTGAAGAGGTTGCGGGTGCCGAGGGCCTTGACGAGCAGCGGCGGGTAGAGGGCGCCGGCCATGGTGTGGACGGTCGGGTTGCCCAGGACGACGCCGACCGACTGGGCCCCGTACTCCCGGACGAGGGAGGGGACGGCGGCGGCGATGGCGTCGTAGGCCTCGTTCCAGGTGGCCTCCTGGAGCCGGCCGTCCTTGCGGACGAGGGGGGTGCGCAGCCGGTCCGGGTCGGCGTCGAGGGCGCCGAAGGCGGCGCCCTTGGGGCAGATGAATCCGCGGCTGAAGACGTCGTCGCGGTCGCCCCGGGCGCCGGTGACGGCGCTGCCCTCGATGGTGAGGGTGAGGCCGCAGGTGGCCTCGCAGAGCGGACAGATGCGCAGGGCGGTGCGGGGCATGGGCCCTCCAGGGCGACAGGCTGCGGCTCGGGCACGCGGGCGCACTGAGCATACCGACCGGTAGGGACGGTGGGGAGGGGGTTGGACGGAGAGTCTGCCCGCGCGCGGTACGAGGCGGTGCGGGCGCGTGGCGGGCGCGCCCCTCCGGGCCGGGGCCGGCACGGGGACGGGCCGGGGCCGGCACGGAGCGGTTCAGTCCAGGAAGCGCGCCAGGTAGGCCTGCATCATGGCGCGGGTTTCGGCGACGATGCCGGGGTCGCCGTTCGGATCGCTCCGGAACGCCAGCTGGATCAGGGCGTCGGTGGCCTCGACCGCGACGAGGACCCCCCGCTCCAACGTGGCGTCCGGGGTCAGTCCGAGGTGGCCGCCGAGGAGTTCGGTGAGGCGCGCGGCGACGAGGTGGTTGGGGTCGGCCGCCGGCCGCTCCGCGGGCGGTGCGGGGACCCCGAAGTCGACGAGGGCGAAGCCGGGGACCGTGCGCTTCATGGCCAGGTACTCGTCCAGTACGGCGTCCACGACGGGCCGCCAGTCGGTGGCGGGGAGTCCGGCGAGGCGGTCGGCGATGCCGTCCGCGTAGCGGTCGAGGTTCCGGTGCGCGAGGGCGGTGGCCATGGCCCGCTTGTTGCCGAAGAACCGGTAAACGGAGCCGATCGGCACACCGGCACGCAGGGCGACGGCGCGGGTGCTGAGGTTCTCGTACCCGGTCTCGTCCAGGAGCTCGGCGCAGGCGTCGAGGATCCGGGCGAGCCGGTCGGCGCTGCGCTGCTGGACGGGAGTACGGCGCAGGGAGTGGGCGGGAGGCACGGGGTCCATCATGCCGCTCCTCCGTTCTCAGTTCAGCAGGAGGCTCAGTCCTCCGATGGTGTACGTGATCATCAGCGCGAGCAGTGGCAGTTGGCCGGCCACCGCCTTCGCGGGCGGGAAGAGCCGTACGGAGCGGTCGTGGGCGGCGACGACGCCGAGCACATGGCCGGTGACGACGGCGAGGACCTGGAGGGCGGCGAGGCCGCCGGGGGCCAGTGGTGGAGCGGATTCGGGGGCGTTGTCAGTGCCGAGTGCCATGCTTACCGTGCGTGGTCCTTCGGTTACCAGGAGGGAGAAGTAATGGGCGACGAGATAGCCGAGTGCGATCGGCACGAGTGAGTGCGCGAAGGCGGTCAGCGGGCCGGGGTGCGGGCCGCTGACGAGTCGGGTGGCTGCCGCGCAGAGGCAGTAGAGGGTGGCGACGAGGGCGACGGAAGCGAGAAGTCCGAGCGTGGCCGTGGGGGTGCGGCCGAGGGGGGAGGTCTGTACGGCGTTGATCCACGCGGGGTTGTCGGAGAAGCCGTCGTAGGCGGTGGAGCCGAGCAGGACGCAGACGGTGGCGACGAGTCCGGGCCGCTCGGGCGTCGCGTCGAGTCCGTGGAAGGGGTTGCGCAGGACCAACTGGCCGTCGTCGCGGCGGCCGAGAGGGGAGAGCCGGGCGAGGAGGGCGGAGTACACCTCGAATGCGTCTCCCTCGTCGAACCAGCGCTCGCCGAAGAGGGCGGCGAGCAGGAGCTGGAGGGCGGCGTAGACGGTGAGGGCGATCAGGAGGGTGGTGGTGGATGCGGGATCGGGAGCGACGAGTTCGAGCCAGGTGAAGCCGAACAGTCCGGCAGCGGCGGGCCATTGCCCCAGGCGGGCGGGCAGGGTGCGGACCGGCCGGCGGGGGTGGGGGCCGGGGCGGTGCGGGGCTCGGGCGAGGAGGCGGTGGAGGGTGCGGAGCGGGTTGACCAGGCGCCAGACGGGGCCGAGGAGAAGGGAGACGGGGACGAGTCCGACCCAGAACAGGACGTAGACGGCGCCGGCGGCGGGGTTGCGGGCGGGGTCGTCGGGACCGAGGAGGAGGTGCAGGAGCAGAGCCAGTGCGGCGGCGAGTCCGAGTCCGCGCAGGACGGTACGGGTGGCCGGCGCGTCGGCCACCCGCCGGACGGCAGCGGGCAGGGCGAGCCCGGAACGGTCGCCGCGGAAGCGGGAGCTGGACCAGAGCAGGCCGAGTGCGAGGAAGGAGACGAACAACGCGGCGAAGGCACCGGCGAAGGCGTAGAAGGGCGATATCGGGAGGTCGTGCCGGGACCCGATCCCGTGCGCGAGGGTGGTGAGCGGATCGGCCAGGTGAGGGACCACGTCCTGGCGTCCGCCGCCCCCGGCGCCCGGTCGGGGGCCCGGCCCGGAGGGGCTCAGCACCGACCCTCCCGAAACGATGCCCCGCACCGACCTCGCCCCGACACCCCGGACTCGGGCCCGAGTCCGGACTCCAGGACGAGGCGGGCACGGGACCCGGGCCCGCGCGGCGCGGGGCCGCGGGGCGGGGTCCTTCGGGGTGCGGTCCCCCGGGACGCGGCGATGCGGGGCGGGGTCCCCGGGGACCCGGCTTCGCGGGGTGCGGCTCGCTGGGGCGCGGCCCCCTGGGACGTGGCGTCACGGGTCACGGCTCGCTGAGGCGCGGCCCCTCGGGACGTGGCGTCGGGAGGTGCGGCTTCCTTGCACGCGGCTGCGTCGGACCTGTTCGCGCGGGGCGGGGCTTCGTGCGGCTTGGCTCTTAGGGGCCCGGCACCCTCGGGCGTGACTGCGTGAGGTGAAGCCGCACGGGGCGGGGTCACCGGACGAGGAGTTGGGTCAGGAGGAGGTCGGACTCGTGGGTCTCGACCTCGAAGAGGCCCGTGCGGTCCGCGGTCAGGATCAGGGTGGCCTCCTGGCCTGCGGGCAGGGCGAGTTCCTGGTCGTAGCCGTGGACGTGCAAGGTGTCGGCGCGGTCGCTGGTGACGCGCAGGGCAACGCGTTCGCCCCGCTTGAGCTCGGTGCGGGTGGGCGCGGGGTTGACCTTGCCGTCCCGGACACTGACGGTCACTGTCCGGTCCGCCTGTTCCGGCGCCTGCCCCGAGGCCTGCGGGGCAGGCGAGGCGGGCGGTGGGGTGCCGTTGTGGCTGTGGCCGCCGGACCGGCCCGGGGCGGGGCCGGGGAGCTGGGCCGCGTTCTCGATCGGTTTGCCGGACACCGCCCAGGCGGTGTGGTCGTCCGCGTACAGGCCGACGGTCAGGGTGCGCGCCCCCTCGGGCACCTGCGCGGCGGGCAGGTGGAACCAGGGGCCGTACAGCCGTGCCGTCTTGCGGCCGTCGATCTCCAGGTGGGCGTGGCCCGCCCCCGGGAGCGCGGCGCCGCCGGCGCTGTCGGGGGTGAAGCGGAAGTTCTGCACGTCCAGTTGGAGGTTCCAGCCGTCCTCGGAGTCCGGGCGGACCGTGAGCCGCACCTCCGGTGCGCCCTCGGCCGGGACCTCGCGGAGCCGGTGGCCCGCGCCGTCATCGGTCGCGAGCAGGGTGCCGACGGTGCCGGAAGCCTGCTCGTGGGTGGTACCGGGCTTGTGGTGGGTGGTGGCCCGCCCACCGCAGCCGGTCGCCGCGCCCCCGGCGAGGATCAGGGCGAGGGCGAGCAGCGCGGCGGTGCGGGCGGTTCGCCGTGCGGTTCTGCGGCGCACGGGCGGCGTTGTCCCGCAGACGTCGCAGGCGACGCGGCGGTCGGGACGCACGGTCACAACTGGCCTCCAATGATCGATACGGCCGGAAAGCGCGCTCCGGCCGGGCCGCCCGTGCGGGGCTCGTGCTCGGGCCGAGCCTCGCCGTTCCACCGGCCGCGCGGGCCGGACCGGAGTCGGCGACGCCGCTTGCGGCGGGCGGGTCCTGGGGCGGGCCTCCCCGTGCCGCCGGCCGGCGGGGGGGTGAAGCGGACCGGGTCGACAGGCCCAACGGGCGGCGCAGCTCGCAACGAGCGAATCCGAGGGCGCGCCCCGCCCGGCGCTCGGTGAGCCGGACGGCCGGCCCCGCCGGGCCGCCGGGCGGCCGGACTGGTCCGGGGCTCGGCGACGCCGGTTGCGGCGGGCGGGGTGGGGCGGGGGCGGTCATGCGGTGGGGGTGGTCATGCGGTGGGGGTGGAGAGGGGCGGGGTGGGAGTGGGGGTGGGAGCGGCGGTCGGGCGGGGGGTGGGGCGGGCCGAGGCAACGACGGACCACAGGACCCAGGCGACCGCCACGAGGGCCCGGACCCAGGCGGGGCTCAGGGGGGTCCAGGGGATCATCAGGACCGCCTTGTCGAAGGCGTCCAGCAGGGTCAGCCCGGCCAGTAGCAGCGTCAGGCGGGCCAACCAGGGGCGCGTGGGCCGCAGGGCCAGACCCGCGCCCGTCCACCACAGGCCGAGGAGCAGGAGCGCCAGGGCCGGTACGAAGGTGGGGACCAGCCCCGTCGTGGAACCGGCCACGTCCAGCGCCAGTCCCGCGAGGCCCAGCAGCGAGGCCGCCGTGCCCAGCCGGGTGCCGCGCAGCCGGCGCCACCACAGCACTCCCCCGACCAGCAGCAGGACCGCCGCGACGGCCAGCGCGAGCTGGGTCTCCACCCGCTCGATGCCGCGCGCGCCGTACCAGTCGCAGCCGGCCGGCAGTTTGCGCGCCTGGACGCTGTAGTCGGCGCAGACGAGGAGTTGGACCAACTTCACCGGTTCACCGACGAGCCGGGCCGAGGCTCCCGACACGTCACCGCGCCGCTCGCCGCACTGCGGCACCGTGCCGGGGCTCGAACCGTCGGGTCCGGCCTGCCAGCAGTTGCCGCGGCCCTGGCCGTCCCACCACACGTCCATGCCGTTGGGGCGACTGGCTCCGGACCGGTCCTTGCCCAGGGTGTTCGCGGCGTACCGGTTGTAGTGGGAGGTGTCGGTCTGCTTGTCCCACGCCTCCTCGCCCCGGATGAAGGCCGGGACGGCACTGAGGTAGAAGCCGGCGCGCCGGTGTCCGTACACCCAGTTGTCCTCGTACAGGTTCCAGTTGCCGCCCGCGGTGATGATGCCGGTGCCCGGTGGCATGGAGATCTGCGGGCAGACGACCCCGCGCTCGTAGCCGCGCTCGATCGGCGGCTTGGCACAGGTGCCGTCCGCGACGTGGCGGTAGTAGTCCTGGTTGTTGTCGTGGATGAGGTTCCGCTCGAACTTGGCGTGGTTCTGCGGGAGCCCCGGGTGGCCGGGGAAGGCGCTGTCCATGGAGGCGCCGCCCATGTTCTGGTCGAACTCGTTGTCGTGCACCCACACGGAGTCGCCCGCGGTGCCGGAGTAGCCGACCATGTTGTGGTGGCTGCGGCAGCCGGTGATCTCGATGGAGTAGCGCGGGACCTCGTAGCCCCGTCCCTCGTTGATGTTGGAGGCGCTGCCGGGGTAGATGCCCGAGTCGCCGTTCCCGTACGACTCGCAGTTCTTGTACAGCCCGTGGTCGCTGGCGAAGGTCAGGAAGCCGTACTCGTCGTTCCACCGGGTCAGTACGTCGTCGATGACGAACCCGTCGCCCGCCAGGACGTAGAGCGAGTTGAAGGTCGTGCGCTGCGCCGTGAAGTTGCGGAAGTAGATGCCGTTGGAGCCGTCGGCCCGGATGCCGTTCAACTTTTGGTACTTGGCGTCCACGATCACGTCGAGCCGGGTGGCTCCGGTGCCTTCTATCTGCAGGTTCGTCTTGCCGAGGATGGCGACGAGGTTCTGGTTGTGGCGGCACCGGACCTGCTGCTCGTAGCTGAGGATCTGGTACCCCAGCGAGGAGTTGGGGGCTTTCAGGGCCGCGCACTCGCCGGTCGGAGCGGGCAGCGAGGGCTCCTCCTCGTAGAGACCGGGAAGGATCGCGATGTTCATCCCGGGCCGGTCGACGGCGTCGACGGCTTCCTGGAGGTGCCGGAACCCGTTCTTCTCGCACCGCTCGTAGAGGGCGAGGTTGCGCTGCTTGAGCTCGTCCGGGAAGCCGGATATCCGGCGTTCGAAGGCGGGCCGGTCGGTCTTGCACACGATCAGGTCGGGCTCGGCCGGGCGGTACTCGGGCACGGATCCGGAGCCGTCCGGGAAGGTGACGGGGCGTTCCTCGTGGGCGCGCGCGGCGGGCGCGGCGACGAGGAGGGACAGGAACGCGAGAAGGGCGGCGAGGAGCGCCGCCGGCACGGCAGGGAACCTGCGGGTCCACGACATGCGCGTGAGAGTAGAGCATTGTTCATCTTTTGTGAGCCCCCCGTGCACGAATCCCCCGTGGCCGTCCCCAGCCGGAGCGGAAACCGGGCTGCGGCCGAGCCGCAGCCGGGCCGCTGCCCCGTCGGGGCCGGCCCGCCCCGCCCGGCGCGGGAATCTCCCCGTTGACGCGAGGGCCGCGGAATCCTACTGTCACCCATAGGATTCCTTCGACGGAGCGGGAGCAGCCCATGAGCGAGCAGGCCGGCAGCGAGCAGGCCAGGAAGACGGCGGAGGCACTGACGTACCTCACCGGCTTCGGCAACGAGCACAGCTCGGAGGCCGTCCCCGGCGCGCTTCCCCTCGGCCGGAACTCGCCCCAGCGCGCCCCCCTCGGCCTCTACGCCGAGCAGCTGAGCGGCAGCGCCTTCACCGAGCCGCGCACGCACAACCGCCGCTCCTGGCTCTACCGGATCCGCCCCTCCGCGGCCCATCCTCCCTTCGCCCGGATCGACAACGGGGCCCTGCGCACCGCGCCCTTCACCGAGGCTCCGGCCGACCCGAACCGGCTCCGCTGGAACCCCCTGCCCGACCCGGCCCCCGGCACCGACTTCCTGGCCGGCCTGTGGACCCTCGGCGGCAACGGCGACGCGGCCCAGCGCGCCGGCATGGCCATCCACCTCTACGCCGCCGACACCTCCATGACCGACCGGGTGTTCAGCAACTCCGACGGCGAGCTGCTGATCGTCCCCGAGCGCGGCGGACTGCTCCTGCGCACGGAGTTCGGCCTGCTCGCCGCCCGCCCCGGCGAGGTCGCCCTCGTTCCGCGCGGCGTCCGCTTCCGCGTGGAGCTCCTCGACACGGAGGAGGGCCCCGCCCGCGGCTACGTCTGCGAGAACTACGGCCAGCCCTTCGAGCTGCCGAACCTGGGCCCGATCGGCGCCAACGGCCTCGCCGCCGCGCGGGACTTCCGGGCCCCGGTGGCGGCGTACGAGGACCCGGCCGCCGGCGAGCGCCCCACGGAGGTGGTCAACAAGTTCTGCGGCAACCTCTGGGCCGCGACCTACGACCACTCCCCGCTCGACGTCGTCGCCTGGTACGGCAGCCACGTCCCGTACGTCTACGACCTGCGCCGCTTCAACGTGCTGGGCTCGATCAGCTACGACCACCCCGACCCGTCGATCTTCACCGTCCTGACCTCGCCCTCCGACACCCCCGGGCTGGCGGGCGTGGACTTCGTGGTGTTCGCGCCGCGCTGGCTGGTCGGCGAGGACACCTTCCGCCCGCCGTACTTCCACCGCAACGTGATGAGCGAGTACATGGGCCTGATCGAGGGCGCCTACGACGCCAAGGCCGAGGGCTTCGTCCCCGGTGGCGGTTCGCTGCACAACATGATGTCCGCGCACGGTCCGGACCGGGAGACCTTCGACCGGGCGAGCGCCGCCGAGCTGAAGCCCCAGAAGATCGAGGACGGCCTGGCCTTCATGTTCGAGACCCGGTGGCCGATCGTCTCCACCTCCCAGGCCGTCGGCGCGGAGCACCTCCAGCGCGGCTACGACGACGTGTGGAGCGGCCTGCAGCGCCACTTCCGCGCCTGACCCCGCTCCGCATAGCCTGCATCAGCCGCACGCCACCCCTGCCCAGCCGTTCGGAGAACCATCCGTGACCGCCTTCGCCCCCGACTCGCTGGTGCTGAACCGGAAGCTGCCCCTCTGGTACCAGGTGTCACAGTCGTTGCGCGCCTCGATACTCGGGCGCACCCCGGACGACTCGCTGCGCCTGCCCACCGAGGAGCAGCTGGCCGAGCACTACGGGGTGAGCGTGCTGACCATGCGGCAGGCGCTCAAGGAACTGGAGGGCGAGGGGCTGATCAGCAGGCACCGGCGGCGCGGCACGTTCATCGAACCGGGCGCGCTGCGCAGCGCGCCGGTGCGGCTGCTGGGCTCGGTCGACGCGATCGTGGCCCAGCAGTCGGGCGAGCGCACGACGGTGCTGGGCCATGGCCGGACCGCCGTGTCCGGGGAGCTGCTGGAGTACTTCCCGGACACACCGGAAGTGGTCACGTACCGACGGCTGCGGCGCGACCCCGAGAGTGGGGAGCCGACCAACTGGGCGGAGAACGCGGTCCTGCCGGAGTTCGCCGCCGCGGTGGAGCCGGCCGATCTCGAACGCTGGCCGATGACCAAGGTGCTGCGTGACGTGGTGGGCGTGCGCATCAGCCGGATCACGGA
Source organism: Streptomyces sp. NPDC055254 (assembly GCF_053606025.1). Taxonomy (NCBI): domain Bacteria; kingdom Bacillati; phylum Actinomycetota; class Actinomycetes; order Kitasatosporales; family Streptomycetaceae; genus Streptomyces; species Streptomyces sp. NPDC055254. Next base: position 86,685 of record NZ_JBSGQV010000014.1, on the reverse strand, counting down.
CACGGTCGAGGCCCGGCTCGCCGACCCGGAGACGGCCGAGCTGCTCCAGGTCCCGCTGCTCAGCCCGATCCTGCACTACACGGGCGTGACCTACGACGAGGACGGCCGGGTGGTGGACGTGGCACGCATCCGGTACCGGGGCGACCGGTTCTCCTTCACGGTGACGGTCGACGCGCACTGAGCCCGAGCGCGGGCGGGGACCTGCCTCGCATCGCACCGACCGGCGGAACGTTCAAGCGCCGCACCGGCCCGCCCCGGCAGAACACCTCAAGCGGTGCCCGGTGTCGCCGCCGTCGCGGCCCGGCGCGAGGCGGTTACTCCTTCGGCTCGTCGCCCTCCGTCCGGCGCTCCCCCTCGGCCTCCGCCCCGCGCTCGCCCTCGGCCTGGGACGGCGTGGTCCGCATCGTGTCGGGGTGCCGCTGCTGCTTCTGGCGCTCGTCCATGTCCTCGTCCAGCCGCTCGCCCTCGGCCTGCGACGGAGTCGAGTATTCGTCGTACTGACTCATGGCCGTCTCCTCGGTCGGCACGCGTGCGCGTCCGCGCACCCGCCTCTACAAGGAGCGTAGCTCTTCGGCCTCGGGGCGGCCCGGCCGTCGGGCCCGTCGCTACCATCGGCCGGGTGAGCGCTGACGCACCCGTGCCGAACCCGCTGCTGGACGATCTGATGCCCTGGGCCGTGGGCGGTCTGCGCCTGGGCCGGGACTGGGTGGCCGCACCCGATCCGGGGACCCTGCGCGCCCGCTGGACGGCGCTGACCGGCGCCGAGGGAGCCGAGCGGGACCGGCTGTTCCGGCCCAGTCGCAGCCGTACGCCGGCCGCGGGCGCGGCCGCGCTGCCGGGTCGGCGCCCGGCCGCCACCGCCCGCTTCGCGGACGCCCCCGGGCCCTTCCCCGACCCCGTCCGGGTGCTCCGCGACCCCTTCGACGAGCAGTGGCTGCTGCCCGACCAGCGGTTGATCGACAGGGCCCGTCCGGAGCTCTGGCGGGTCCGGGACGAGCACCAGCTGTATCTGGTCGAGACCCCGGACCTGCTGGTCACCTCCCACCTCCCGGCCGGCCGGCTCGGCCGGATCCGCCCGCTCCACCGGCGCCCCGGCGGCGCCGAGCCGAACCTCGCCCCCGGCCTGCTGCCCCTGCTCGGCGGGCGCCACGGCGGCCGGGTCACCCCCGAGGACGTGCTGTGCTGGATCCTCGCGGCGGGCCGATCCGGCCCCCGGGGCCACGAGGTCCCGCTCGCCGCCGACCCCGAGCGCTGGCGGGCCGGGCTGGAGCTGGGCCACCGGCTGCTGCGCGTCCAGCTGCGCGGGGCGCGCGGCGGTGAACCGCCGCGGTTGCCCGGGGGCCGCCGGCCGTACGTCCGCTCCGCGGTCACGGCGTGGCCGCGTGCCCTCGACTACGACGCCGAGAGCGAGACCCTGACCCTCGGGAGCGGTACCGTCTCCCCCGTGCCGCCGGGTGCCTGGGCGTACGAGGCGCTGGGCGCACGGGTGCTGGAGGCCTGGTTCGCGGCCCGTGTCGCGCACCGGGGACCGGACGCCGACGGGCTGGAGGCGCTGGGTCCGGACCGGTGGCCGCAGCACTGGACCTCGGAGCTGGCGGCCCTGGTGACCACCCTGGCCCTGCTGGCGGACCTGGCTCCCGAGCGGGCGGCCTTCGAGCCGGGCCCCGCCCTGCCGGTGGCCGAGCTGCGGGCGGCCGGGGTGCTGCCGCCGCCCCGCTGGGCCCGGCGCCCGGCCTCGGTGCTGGACCACCAGGAGGAGGGCCCGGGCGGGCAGTTCGCGCTGCTGTAGCGCGCCCCGCCCGCACACCGCCCGGTCCGCGGCGGTCCGCCGTCAGCCCCAGGCGTTCAGCAGCCGGGCCAGGGAGCGGTCGAAGACCGCGCTCATGTCCAGTCCCGCACCGGGCACGGACTCGACGGCCGGCGCCGCCACCGGAGCCCCTCCCCCCGCCGGCCCCGCGTCGGGAGCCGGTGCGGGCGCGCCCGTGAGGGCCGCGGTGAGCCGCGGGTACTGCCCGGTGGCCAGGCGCGACCCGAGCCAGGCCGCCCGTACGGCGTGCTCCTCGGCCTCGCTCCACGGCAGCGAGCGGGCCCGCTCGGCCAGCGCCAGCTCGCCCGCCACGTACGTGGCCACCGTGCCGTTGACGGCCGCGACGAGCTCCAGCTTCTCCCCGTCCGGCGCCTCCAGCGGAGCGAGCAGGGCCAGGCTGTGCTCCAGGTAGCGCAGGGCGTTGGGGCCGAAGCCGTAGACGGGGCTCAGCAGCCGGGGCAGCCACGGGTGCCGGTGCATCAGTGCCCGGGTCTGGCGGGCGAGCGCGAGCAGGTCGGCCCGCCAGTCACCGGTCGGCGCGGCCAGTTCGTACTCGGCGCTGACGGCGTCGACCATCAGCTCGTACAGGTCCTCCTTGCGCGGCACGTAGTTGTACAGGGACATCGTCCCGGCGCCGATCCCGGCCGCCACGCGCCGCATGGAGACGGCCTCGATCCCCTCCGCGTCGGCGATCCGCACCGCCTCGGCCGCGATCGACTCGCGGCTGTGCGCGGGCCGGGGCCCGCGACCGGCCCGCTGCGGGCGGGCCCAGATCACTTCGGGTTCAGCGGGGCGCCCGCTGGGTGTCATCGCTCATCACCTTCGTCCGTCTCGCCCACCATCCTAGTTACGTACGGCGTACGTAGTGAGGTAGGGTGCGCTGCATGACAACTACGTACGCTGTACTTAGTGAAGGTCTGGAGAAGAGCTACGGTCAGGTCCACGCCCTGCGGGGCCTGGACCTCGCCGTGCCCCAGGGCACGGTCTGCGGCCTCCTCGGCCCCAACGGCGCGGGCAAGACCACGGCCGTCCGGATCTTCACCACCCTCTCGCCGCCCACCGGCGGCCGCGCCCTCGTCGCGGGCCACGATGTCGCGCGGGAGCCGGCCGCCGTCCGCCGCGCCATCGGCGTCACCGGCCAGTACGCCTCCGTGGACGGGGATCTGACCGGCCGTGAGAACCTCCGGCTCTTCGCCCGGCTGACCGGACTGCGCGGCTCCGCGGGCCGGGCCCGCGCCGACGAGCTGCTGCAGCGCTTCGGTCTCGGCGACGCGGCCGACCGGGTGACCGGGACCTGGTCCGGCGGCATGCGCCGGCGCCTCGACCTGGCCGCCGGCCTCATCGTCCGGCCCCAGGTGCTGTTCCTCGACGAACCCACCACCGGGCTGGACCCGGCGGCGCGGGACCACATCTGGACGGCGGTACGGGCGCTGGCCGACGAGGGCACCACGGTGCTGCTCACCACCCAGTACTTGGAGGAGGCCGACCGCCTCGCCGACGACGTGGTGGTCGTCGACCGCGGCCGGGCCGTCGCCACCGGCACCCCCGGCGAACTCAAGGCGCGGATCGGGGCCCACGCCGAGGTCACCGTCCCGGCGGCGGAGGCACTGGCGGGCGCCGCCGCCGTGCTCGACCGGCTCACCGGCGGGCGGCCCGTGCTCGACGCAGAACGCCTCACCGTCGGCGTGACCGTGCTGGACCCGGGGCTCACCCTGCCGCGGATCGTCCGGGAGCTCGACGGTGCGGGCGTCCCGGTCACCGACGCGAGCCTGCGCCCGCCCACCCTCGACGAGGTGTTCCTGCGCCTCACCCGGGTCCGCACCGCCGACGGGACCGTCCCCGCCACCGCCACCGCCGCGAAGGAGCACGCCGCATGAGCACCCTGCTGACCGACGGGAGCGCCGTCCTCGTCCGCCAGTTGCAGAAGGCCCGGCACGCCCCGGCCCTGCTGATCCTCACGCAGACGATGCCGATCACCATGCTGCTGTTCTTCGGCTACGTCTTCGGCAGCGCGCTCGCCATGCCCGGTACCGAGTACCGCGAGTTCCTGGTGCCCGGACTGCTCGCCGCCACCGCCGCGAACGGCTTGATGACGGGCCTGTTCACGGCCGCGCAGGACGCACACCGGGGGGTGATGGACCGGTTCCGGACCCTGCCCATGAGCCGCAGCGCCGTCCCGCTCGGACAGACCGGCGCCGACCTGCTGACCACCGGGGTCTCGATGGTCCCGCTGATGCTGGTGGGGCTCGCCATGGGCTGGCGGATCGAGAGCGGACTGCCCGGCGCGCTGGCGGCGCTCGGCGTGCTGCTGCTGTTCCGCTTCGCCACCGCCTGGGTGGGCACGTACCTGGGGCTGCTGAGCCGGAGCGAGGAGGCGGCGGGCCAGCTCGGCGGCGCCACCTTCGTGCTGCCGATGCTCTCCAGCGCCTACCTGCCGACCGACGGACTGCCCGGCTGGCTGCGCGGCGTGGCGGAATGGAACCCGATCAGCGCGGTCGCGACCGCCGTCCGCGCACTGTGCGGGAACGCCGGCGGGCAGGCCGCCGCCGGGGCGGCCTGGCCCGCCGCGCATCCGGTCGCCGGGGCGCTGCTGTGGTCGGCGCTGCTCCTGGCGGTGTTCGTCCCCCTGGCCACCCGCCGGTTCGCGCGCGGTCGGGGCTGAGCGGGCCGCAGGGGTCCGGCCGTCGCGCACGACACCGAGGCTTCCGCCCCCGGCGTTCACCCCCACGGGGTGACAGGAGCCGCCGGACCGGGTAGGCACGGCTGTCATGAGCACTGACACGCACCAGCCCGAGCCCCTCCCCCTGGACGGACTCACCGTCGTCGCCGTCGAACAGGCCGTCTCGGCCCCCTTCGCCACCCGCCAGCTCGCCGACCTCGGCGCCCGGGTGATCAAGGTCGAGCGCCCCGACGGCGGCGACTTCGCCCGCGCCTACGACACCGCCGCGCACGGCCTGGCCTCGCACTTCGTCTGGGCGAACCGGGGCAAGGAGTCGATCGCGCTCGACCTGAAGGACCCGCGCGGGCTGGAGGTCCTGCACGGCCTGCTGGCCGGCGCCGACGTCTTCGTGCAGAACCTCGCGCACGGCGCCGCCGCCCGGCTCGGGCTCGACTCGCAAGCGCTCTGCGCCCGTTACCCGAGGCTGGTCGCCGTGGACGTGTCCGGCTACGGCGCGCAGGGCCCGTACGCCCACAAGCGCGCCTACGACATGCTCGTGCAGTGCGAGGCGGGGCTGGTGTCGGTGACCGGCACCCCGGAGCAGCCCGTCAAGGCGGGGATCCCGGCCGCGGACATCGCGGCGGCCATGTACGCCTTCTCCGGTGTGCTCGCCGCGCTGCTGCGGCGCGGGACCACCGGGCGCGGGGGCAGGGTGGAGGTGTCCATGCTCGACGCGCTCGCCGAGTGGATGGGGCACCCGCTGCACCACACGATGCACGGCGGTCGGCAGCCCGTGCGGACCGGGCTGGCGCACGCGGTGATCGCACCCTACGACGCCTACCCGACGGCCGACGGGGATCGGGTGCTGCTGTCGGTGCAGAACGACCGCGAGTGGCGTCGTCTCGCCGAACAGGTACTGGATGTACCGGAGTTGGCGCGGGACCCGGCGTACGCGACGAACGCGGCGCGCACCGCGAACCGCGAGAAGACCGACGCGGTGGTCGCACGGGCGCTGGGCCTGCTGGGCGCGGACGAGGCGATCGGACGCTTGGAGGCTGCGGGCATCGCGTGCGCGCGGCTGAACTCGGTGGCCCAACTGGCGGGGCATCCGCAGCTGGCGGCGCGCGACCGCTGGCGGGAGGTGGGTTCACCGGCCGGTCCGCTGCGGGCGCTGCTGCCGCCCATCGGACTGCCGGACAGCGCGGCACCGCACATGGGTGCGGTGCCCGCGCTGGGCGAGCACACCGGGGCCCTGCTGCACGCCCTGGGGATGTCGGACGAGCAGATCGCAGCACTGCGCCGGGATGGTGTGGTCGCGTAGGGCCGGGGAGCCGGAGGTGCCGGGGCCGCAGGTGAACGGCCTCGTCGCGGGGGCAGTTACGAGCGGCGGCTGCCGAAGAGCGTGCGACGCAGGCGACGCAGCGGCGCGAAGAGCGAGACGCGCGCGCTCCGGCTCCGCAGGCGGTGCGTGTGGTCGCGGGAGGTGAGCTCGCGCATCAGCAGCGTCGCCTCGGCGGCCTCCCGGTGCGGGACGGCGGGTCCGCCCAGCACGGCGAGATGGCGGTCGAGGCGCGAGCTGGTCGCACCGCTGCCGCAGGTGATGGCAGGCACGCGAGGCGGCCTGCTGCGCATTGCTATCTGTTCCATGTTCTCTCCCCACCCGTACGAGGGCACCCGGCCCGGGCAGGTTAACCCTATCGCCCCCGCGTCGCCCCCGGGTATCCCGGTGGTGTGAATTACCCCTGTGGCGACGGGGAGTTGACGGTTACTCAGCGAAGTCGACCGTTACTCTCCGCACAGGTTTCGAGAGGCTCGGAACTGTCGGTGCAAGTCACGTCACGACGGGCGCCACTTCCCGCCCGCTGCGCTAACTTGGAGTGATCGACCGGTGACCCGAGGGTGCGCGGGGGCGCACAGGGGCACGCCGCGCCGGGACACGCGGAGGGGGCTCGTGTGAGTGGGATGGGGAGTGACGTGCGCGACACCGGCGGGGAATCGGGGGCCGATCGTGTCATATCGGGCCGCTACCGACTGCTGGAGCCGCTCGGCCGCGGAGTGACGGGCCTCGTGTGGCGCGCCCGGGACGAGGTCCTGTCCCGCGACGTCGCCGTGAAGGAGGTACGGGCACCGGCGGGGCTGGAGGCGGCCGAACTCCGGCGGATGTACCGGCGGCTGGAGCGGGAGGCCTGGGCGGCGGCCCGCATCTCGCACCGCGGGGTCGTCACGGTCCACGACGTGGCCTCCGAGGACGGGCGGCCCTGGATCGTGATGGAGCTGGTGCGCGGGCTGTCGCTGGCCGAGGTCCTGGAGGCGGAGGGCCCGATGCCCCCGCAGCGGGCCGCGCACATCGGGGAGCAGGTACTGGCGGCTCTGCGCGCCGCGCACGACGCGGGGGTGCTGCACCGGGACGTCAAGCCGGGCAACGTACTGCTCGCCAACGACGGGCGGGTGCTGCTGAGCGACTTCGGGGTCGCGGTCCCGGAGGGCTCCCCGGGGTCGACCGCCGCGGGCGGGACGGCGGGCTCCCCCGAATTCCTGGCGCCGGAGCGGGTGTCGGGGGGCGACCCCGGGCCCGGATCGGACCTGTGGGCGCTCGGGGTGCTGCTGTACCTGGCCGTCGAGGGGGTCTCGCCCTTCCGCCGGGCGACCCGGTCGGACACGCTGCGGGCCGTACGGGAGGGCGGAGCGCCGGCGCCGCGCAGGGCCGGGCCGCTGGGACCGGTGCTGGAGGGGCTGCTGCGCAAGGACCCGGACGGGCGGCTGTCGGCGGCGGAGGCGGCCGGGATGCTGCGGGTGGTGGGCGCGGGCGGCGCCGTACGGGCCTCGGGCGGACCGGTGTCGGGACCCGGCGCCCCGGAGGCGGACCCGCCCCGCCCGCCCGAGCGGGGGGACGGGAACGGGAGCGACGGGGACGGCGGGGGCCGCGCCCGGCGCGGGGTACGGGGGAACGCGCCCGCGGAGCCCGCGCCGCCCCCGCGCCCGCCCGCCGGGGACGCGGGACGCGATCCGGCGCCGCGGCCGGGACGGGCGGTGCTGGTCCTCGCCGTCGGGGTGGTCTTCCTGCTGTTGGCGGTGGGCGCGCTCGGCTGGCTGCTGCTGGGGTAGGAGACCCCGGCAGGGGTCTCCTCCTCGTCCGGTCCCGCGGAGTCCCGCGGCGCCGTCCGTTCAGGCGGCGTTGGTGAAGACCGGCAGGTAGCCGCTGGACTGTCCGGCGGCGGTGGGGTGGTACGACTCGCCGATGTTCAGCCAGTTGACGCTGTGCAGCCACGCGCTGCCGGAGCAGATCTCGTGGCCCGTGAAGGCTCCGGCGACCGAGGCGAAGGTGAAGCCGTGGTCGGCGGCGCGCTTGGCGATGGCGGCGTTGAGGTGATCGGCGGCGCCGTTGATGGCGGCGCGCTCGCCCTCGGTGAGGCCGGCGGTGCAGGTGCCGTTCAGCTTGTAGAAGCGGGGGTAGCCGAGGACGACGACGCGCGCGTTCGGCGCGCGGCTGTCGATGGCGTTGTAGACCTGGTCGAGCTGGCCGGGCAGGGTGGAGTCGACGTACGCCTTGGCCTGGTTGACGCGGCCGACGCAGGTGGACTCCGACTGGAGCACACAGGTCGTCATGACGTCGGAGAATCCCGCGTCGTTGCCTCCGACGGTGACGGAGACCAGGTCGGTACCGGAGTTCAGCGGGGCGAGCTGGCCGCTGAGGACATCACCCGTACGGGCGCCGGAGCAGGCGGTGAAGGAGAAGGTCTGCGGGGCGTGGGCGGCGGCCCACAGGGCCGGGTAGGCGCGGGGGGTGCGCTTGCAGTTGCCGCTCCCGCTGTCGTAGTTGCCGGCGCCGACGCCGGAGGAGTAGGAGTCGCCGAGGGCGACGTATCCGAAGTCGGCCTGGGCGGCGGCCGCCTGGCCCGCGCCGAACAGGGCGGCGCCCGCGGCGAGTAACAGGGACGAGGTCAGGGCAGCGAAGCGCGTCAGTCTCATGCTCATGGGGATGCGGCTCCTTGTGGGGGTTACTCCTGAGTCCGTGGTACAAGGAGCCGGGGACGTGTGGAAGTGTCCATGCCAAGAATGTTTCGCGGCGGGTTGCGGTCCGAACCTTCACGCCCTCACGCGTTTGAAGAGGGACTCCCGGCACTCGTTCCGGGGAAACACGGGTGCACGGGCGCACGGTGTGCCGGATCATGGGCGCCATGCCAGCCAACCCGCATGACGCGCTGCCGATCCGGCTCAACGTCGACGACAGCGATTCACCGTCGGACGTCGTCGACGCGCTGTTCCTCGGCCGGTTCGCGTCCGGCGAGCAGCCGTACTCGCACAGCGTCTCGATCGACCGGGTCAAGGCGGGGGCCAGCCTGCTGCCGCCGGGGGCCAGCGTGTTGCGCTCGGCGCGCGACAGCGACCGCAGCGCCGTCCTGGCCGAGGGCGAGGGCTGGACCATGCTCGTGTCCCGCTGGAGCCGGGGCGCGGACGTCACGGTGACGGCGGTCAGCGACGACCTCGCCGCGGACGTGCTCGGCGAGGCCACCGCGGGGGTGCAGGACGACCCCGAACCGCAGCCGGAGAACGTGACGATGGGCTTCTGGTACGTCTCCCCGCGGCGCGGCCCGTACCGGACCACCCGCCAGATCGCCGCGGGGACCTGGGCCGAGGTGCGGCCCAACTACACCGCGCCGGTGGCCGGGGCGATGGACCGGCTGATGAAGGTGACCCCGGACGACATCGCGGGGCGGCTGCTCCTGCTGCACGGCCCGCCCGGCACCGGCAAGACCTCGGCGCTGCGGACGCTGGCGCGCTCGTGGCGGGACTGGTGCCAGGTGGACTGCGTCCTGGACCCGGAACGGCTGTTCAACGACGTCGGATACCTCATGGACATCGCGATCGGCGAGGACGAGGGGACGGCCAAGGGGCGGTGGCGGCTGCTGCTGCTGGAGGACTGCGACGAGCTGATCCGCGGCGAGGCGCGCCACACGGCGGGGCAGGCGCTGTCGCGGCTGCTGAACCTGACGGACGGTCTGCTGGGGCAGGGCCGCAACGTCCTGGTCGGCGTCACCACCAACGAGGACCTGGAACGCCTGCACCCGGCGGTGGTCCGGCCGGGCCGCTGCCTGGCCCGCATCGAGGTCGGCCGGCTGACCCACCGGGAGGCGGTGGACTGGCTGGGCACGGACGAGGGGGTGTCCCGCGAGGGTGCCAGCCTGGCGGAGCTGTTCGCCCTGCGGCGCGGTACGGGGCCGGCGGCGGTGCTGCCGCCGCAGCCGCACACGGCGGAGGCCGGCCTGTACCTCTAGCCTCCGGCGGTGGGCGGGGGTACGGGCGGCGGGGGCTCCGGGCGGGGGCGGCCGCCGGTCGGGGACGGTCCCGGTAGCGGGGCCGCCGGCTCTGCCCGGACCCGCGCCTCAAACGCCGGCGGGGCTGGATTCGCCCGCGCCCTCGGATCGCCCGGCCCCTCGGGACCGCCGGGCCGCGGACCGTGCTGGGGGTGTTGCCCGTTACTGGGCGGCGTACCGGGCGCGGAGGGCTTCCGTGGCCGCGGCGAGGGCTTCCGCGCGGGTCAGGCCCAGCCGTTGGGCGCGTTCCGCGTACGTCTGGGCCGCCGCGGCCGCCTCCCGGGAGGCGCCCTCGCCGGCCGCCGCGACGAACGTGCCGTTGCGGCCGCGCGTCTCGACCACCCCGTCCGCCTCCAGCGCCCGGTACGCCTTCGCCACGGTGTTGGCGGCGAGCCCCAGGTCCTCCGCCAGCCCCCGTACCGTCGGCAGCTTGAAGCCGGCCGGCAGCCTGCCCGACCGGGCCCGGTCCGCGATCTGCGCGCGCAGCTGTTCGTACGGGGCGGCCGAGCCGGCCGAGCCGTCGATGGCGATCTTCAGGTTCGTCGAGGTCACGGGGGTGATTGTCCCCCATCGGCGGCTAATTGGGAGGCGCCGGGCACGCACCCGAACGTAGCGTCGTCCCCATGACCGTTCTCATCCGCGACCTCCGCCCGGGCGACCCCCGGGACGCGGAGGCCGTCGTCCGCGTGCGCCGCGCCGCGCTGCCGTTCGTGATCACCACCGGGAAGTCGGTCGCCTTCGAGGTGTCCTGCGCCCACCCCGACAAGCACTACCGCCTCCTCGTCGCCGAAACCGGCGACGGCTTGGTCATCGGCACCGCCCAGGTCGGCATCGCATACGACAGCCCCGAGCCCGGCCTGTCGTTCGTCAACGCGTACGTCGACCCCGCGCACCGGGGTCTCGGCGCGGGCGTCCTCCTGCTCCGCGCCGCCGAGGAGCACCTCGCCGCCCGGGGCGCGACGGACACGTACGCCTGGGTGCTGGACGAGCCCGCCCACCGGGCCTTCGCCGAGCGGCGCGGCTACCGCCCGGGGCGCTCCGCGCACTTCCTCCGGCTGGACCTCGCGACCGCCGCGCTGCCCCCGCTGCCGGGCGCCCTGCCGCCCGGGGTCGAGGTGCGGCCGGGCTCCGCCTTCGCCGCCGACCCGCGCCCGCTGTTCGAGGCCGACGCGGAGACGACCGCCGACGAACCGGGCGACGTCGGGGCCGAACTCGACGACTACGAGGACTGGCTCCGGCACACCTGGCGCCACCCGTCACTCGACCGGGACCTGACCGCCGTCGTCCTGGTCGACGGCGCCGTGGCGGCGTTCAGCGCGGCGGAGACGGACGGGGCCGCCCGCTACGGCTCGGCCATGACGGGCACCCTGCGCGCCTTCCGGGGGCGGGGCCTGGCCAAGCTGGCCAAGACGGTGTCGCTGCACCGGGCCCGCGCGGCCGGGTACACGGAGGCGTTCACCGGGAACGACACGGGCAACGGGCCGATGCTGGCCATCAACAAGGCGTTCGGGTACGAGGTCTGCGCGACAGAGACGCGCTGGACGAAGAAGCTGGGGGCACGATGAGCGGGCAGCAGTTGACCGTCGTTCTGGTCAAGGCGGGACGCGTCAAGATCCGGTATCCGGCGGCGGCCGTCGCCGACGACGGCGACCGGATCTCGGTACGCGCCCCCTGGGCGGCCGAGGGAGTGCGGGACTTCGGTTTCGTGCGCTTCGAGCCGGGCGACGTGTTCGTGGAGCACTTCTGGCGGACGCGCTGGTACGCGGTCAAGGAGGTGTGGACCGGCGACGGCGTCCTCAAGGGCTGGTACTGCGACGTCACGCGCCCGGCGGTGATCCGCAGCGGCGAGATCCTCGTGGAGGACCTGGACCTCGACCTGTGGGTCTCGGCGGACGGCTCCCGCGTGCTGCGGCTGGACGAGGACGAGTTCGCCGCGAGCGGCCTCGCCACCAGCGACCCGGAGGCGGCCGCCCAGGCCGTGCGCGCCCTCGACGCCCTGGACGACCAGGCCCGCACCCCGGCCGGCCTGCCCGCCCTCCTCGCGTAGCGGGTCGCGCGACGGCGGTCGGGGGCGTCAGTCCTCGTCGAAGTAGCCGGCCTCCACTTCGAGTGCGAGCTTCTGCAGCACCTCGATCGCCGTGACGTCCGTCCGGCCGTCGTCGTGCGCGATGGCGAGGCTGGTGAAGGCCAGGCTGAAGCCGGCGACCATGGTCTGCAGGGCGGGACCGAGCGCCTCCGCGACCAGGCGGGCCACCTGCTGGGGGGAGGCGTCGGCCGGCACGCTGATCGAGGGCAGCATCTCGTTCAGCAGGTTGGTGACCACGCTCGTCTCCGTGTCGGGGCCGGAGTCGTCCTCGCCGGCCTCCGCCGCTCGGCGGATCTCCTGGGCCTCCGTGAGGATGCCGATGACTCGCTTGAGGACCTCAGCTCGCTGCATCCTCGGAGGGTAGCCCCACGGCGGCCGACAACCCGGCTTCCTGAGCCCCCTCTTACCCCTTCCTTAAAGGGACCCTAAGGATCGGCCGCGGGGGCGCCAAGGGGGTGGTGGACGGGGCGGCGGGGGCTAGCTTGGCGGGGCCAGGGAGGACTGGAGGCGGTGCCGGGACCCGTTGGGGACGGCGCCGCCCAGCTCCTCCCCATGGCGCGCCCCTGCCTCGTGCCCGAAGGAGATCCACCGTGCCCGCACGCCGCACCCCCGCCACCACCGCCCGCACCCTGACCCGTGTCGCCGCCGCCGGCCTGGCCCCGCTCGCGGTGGCCGCGTACGCCGCCGTCCCCGCGGTCGCCCACGGATCGATGACGGACCCGGTCAGCCGGGTGGCGGCGTGCTACGCGGAGGGCCCGGAGTCGCCGAAGTCGGCGGCGTGCAAGGCGGCGGTCGCGGCGAGCGGGACCCAGGCGTTCTACGACTGGAACGAGGTGAACATCGCCAACGCGGCGGGCCGGAGCAAGGAGCTGATCCCGGACGGGCAGCTGTGCTCGGCGGGCAACAGCAAGTACAAGGGACTCGACCTGGCGCGCGCCGACTGGCCGGCGAGCCCGCTGGCGGCCGGCCCGCACACCTTCCGCTACAAGGGGACCGCGCCCCACCGGGGTTCCTTCGAGCTGTACGTGACGAAGGACGGGTACGACCCTTCGAAGCCGCTCGCCTGGTCGGACCTGGAGGCCGCGCCGTTCGCGAAGGTCACCGACCCGGGCATGCAGAACGGTGACTACGTGTTCTCCGGCACCGTCCCGAAGAAGTCCGGCCGGCACCTGGTCTACAGCATCTGGCAGCGCTCGGACAGCCCGGAGGCCTTCTACACCTGCTCGGACGTTGTCTTCGGCAAGGACAGCGGGGGCAGCGGGGGCAACGGAGGCTCCACCGGCGGCAACGGCGGTACGGGCGCCAAGCCGAGCGCCGGTCCCGGCACGAAGCCGGGCACCGCGGCGCCGAGCACCGCGCCCGGGACGGAGCAGCCGGCCACCCCGCCCGCCGAGCAGCCCTCCGCCCCGACGGACCAGCAGATCGCCGACGGCGCGGCCAAGTCCTCCGTGGAGCACTACGGCCACGGCGACAACGACCCGAAGACCAACGGGAAGGCCGCCGCCGTCCCCGTCGGTGCGCAGGGGCCCGCGCAGGGCGAGAGCCTCGCGGAGACCGGCGGCAGCAGCGCCACCCCGGTCATCGCGGTCGGCGGGGCCGGCGTCCTCGTCGTGGGCGCGGCCGTGCTGTTCGGGCTGGCCCGCCGTCGTGCGACGACGACGGGCCGGCACGGCGGCTAGTGCTGGGACCGGCAAGGTCCACCGGGTCGCGACGCCCGGCACGGCACCTCGCGGTGTGGCACCGGGCGGACCGCCCGCGCGTCGTCAGTCGAAGACCGACGCGCAGGTGGTCCGTTCGGCGTGGGCCGGGTCGAGGGCGTTGAGCGCCTCGTGCCAGGCGATCCGGTCGGTGAGTCCGATGGTGACGTGCTCGGAGAGGTCGACGGCGCACAGGTCCTGGAGCACGACGTTGCGCACGTTCGGCCCGTCGAGGAACTGGCTCCGGTACGGCGTGACCACCTGGTCGTACTTGGTGGCGATCACCGTGTACCGCACGCCGGGCACCGTGTCCCCGCCCTCGTTCAGCTTGGTCAGGAAGGCGGATCCGGCGATCTGGTCGGCGAGGCCCGGGGTCGCGGAGCTGATCAGGTCCTCGGCGCCGGGGAAGTACGGCAGCAGCTTGGTGAGACCGAGCAGGGTGGTGCCGTGGTTGTCGGGGGCCAGTCCGATCAGGGCGTTGACCTTGTCGGCGCCGCCGAGGAACTTCAGGTAGTAGCGGGGCATCATGCCGCCCTGCGAGTGCCCGATGATGTCGGTCTCGGCGGAGCCGGTGGCCGCGAGCACCCTGTCGACGAAGACGTCGAGCTGGCCGGCGGACTTGTCGATGGGGCCGAGCCCGTTGAAGAAGGGCACGCCGGGCAGTTGCCCGTAGTCGAGCGAGTAGACGCAGTACCCGCGGTGCGCGAGGTACGGCGCGAGGCCGAGCCAGTTGTCGACGGAGTTGCCGAAGGTGCCGTGCACGAGCACGACGGGGCGCGGGTGCGCGGCGGACGGTTTGCAGGACCAGTTGTTCCAGCCGCTGCTGGGAGCGGACGTCGCCTGTGCGGCGCCGGTGGGGGCGACGAGCGCGGCGGCGGTGAGGACGAGGACGGCCAGCGGGCGGAGCAGGCGTCTCCAGGGCAGCATCGAGTGATCTCCTCGCGGGTGGGGTCAAGGGGAGGGGTGTGGGGGTTCGTCCCGTGATCCGGATCACAAGGGGGAGCTGCTGCCGCTAAATTACGGGCGGGTAGCAAGACTGGGAAGTTACGCGTCGGTAAAAACTCGCGTGTCTCGCGCCCGGCCGCCCGGCGGACCTACGCGGCGAGCGTGCCGCGGGCGATGACGTGCGGCCCGAAGCGGACCCGGACCCGGTCCGTGACGGCCTCCAGGCGGCGCGCCTTCTCGTCCTGCGGGTCGAAACTCAGCTGCCGCGCGGCCCCTTCGGCCGGGGCCAGCCCCTCGGCCCGCAGGGCCAGCGCGCGGACCCGGGCCCGCTGGAGGCCCAGCCCGGTGTACAGGGCGTAGGCGACTTCGGTCAGGGTGTCGGAGTGCGCGGTGGCTTCGGCCAGGGTGCGGGTCCGGGTGAGCACGGTGCGGTCGGCGCAGCGGACGCTGAGCGTCAGGGTGCGGCAGACCTGCCCCCGGCCGCCTTGTGTACGAAGTCTCGCGCCGAGCTCCTCGGTCAGCGAGAGCAGCGCCCGCCGGTGCCGTACGGGATCCAGCTCGTCCCGGTCGAACGCCCGCTCGGCGGCCACGGCGGGGGCGGCCGCCCCCGGCCGGACGGGGGTCCGGTCGATCCCCTGGGCACGCTCGTGCACCTCGCGGCCGAGCCGGGCACCGAGGATGCGCCGCAGGGCCGCGGGCGGGGCCGCGGCGATCCGGCCGACGGAGTCCAGGCCGTACGAGCACAGGGTGCGGGCGGTGCCGGGGCCGACCCCGTCGAGGGCGGTGGCGGGCTTGCCGGCCAGGAACTCCCGTACGGCGTCGGGCTCGGCGGGCACCACCAGGGCCCCGCCGGGACGGGCCTCCCGGACGGCAGCCCGGGCCAGCATGGGGTTCCCGGCCACCCCGGCGGTGCAGTCCACGCCGTGCAGCGCCAGGGCCCGGACCCGGACCACGGCGGCCAGCCGGCCGGCGTCGCAGCCGAAGTACCGCAGCGCGGCCCGGATGTCGGCGAGGGCGGCGTCGGGGGGCAGCGCCTGCACGTCCGGGGTGAAACCGCCGAGCAGCGCGAGCACTCCGGCGTACTCGGGGGCCCCGACCGGCAGCCCGTCGGGCCGGTGCAGCCGCAGGCACATCACCGCGGCTCCCGGGGCCGCACCCGTGCTCGCGCCCGCACCGGCCGCAGCGGCCGCCGCGCCCGCGCTCCCGCGCGCGCCCGCACCCGTACCCGTACCCGCGCCGGCCCTCGCGCCCGTACCCGCGTTCATCCCGCGCTCCCGGGGCTGGAGTGCCAGAGCTTGCGTCCGGTCGCGGGGCCCTCGCCCGGCGGCCGCAGGTCGGCCCGGGGGTTCGTCTCGTACCCCGTGGACAGCCGGATCCGCCGGCCCCCGCCCGGCTCCGCCGCCGGCTCGCCACCGCCCTCGCCCTCGCCCGCCCCACCGCCGGCCCGGCCACCGGTGGCGGCCAGCCGCGCCGCGACCGCGTCGAGGCCGCCGGTCGCCCGCAGGTCCACCAGCTCCGCCAGGTTCCACGCCGCCGCCCCCACCACGCTCAGGCTCTGCGGCCCCCGCCGCTGCACCACACCCCGTACCAGCAGCAGGAAGGAGTGGAAGACGGTGTGCGCGCACGCCTCGTGGCTGTCGTCGAAGAAGGCCAGGTCGACCAGGCCCGTGCCGTCGTCCAGCGTCGTGAAGACGACCCGCTTCCCGGACCGGATCGGGGGGGTCCGGGTCGCCGCCTTGGCGCCCGCGACCAGGACCGTCTCGCCGTGCCCGACGTCCCGCAGCCGCCGGGCCGCGACCACTCCCAGCTCGGCCAGGAAGGCCTGGTGGTCCCCCATCAGGTGCCGCGAGGCGTCCGTCCCGAGCACCCCCAGCTCGGCACTGAGCCGCTCCGCGTCGGTCAGGTCGGGCAGCCCGATGGAGGCCGTGTACCGGCCGCCCTTCAACGGGAGTTGCGGCCCGCGCACGCCGGCGGAACGCTGCGCGCCGTGCAGTTCCGTCAAGTGGAGCAGCAGGTCGCGCCGGTTGGCGCCGAACGCGTCCAGCGCCCCGACCTGGGCGAGGCGTTGTGCCACCGGGCGCCCCGGGCGCGCCCGGTCCCAGAAGTCGCGCAGGGAGGCGTAGGGCTGCCCGGACTCGATCCGGCCCGCCTCGGCCCCGCTGATGCCGTGGACGTCGGACAGGCCCAGCCGCAGCCCCCACACCCGAGCCTCATCGGACACCAGTTCGATACGGTGGGCGGCCGCCGACCGGTTCACGTCCAGCGGGAGCACGGGAACGCCCCGCCGCCGTGCGTCCGCCAGCAGCAGCCGCTTCGGGTACATCCCCGGATCGTGGGTCAGCAGCCCGGCGTAGAACGCCGCCGGGTGGTGCGCCTTCAGCCACGCCGACTGGTAGGTGGGCACCGCGAAGGCCACCGCGTGCGCCTTGCAGAATCCGTCGCTCCCGAAGGCCTCCACGATCTCCCAGGTCCGCCCGATCACCTCCGCCGGGTACCCGCGCCCGCCCGCCGCCTCCGCGAACCAGACCTTGATCCGCTCCTGCGACCGCGGGTCGGACAGCCCGCGCCGCACCCGGTCCGCCTCGTCCCGTCCGCAGCCGGTCATCACGTGCACGATCTCGATGATCTGCTCGTGGAAGACGACCACTCCGTACGTCTCGCGCAGCGCGTCGGCCAGGTCCGGGTGCGGGAAGCGCACCGGCGCCCGCCCGTGCCGGGCCTCGATGAACGGGCGCACCATGTCGGCGGCCACCGGCCCCGGCCGGAACAGCGAGATGTCGGTCACCAGGTCGTCGAAGGTCGACGGCTGGAGCCGGCTCACCAGGTCGCGCCGGCCCGGTGATTCGATCTGGAAGCAGCCCAGCGTCTCGCCCGAGCGGATCAGCTCGAAGGCGGCCCGGTCGCCCGGCGGCACCTGCGCCGGGTCGTCCAGGTCGAGTTCCCGCCCCGTGCCGCGCCGGATCTCGGCGACCGCGTGCGCCAGCGCCGACTGCATCCGTACGCCCAGCACGTCCAGTTCGAGCAGCCCGAGGTCCTCCACGTCGTCCTTGTCGAACTGGGACATGGGGAAGCCCTCGCCGCTGGTGGGCACCACCGGAGTGCGGGCGAGCAGGGAGGCGTCGGAGAGCAGCACCGCGCACGGGTGCACGGCGGTCCCGCGCGGCAGCGCGTCCAGCGCCTCGACGAGCTCCCACAGCCTCCCGTACGACTCCCCGCGCACGTCGCGCAGCTCCGGGAGCTCCTCCAGTGCCGCGCGGGCGTCGCGGGCCCGGATGTGCGGGAAGGCCTTGGCGAGGCGGTCGACCGCGTCGGGATCCATCGACAGGGCGGCCCCGACGTCGCGGACGGCGTGCCGGACCCGGTAGGTCTCGGGCATGGCGACGGCGGCGACGCGCTCCGCGCCGAACCGGCCGATGATCCGCCGGTAGACCTCCGGCCGGCGGGCGGACTCCACGTCGATGTCGATGTCGGGCAGGACGCGCCGGCGCCTGGAGAGGAAGCGCTCCATCAGCAGGCCGTGCGCGACGGGGTCGGCGTGCGCGATGCCGAGCAGGTGGTTGACGAGGGAGCCGGCGCCGGAGCCCCGGGCGGCCACCCGGATGCCCATGTCCCGTATGTCGTCGACTACTTGGGCGACCGTCAGGAAGTACGAGGCGTAGCCGTGGTGGGCGATGACGTCGAGCTCCTCGTGCATCCGCTCCCAGTACGCGCGGTCGTCCGCGTAACCGCGCAGCACCATGCCTGCCGAGGCGCGGGAGGCGAGGACCCGCTGGGCGCTGCGGTGGACCGCGCCGACCAGCCGGGCCTCGGGGAAGTGCACGGAGCCCATGCCGAGGTCGCCCTCGGGGTCCACGGCGCAGGCCTCGGCGGTGTGCCGGGTCTCGGCGAGCAGGCGGTGCGCGTCGGCCGGGCGCAGACCGGCCGCCCGGGCGACCGCGTCGGCGGCCTCGGCCATGGCGGCGGGCCCCTTGAGCCAGCGCTCGCCGGTGTCCAGCGGCCCGCGCGGGTCGACGGGCACGAGGCGGCGGGCCGCGTCGAGGACATCGGCGACGCGGCCCTGGCCGGGGTCGGCGTAGCGGACGGCGTTGGTCAGTACGGCCCGGACGCCCTGCTCGGCGGCGAAGCCGACGGTACGGGCGGCGAGCCGGAGCGAGCCGGACCCGGTGCCGGCGCGGCCGTGGTGGACGGCTTCCAGCCGCAACCGGTCGCCGTAGATCTCGCGCCAGGGGGCGAGCAGCCGGGCGGCCCGGTCGGGGCGGCCCGCGGCGAGCGCCCGCCCCACCTCGGAGCCGGGCCCGAGCAGGACGAGGACGCCCTCCCCGCGCAGGGCCTCCCAGGGCAGCACCGGCCGGGCTCCGGCGGTCCGGGCGGAACGGCCCGACCGGGGTTCCTCCTCGGGGGACGCGGTCGCGACGGGGGCGGCTCCCGCGTGGGCGGCGGTGACCAGCCGGCACAGCTCGGCCCATCCGGCCGCCCCGTCCCGGGCCAGGAAGACGGCCCGCGGAGCGGACTCGTCGACGAAGGCCCCGCCCCTGCCGGGGTTGCGCCGCCAGTGGTGGGCCCCGCCGGAGCCGGCGCCCGCACGCGGCCCGGCGGTCCCTTCCGGGCCGCCCGTACCGGGTCCGCCCGTACTGGATCGGCCCGTCGCGCCGGAGCCGGCCGGCCCGGAACCGCCCCCCGGCCGCCCGGACCGACCGACCGTACCGGAGCCGCCGGCCCCGCAGCCCGCGGCCGCGGCGCCACCGGGGCCGAACCCGCCCGCCGCGGTCGGCACCGCCAGGTCCGCCCCGAACAGGGGCCGGACGCCGGTCTCGGCGCACGCCTTGGCGAACCGCACCGCACCCGCCAGGGTGTCGCGGTCGGTCAGGGCGAGGGCGTCCATGCCCCGCTCGGCGGCACGCTCCGCCAGCCGTTCCGGGTGGGAGCCTCCGTAGCGCACGGAGAACCCCGAAACGGTGTGCAGATGCGTAAAACCAGGCACCCGCGGCCTCCTGCCTCGCTCGGTCCGAACAGCTCCCCCGTCCTCTCCCCGTCTCCCACCATAGAGCAATTCGAATACGTGTGCGAAACACATGTTCGAGCATACGGCGGTCATCCATTCGGCCCGCCCCTGCTGCGTCGCGCTGCCGGTCCGTCGAGCGTGGGGGGCATGACCCAGCCCACCGAGAGCACTGACGCAGGTCCGTCCGGCGGCTTCCTCGCCGAGATCAAGGACGCCGTGACCACCCGGGCAGCCCTGCTGGTCCTGGGAGTGCTGGCCCTTCAGCTCGCCTTCATCACCTCCTACATCGGGGCCTTCCACCACCCGAAGCCCCACGAGATCCCGATCGCGGTGACCGCTCCCCTCGCCCCGGTCGCCGAGCGGACCGTGCGGCAGCTCGACGCCCTGCCGGGCAAACCGCTCGACGCCCGCGCGGTCGAGGACGAGGCCGCGGCGGTCGCCCGGATCCGCGACCGGGACGTGGACGGCGCGCTGATCATCGACCCGGCCGGCACGACCGACCGGCTGCTGGTCGCGGGAGCCGCCGGGGCCTCGCTCGCGCAGGCGATCGAGGAGGTCGTCGGCCGGGTCGAGAAGAGCCAGGGGCGCAGCGTCGTGGTCACCGACGTGGCCCCCTCGGCCGCCGGCGACGGACGCGGCCTGAGCGCCTTCTACCTGGTCGTCGGCTGGTGCGTGGGCGGCTACCTGTGCGCCGCGATCCTCGCCATCAGCGCGGGCGCCCGGCCCGCGAACTCCGCCCGCGCCGCCATCCGGCTCGGCGCGCTCCTCGTGTACGCCGTCGTCGCGGGGCTGCTCGGCGCGGTCATCGCGGGCCCGGTGCTCGACGCGCTGCCCGGCTCGCTCATGGGTCTGTGGGGGCTGGGCACCCTGGTGGTCTTCGCGGTCGGCGCCATCACCCTGGCCTTCCAGGGGCTGGCGGGCGTGGTCGGCATCGGCCTCGCGATCCTGCTGGTCGTGGTCCTCGGCAACCCGAGCGCGGGCGGGGCCTACCCGTACCCGCTGCTGCCGCCGTTCTGGAGCACCATCGGCCCGGCCCTGCCGCCGGGCGCCGGTACGTACGCCGCGCGATCCATCGCCTACTTCGAGGGCAACGACGCGGGCGGCCCCATGCTGGTGCTGTCCGCCTGGGCGGTCGCCGGCGCGGCGGTCACACTGGCCTGCGCGGTGTTCCGCCGGGGCCGGGCCGGAGCCGCCGCGGGCAGCGGGCCGCCCGATGACGCGCCCTCCGTCCCCCGCTTCGCCGGTACCACCGGCGCGGAGGGCGCCGCGGGCACCGAGGGGGCGGACGCCCGGTGATCCGATCACGCATCATCGAGAGGTGATCACCACTCTGGCGGTGGAGAACTACCGCTCCCTGCGCAAGCTGATCGTCCCGCTGGGCCGACTCACCGTCGTGACCGGCGCGAACGGCACGGGCAAGTCCAGCCTCTACCGCTCCCTGCGCCTCCTCGCCGACTCGGCGCGGGGCGGCGCGATCGCGGCGCTGGCCCGGGAGGGCGGGCTCCCGTCGACGCTGTGGGCGGGGCCGGAGAAGGTCGGGCGCGCGGTGCGCGAGGGGCACCGGCCGCTCCAGGGCACGGTTCGTAGCGAGCCGGTCAGCCTGCGGCTGGGCTTCGCCGGGGACGAGTTCGGCTACGCGGTGGACTTCGGTCATCCGGCGCCGGTCCCGAACTCCCTCTTCGCCCTGGACCCGGAGATCAAGCGCGAGTGCACCTGGGCCGGGCCGGTGCTGCGACCGGCGGCGCTGCTCTCCGACCGGGCGGGGCCCGCCGTACGGACGCGGACGGCGGACGGCGGCTGGCACCGTACGCAGAACGCCCTGCGCCCCTACGACTCCATGCTCAGCGAGCTCGCGGACCCCCAGCTGGCCCCCGACCTGCTGGCCCTGCGGGAGCGGATGCGGTCCTGGCGGTTCTACGACCACGTCCGCACGGACGCGGGGGCACCCGCCCGGACCCCGCGCATCGGCACCCGTACGCCGGTGCTCGGCGCCGACGGCTCCGACCTGCCGGCCGCGCTCCAGACGATCCGGGAGATCGGCGACCACGCCGCGCTGGACGCCGCCGTCGAGGCGGCCTTCCCGGGCACCCGGGTCTCCGTCACCGACCGGGACGGCCGGTTCGAGCTGGAGCTCCACCAGCAGGGCCTGCTGCGCCCGCTGGGCGCGGCCGAGCTCTCCGACGGGACACTGCGCTACCTGCTCTGGGCGGCGGCCCTGCTGACGCCGAGGCCGCCCGCGCTGATGGTCCTCAACGAGCCGGAGACCAGCCTGCACCCGGACCTCCTGGCCCCGCTGGCGGACCTGATCCTCACGGTGAGCCGGGACACCCAGACGGTGGTGGTCACGCACGCGACCCCGCTGGCGGACGCCTTGGCGGCGGGCACCCGCCGGCACCGCGTGGACCTGCGGACGATCACCCTGCTGAAGGAATTCGGCCGCACGGAGGTGGCCGGCCGCGAGGGCCCGCTGGACGAACCCCTCTGGTACTGGCCCCAACGCTGACGACCCCCGGCGGGAGCGCGGCGGTCCCCCCGCACTCCCGCCGTCGGTCCAGCACTCAGGACGCACCGCGCGCATGACGCACCGCCCGCACAACCCGCCGCCCGCTCCCGGTTCGCAGGGATTTCCGCCGGAAGTGCGCCCTACCGCGCTCCTGCCCCGACGCGCACAATCAGCCGTGACGACCCGATACGACCGTGAAGGAGGGAGCGCGTGCGCAATCAGGTGCGCACCGCGGACGGACGCGCTCTGACGGTGGAGCGCCGGGGCGACCCGGACGGCAAACCGGTGTTCCTGCTCCACGGCATGCCCGGCAGCCGGCTGGGCCCGGCCCCCCGGGGCATGGTCCTCTACCAGCGCCGTATGCAGCTCATCGCCTACGACCGGCCCGGCTACGGCGGCTCCGACCGCCACCCGGGCCGCACGGTCGCGGACGTGGCCCACGACGTGGCCGCCGTGGCCGACGCCCTGGGCCTGGACACCTTCGCCGTGGCCGGCCGCTCCGGCGGCGCTCCGGGCGCCCTGGCCTGCGCCGCCCTGCTTCCCGACCGGGTGACCCGGACCGCGGCGATGGTCGGTCTGGCCCCCCGGGACGCCGAGGACCTGGACTGGTTCGCCGGCATGGCCGCCTCGAACGTACGGGAGTACACCACCGCCTCCAACGACCCCGAGGAGTTGGCGGCCCGGCTGATACCGCGCGCCGCCGGCATCCGCGAGGACCCCGGACGGCTGCTGGACGAGCTGCGCCGGGACCTGACCGCCAACGACCGCATGATCGTCTCGGACGCCGGTCTGCGGTCGATGCTGCTGCGGAACTACCGGGAGGGGCTGCGCCATTCGGCGTACGGCTGGATCGACGACGTCCTGGCCTTCAGCCGCCCCTGGGGCTTCGACCCGGCGGACATCCGCTCCCCGGTGCTGATCTGGCACGGGGAGCTCGACGTGTTCTCCCCCGTGGGCCACTCCCGTTGGCTGGCCCGGCGCATCCCGGGCGCCACCACCACCATCGACCCCGCCGCCGCGCACTTCGCGGCCCTGCGCGCGCTGCCCGACGTACTGAACTGGCTGCTCCGCGACCTGCCGGCGCCTCCGCTCAGCGAACCGCAGCCGGCCTAGGCGCGCCGAGACGGGATCGGGACGGGGCGCCGGGAGACCCTCTGACGGCCGCGACGGCCGCCGGGGAGAAAAGGATCTTGCCTTCCGGCGAACGGCCGGAATACACCCCTTCAAGCATTGCGCCACCCTTTCCGCAGAACGGTTGACCAGGCGTCATGTCTCGGTTGCCAATAGGATGTGGCCGAGTAAAGTCCACGCTTGACAGCAGCGCGTCGTTGTTGTCATTCACATGCCCATTCCACATGGCTTCCCCCCGAGGACGGTGTCGTGAACACTTCCGCAACCCCCCCGACCAGCACGGTCAAGGCCCGCCGGGTCCCGCTCGACCGGATCGACGTCCGCAGCGCGTCCGCGACGGCGACGCTCGGCCGCGTGCTGCCGACGGAATCCGGTCGTTCCGTTCAGTCACCGATCTTCAACTCCGCGCTCTGACGCCGAAGTAGGCGCTCTAGACTGGTGGAATGACCGGCCTGATCGCATTTCGCGAGATCGTCCTGAAAGTTCACAGCAGATGCGATCTCGCTTGTGATCATTGCTATGTCTACGAACACGCAGATCAGAGCTGGCGAGCCCGGCCGAAAGTGATCTCCCCCGAGGTGGTCGCCCACACCGCGTCGCGGCTCGCCGAACATGCCCGTGACCATGCACTCCCCTCCGTCACGGTGATTCTCCACGGAGGGGAACCCCTGCTGGCGGGCCCCGCCCGGCTCCGTCTCGTCTGCGAGGAGTTCACCCGGGCGCTCGCCGGGACCGCCGCCCTCGACCTGCGGATCCACACCAACGGCCTCCAGCTCAGCACGCGTTACCTCGACCTCTTCGACGAGTTCGGCGTCCGGGTGGGCGTCAGCCTGGACGGGGACCGGTCGGCGAACGACCGCCATCGCCGCTTCGCGGACGGCCGTACGAGCCATCCACTGGTGCTGGCCGCCCTCGCACTGCTGCGCTCCGCCCCCTACCGCCACCTCTACCAGGGTCTGCTCTGCACCGTGGACGTGGCCAACGACCCCGTGGCCGTGCTGGACGCGCTCGTCGAACTGGAGCCGCCGCGGGTGGACTTCCTCCTCCCGCACGCCACCTGGCAGACCCCGCCGGTCCGCCCCGACGGCGCCCCCGACGCCTACGCGCGCTGGCTGCTGCGGGTCTTCGACCACTGGGAGCGCCGCGGGCGCCCGGTCCCCGTACGGCTCTTCGAATCCCTGTTCTCCACCCTGCGCGGCGGGCCCAGCCTCACCGAGTCCCTCGGGCTCGCGCCCACCGACCTCGTCGTCGTCGAGACCGACGGCACCCTGGAGCAGGTGGACTCGCTCAAGAGCGCCTTCGAGGGGGCCGCCGCCACCGGCTTCAACGTCTTCGACCACGCCTTCGACCAGGTCGCGGCGCATCCCGGGGTACGCGCCCGGCAGCTGGGTCTGGCGGGCGTCAGCGCATCGTGCCGGCGCTGCCCCGTCGTACGCTCGTGCGGAGGCGGCCTCTACACCCACCGGTACCGCGAGGACGGCGGGGTCGGCGCAGTGGGCGCGGGCGGCGGCAGCTTCGACCACCCCTCCGTGTACTGCACCGACCTGCGCGAGCTCGTGGACGGCGTCGAGGGCCGCACGGCGTCCCGCGAGACCGCGCCCGAGCTCGCGGACCCGGCCGAACTCGCGCGCTCCCAGGCCGAGCTGACCCGGGTGCTGCTCGCCCGGCTGCACGCGGACCTGGCCGCCGACCCCGAATGGGCCCGGTCCTGGGAGCTGCTGGCGGCCGTGGAGGGTGCCGGGGAGCGGGGCGCGGGCGCGCTGGACGCCGTACTGGACCACCCCTTCACCCGCACCTGGGTGCTGGCCGCCCTGGAGGCGGTGCGCGCGGGGACCTCCGCCCCGGCCGGGCCGGGCCCCGCTGCCGGGGCGGCCCGCAGGCTGACCGCGCTGGCCGCCGCCGCCGTGCTGCGCGGCGGGCTGGACCTGCCCGCCGAAGTGGCTTACCGGGACGGCGAGGTGTACCTGCCGACCCTGGGCCTGCTGCGGCTCGGGGAGCCGGCCGCGGCCGGCCGGGCCACGCTGCGCTCCACCGGTGACGGGTACGCGGCCCGGGACGGGCGCACCGAGCACCGCTTCGGGCCGGCGGCCGGGGACGCCCGCTGGCAGCCCGTACGGACCTGGTCGCCCGGGCCCGACGCGGCCCCGGTGGCCTTGGAGGACCTGGACCCGGACCGCAACTGCTTCGCCCGCCCGCCCAGGCTCCGGCTCGGCGCCGGCGAGGCCGAGGAGTGGCGGGGCCGGCTGGACGCGGCCTGGGCGCTGCTGCACCTGAGCGTGCCCGGGTTCGCGCGCGCGGCGGGTGCCGGGCTGACCACGCTGACCCCGCTCGCGGGGGGCCCGCGGGCCGGTGACTGGGGCGAGGCGGGCCGGCACGGGCCGGGGGCGCTGGGGGTCCCTTACACGGGAGGGGTGCGCGAGACCGCGCTCGCGCTGCTGACGGGTCGGCGGCGGGCTCGGCTGCGGGAGCTGACCGAGGTGGCCGACCTGTACGCGCTGGACGGCGAGTGGCAACACCGCTCGCCGTGGCGGGAGCACCCGGTCCCGGTGTCCCGGCTCCTGGCCGACGTGCACGAGCGGGTGGCGGTCGAGGCGTACCGGCGGGCCACCTCGGCCCCCGAGCCGGGCGGCGCGGACCGGATCCACCAGGCCCTGGACCGGCTCGCGGAGGCGGCCGAACTCACCGTCACGGGCAAGCGGCTGGTGGCGGAGCTGCGCTGGGAGCTCAAGGCGGTCGACGCGTGAGGCCCCCGGGCTCCGCGCCGGCCCGCCCCCTCACCCCGCAGCCTCCTGCCGCCGGGCGGCCGCGCAGCGCCCTGGGCCTGGCGGTCCAGCTGCGGCTGCTCGGGGTGCGGCCGGGCGCCCGGCTGCTCGTGCACGCCTCCCTCGGCGGGACGGGGCTGCGCGCCGAACGGCTTCGCGACGCCCTGACCGGCGTTCTCGGCCCGCGCGGCACCTTGGTGGTCCCGGCGTTCACCCCGGAGAACTCCACCACCTCGGGCGCCCACCTGGCCCTCGTCGAGGGCTTGGCCGAGCCGGAGGTGCGGGCGTTCCGCGACCGGATGCCCCCCTTCGACCCGGCGAGCACCCCGAGCCAGGGCATGGGCGCTTTCGCCGAGGCCGTCCGCACCTCGCCCGGGGCCGCGCGCAGCGCCCATCCGCAGACCTCGTTCGCCGCTCTCGGCGGGGACGCGGAACGGCTTTGTTCCGGGCACCGGCTGGAAAGCCATCTAGGAGAGGAGTCCCCCCTGGGCAAGCTGTGCCGGCAGGGAGGACAGGTACTGATGATCAATGTGGGCTTTTCCTCCTGCACCGCTTTCCATCTCGCGGAGTATCGAATTCCGAAGCCCCCCTTGCGCATGTACGAGTGTGTGGTGAAGGTGAACCTTCCGGGGTGGCGGCGAGGGCAGGAGCCGGGGGGAGAGTGGACCGCCTACGAGGACGTCGCGCTGGACGACAGCGATTTCGCGGTGATCGGCGGCGCGTTCCCGGATTCGCGGGTACGCAGGGGGCGGGTGGGAGGGGCGCCAGCCCTGCTCTTCTCCGTTCCGGACGCCGTGGATCACGCCCTTGGGTGGATGACCGAAAACAGATGCTGATTGACTGAACGACGAGGGGATGTAGCGAAGCAGCTCCGGAATGATGTTTCTTCGCTCGCATCTTCGGGACGGGGGGCGTGTGCCCGCATCAGTGCAGCCGTACTTTTTTCTCAGTTATGCGCATACACCGAGATTCGGGGCCGGGGGGCCAGACCCCGACATGTGGGTGGAGCGCCTCTTCCGCGATCTCTGCAGCCATGTCATGGCGCTGACGGATCTGCCCGCCGGCTCCGACGCGGGTTTCATGGACAGGGAGATACGCAGCGGCGAGGGCTGGTCGGAACGGCTCGGTGCGGCGCTCGCCACCTGCCGGGTCTTCGTGCCCCTTTTCTCGCCGCGGTACTTCGCCAGTGAGATGTGCGGGAAGGAGTGGTTCGCCTTCACGCAGCGGCTCATCCACCGGAGCGCGATCAGCAACGAACCGGCCGACGCCATCGTGCCCGCGTTATGGGTGCCGGTGCCGCCGGCCCAACTGCCCGGGCCCGCCGAGCGGTTGCAGTTCAACCACAACACCTTCGGCGAGCGCTACGTCACCGACGGGCTGTACGGCCTGATCAAGCTGCGCGGGTACGCCGAGCAGTACGAGCGGGCCGTCTACGAGCTCGCCAAACGCATCGTCCGGGTGGCCGAGTCCGTCCGCCTGGAGTCCTCCCGGCCCGTGGACTACCGGGTGGTGCCGAGCGCCTTCGGGCCGCCCGGCAGCTCGGCGGCCCGCACCCTCCAGGTCACCGTGGCGGCCGCCTCCCGCCACGACCTGCCGGAGGGCCGCAGCCCGGAGTACTACGGGGACAGCGCACTGGAGTGGAACCCGTACCACCCGGTCTCCCAGAAGCCGATCGCGTACGTCGCGGAGGACCTGGTCCGCTCCCTCAACTACCGGACCACGATGGCTTCCTTCGACGACGAGGCGGGCCACTTCGACAGCAAGCAGCCGCCAACCCGGCCCGAGATCCTGATCGTCGACCGCTGGGTGGTGGAGGACGAGCACCGCCGCCAGCGGCTGGCCGCCTTCGACCAGGAGTCACGGCCGTGGATCAACGTGGTCGTGCCGTGGAACCGGTACGACCACCAGAGCCGCACGAAGGAGTCCGAGCTGGCCCGGCGGCTGGAGGACACCATGCCCGTCAAGATGAGCCAGGGCAGGGCCGCCTCCCGGGCCGCCGCCAACGGCGTGGCCAACATGGAGACCCTCGCGCAGATCCTGCCGAAGGTGGTCGAGGCCGCCGCCCAGCAGTACCTCAGGCACGCCCAGGTGTACCTGCCGGCGGGCAGCACCCCCACCGAGCGGCCCCGACTGCTCGGGCCGATGGGGATGGGCGGGCCTCCCGTGCCGCCACCGGCTCCCTTCCCGCCCAGCGCGAACCGGGCGCAGCACACGCGCTCCGCCGACGCCGACCACACCAGCAACGACACCGACCGGGGGGACGCGGATGACAGCGAGTCGTGACAGCAGGGACGGCCACGACGGCCGTGACGGACGTGACGGCCGCATCGTCACCTTCTACTCGTACAAGGGCGGTACGGGCCGCACCATGGCGCTGGCCAACACCGCCTGGATCCTCGCGGCGAACGGCAAGCGGGTCCTCGCCGTGGACTGGGACCTGGAGGCCCCCGGCCTGCACCGGTTCTTCCACCCCTTCCTGGACCCCTCCACCCTCGGGGCCACCACCGGGGTCATCGACCTGATCAGCGAGTACGCCTGGGCCGCGACCAGCCCGGTGCAGCGCGCCGACGACTGGCACAAGGACTACGCGCGGATCCAGCCGCACGCCGTCTCGCTCACCCCGGAGGTCCTCGGCTGGGAGTTCCCGGACGGCGGCACGCTCGACTTCGTCTCCGCCGGACGGCAGAACCGCGAGTACTCGGCCACCGTCTCCACCTTCGACTGGGACAACTTCTACGACCGGCTCGGCGGCGGCCTGTTCTTCGACGCATTGCGCGCCGACATGAAGCGGAACTACGACTACGTCCTGATCGACAGCCGCACCGGTCTGTCCGACATCGCGGACATCTGCACCGTCCACCTCCCGGACGTCCTGGTCGACTGCTTCACCCTGTCCGACCAGTCCATCGACGGCGCCGCCTCCGTCGCCCGGCAGATCGACGAGCGGTTCAACGAGCGCGGCATCAAGATCTACCCGGTGCCGATGCGCATCGACGAGGGCGAGAAGGAGAAGGCCGACGCCGGCCGGGCGCTCGCCCGGATCAAGTTCGACCGCTTCCCCGGCGGCCTGGTCGGGGACGAGCTCACCGCCTACTGGGGCGCGGTGGAGATCCCGTACCGGCCCTACTACGCCTACGAGGAGACCCTGGCCACCTTCGGCGACGAGGCCGGGCTCACCAACTCCCTCCTCTCGGCCTTCGAACGGCTCACCACCGTGGTCACCGAAGGTGAGATCACCTCCATGCCGGTCGTCGGAGAGGAGGTCCGGCTGCGGATCCGGGACGCCTTCACCCGCCGCCGCCCGGCGCTGCCCGCCGACCTGTTCCTCTCCTACGTCGCCGAGAACCGGATGTGGGCCGACTGGATCGAGTCGGTGCTCACCCGGGCCGGCTTCCGCGTCGTCCCCAAGGACGTCTCCGCCGAACGTGCGCCGGCCGCGTCCCCGGGCGCGGGCGACACCCTGGGCGGGGCCGGGATCAGCGTCGACACCGCCGCCCGGACCGTGGTGCTGCTCTCCAGCGCCTACCTCAAGTCGGCCCGCGCCGTGGACGTCTGGAACCGGGCCGCGGCCGAGGATCCGACCGGGGGGCGGCGCCAGCTGGTGCCGCTGCGGGTGGGCGACGTACGGCTCGCCACGCCCTACATCGACCGCAACCCGGTGGACCTCTTCCGGCTCGACGAGGTGCACGCCACGACCGCCCTGCTGCGCGCCGTGGAGCGGCCGATGGCCCTGCCCGACAGCGTGGCCAGTGCCTCCCAGCCCGGCCCGCGGTTCCCCGGGACCGTTCCGAAGATCTGGAACGCGCCGCCCCGCAACCCCGGTTTCACCGGTCGCAGCATCGTGCTGGAGCGGATGCGCGACCAGCTCGGCGGCGGCATGGCCGTGGTGCTGCCGCAGCCGCAGACCCTGTACGGGCTGGGCGGCGTCGGCAAGACCCAGGTCGCGCTGGAGTACGTGCACCGGTTCATGGCCGACTACGACCTGGTGTGGTGGATCTCCTCGGAGCAGACCGACGACGTGGTCGCGGCGCTCGCGGAACTGGCCGTGCGGCTGGGGGCGCAGACCGGCGAGGACATGGCGGCGGCCTCCCAGGAGGCGATCGACCTGCTGCGGCGCGGGGTCCCCTCCTCGCGCTGGCTGCTGGTCTTCGACAACGCCGACGACCCCGAGACGCTCAAGCGGTTCTTCCCGCCGGGCGGTCCGGGGCACGTGCTGGTGACCTCGCGCAACCAGTCGTGGTCCCAGTACGGCGACGCGCTGCCGGTGGACGTCTTCCTGCGCGAGGAGTCCATCGAGCACCTCCAGCGGCGGGCCCCCGGGCTCAGCAAGGAGGACGCCGAGCAGGTGGCCGTCGTGGTGGGCGACCTGCCGCTGGCCGTCGAGCAGGCGGGTGCCTGGATCGCGGAGACGGCGACGCCGGTGTCCGCGTACATCGAGCAGCTGAACCAGCAGGCGGCCCGCGTACTGGCGCTGAACCAGCCGCCCGGGTACCCGGAGCCGGTCGCGGCGACCTGGAACGTGTCCATAGAGCGGCTCCAGTCCCGCTCGCCGGCCGCCGTCCGGCTGCTCCAGCTGTGCGCGTTCCTCGCCCCCGAACCGATCTCCGCGAACCTGCTCTACAGCAAGGAGATGATCGACGCGCTCAAGCCGTACGACTCCTCGCTCCAGGAGAAGCTGGTGCTCGGCCGGGTGATCCGGGAGATCGGGCGGTTCGCCCTGGCCAAGGTCGACCAGGTCAGCAACAGCATCCAGGTGCACCGCCTGGTCCAGGCGGTGATCCGGGCCCAGTTGAGCGAGGAGGAGCAGCGCGAGGCCCGGCACGCGGTCCACCGGATTCTGGCCGGGGCGCGGCCGGACGACGACGAGCCGATCGACAATCCGGAGACCTGGCCCCGGTTCAACACGATCTGGCCGCACCTGACCCCGTCGGAGGCCCGGTTCTGCCGGGAGCCGGAAACACGCCGGCTGCTGATCGACCGGGTCCGCTACCTGTGGAAGCGCGGTGACTTCAAGGCCGCGTACCAGCTCGGCGAGGAACTGCGCGAGTCGTGGAAGGAGCAGCTGGGCAACAACGACCTCCAGTACCTGTACCTGCGCTTCCACCTCTCGAACATCCTGCGCTCGCAGGGGCGGTTCGTGGAGGCCAAGGAGCTCGACGAGGTCACCCTGGAACGCCAGCGGGCCGTGCTCGGGCCCTCGCACCCGCACACCTACATGACCATGAGCGGCCTGGCCAACACCCTGGGGGCCCTCGGCCAGTACGGCGAGGCGATGGAGCTGGCAACGCACGCGCACGAGGGGTTCAGCCAGATCTTCCACGAGGCGCACCCGCGTACCCTCGCCGCGGCGAACAACCTGGCGCTGAACCTGCGGCTGGTGGGCCAGTACGCCAGAGCCCGCGAGATCGACCAGGAGGTGTACGACCTGCGGACCGAGGTGCTGGGGCCGGAGCACCCGTACACCCTGTCCTCCGCCCAGAACCTGGCCCGCGACCTGCGCGAGGTGGGGCGCTACGAGGACTCGGTGCAGCTGCTCAGCCGGACGTACGAGATCTACAAGCGGACGCTGGGGCGGGCCTTCCCCGGCACCCTGGCGGCCGCGAAGAACCTGGCGGTGTCGCTGCGCCGGGCCGGGCAGCTGGAGGACGCGCTGCGGCTCACCTCGGCGACCCGGACCCGCTACCGGGCCAAGTACACCTCCGTCAATCCGGACCTGCTGTCCTGCGAACTGAACCTGGCCTCCGACCTGTTCGCGACCGGCGACCCGGGCGCGGCGCGGGACCTGGCGCAGGAGGTGGTGGACGAGTACATGAAGGTGCCGGGCGAGCGGCACCCGTACACCCTGGCGGCCGTGAACAACCTGGCGGTCTTCCACTGGGGCACCGGCGCGGCCGAGACGGCGGAGCCGATGCTGCGGCAGACGATCCGGCTGATGCGGGACGTCCTCGGCGACAACCATCCGCACACCGTCTTCGCCCACCTCAACCTGGCCAACGCCCGGGCCGACCTGGGCGATCCGGAGGGCGCCCTGGAGCTGGAGCGGCTGTCCGTGATGCAGCTGCGCGAGGCGCTGGGGCCGCACCATCCCGAGACCCTGGCGAGCGCCTCCAACATGGCGGTCAGCCTGGACTCGATGGGCCGCAAGGAGGAGGCGGCCCGGGTCCGCGGCGAGGCGGTGGCCGAGCTGACCCGGCTGCTCGGCGAGGACCACGGGCTGACCCGCTACGCCCGCGACGAGCGGCGGGTCCACCGCGACCTGGAGCCGCTCGCCGTGTGATCCGACCGCGGGCGGCGGGGCCGCACGGCCCCGCCGCCCCTTCACCGACCCGGCCCGACAGCAGGGGGCGCTGTGACCGACAGCATGACCTTTCGACACGAGGACCTGCCGACCCTCTTCCACCACACCGACCAGGCGGCGATCACCCGGCAGCGGGAGTCGACGCAGGCCACCCGCGTCCAGCTGGCGCTGCTCGTCACGGCCGCCGCGGCCGCCGCCCTGCCGCCGGGCCCCGAGGTGGGCTCGCTGCGCGTGTTCGGCCTGCTGAGCGTGCTCGGGTACGCCGGGGTGCTGGCCGTGGGCATCCGGGCGACCCGGCGCCGGGCCCGCCCGCAGTGGCAGCTCAACCGCAGCGCGGCGGAGTTCATCAAGTCCCTGGCCTGGCGGTACGCCGTGCACGGGGCGCCGTTCGGCAGTGACGGCGACGACCCGCAGGCCACCTACCGCACCCGGCTGGAGGCGGGCCTGGACGAGCTCCGGAAAATGGGCTGGGAGGATCCGCGGGCCTCCGGGGCCGTGCCCCGGGGCGGGGAGATCACCGGCGCGATGCAGCGGCTGCGCGGGCTGGACTACCGGGTGCGGCGCGAGACGTACGTCCGGGACCGGCTGATCGAGCAGCGCAACTGGTACCGCCGCCGGACGGAGGTGTCCCGGCGGGCGACCGCCCTGTGGTCGTGGACGATCGCGCTGCTGACCTGCCTGGCGCTGCTGTTCGCGCTGCTGGAGACCTTCGGGTCGGGTCCGGGGGCGCAGCTGACCGGCCTGCTGAGCGCGGCGGCGGCGGCCGGTATCGCCTGGAACGAGGTGCGGCGCCACCATCCGCTGATCGAGGCGCACACCCTGATCGAACAGGACCTGGCGGCGATGATGGTCGTGATGCAGACGACGATCACGGAGTCCCAGTGGCCGTCCGCGGTGTACGAGACCGAGCGGTACGTCTCTCCGCAGCACACGGACTGGCTCGCCCGGCACAGCAGTTGACGCGGCCCCTGCGGGGGGGGCGCCCCGGGGCCGGTCGGCTCAGTCCCGGGTCACGCCCTCGCGCCAGATGACGGTGACCGGCTTGCCGAGCGCCCGCGCGTAGGCGACGATCTCGGCGGTGCCGCCGTGTCCGCGCGCGGGGAGCCCGTCCCAGACGGCGACGAGCCGGTCGCAGGAGCCGGCGATGAACGTGCCGGCCGCGTAGTAGGCCTCGTCCGTGGAGCGCGTGAAGTCCATCCGGACCTCCTGCGTGGCCCGGTGCTTGAGCCGCTGGTAGCGGGCCAGGGCGCCGGCGTCCTCGAAGGACTCCTCGTAGTCCCCGCTGGGGATCACGACGGTGAGGTCCGCCCCGTGTTCCAGGGCGATCGCGGCGAACAGCTGGTCGGCTCCCTCGGCGAGGCTGGAGAGCGCCTCCAAGGGGCCCTCGTGGGCCTCCAGCACGGCCCACAGGCTGCTCTCCACATGAGCGAGCAGCTCGTCCGGAATGGACCGGTGTCCGGTCACGCCGATGCGCTTCATACGGAACCTGCCTCCCCCGTGGACGCCGCCACCCCGGACATCCTCCCAGAAGGCGGAAGGACGTCCAGGGGTGCGGCGGGGGCGCATGGGTCACCGTCAGTAGACGCTGACCCCGTAGGCGTTCAGGGCCTCGACCACGGGCTGGAAGTACGTGGTGCCGCCCGTGGAGCAGTTGCCGCTGCCGCCGGAGGTCAGGCCGACGGCGCGGGTGCCCGAGTAGAGCGGGCCGCCGCTGTCGCCGGGCTCGGCGCACACGTTGGTGCGGATCATGCCGTAGACCACGTCGCCGCCGCCGTAGTTGACGGTGGCGTTGAGGCCGGTGACGCGGCCGCTGTGGGTGCCGGTGGTGGAGCCGCGGCGGGTCACGGACATGTTGACCGTGGCGTTGACGGCGCTGGTGATGTCCTGGCCGCCGACGGTGCCCGGCGGGACCGGGGTGTTGCTGGCGTACTTGACCAGGCCGTAGTCGTTGTTGGGGAAGCTTGAGCCAACGGTGGAGCCGAGCACGTTGGTACGGGCGGAGTTGGTCCACCAGGTCGTGGCGCCGTCGGTGCAGTGCCCGGCGGTGAGGGCGTAGTAGTTGCTGCCGCTGCGCACGTTGAAGCCGAGTGAGCAGCGCCAGCTCGACGCGTAGATGGCGTCGCCGCCGGAGGCCAGCTTGGTCAGCTTGCCCGGCGTCCGCTCGATGCGCAGGGCGCCGGCGTCGGCTCCGGCCTCGCGCTTGATTCTCGCGAGGTCG
This sequence comes from Streptomyces sp. NPDC055254, assembly GCF_053606025.1. Taxonomy (NCBI): domain Bacteria; kingdom Bacillati; phylum Actinomycetota; class Actinomycetes; order Kitasatosporales; family Streptomycetaceae; genus Streptomyces; species Streptomyces sp. NPDC055254. The sequence goes on along the minus strand of NZ_JBSGQV010000014.1, from coordinate 52,262 downwards.
GCGGCGGAGACGGTGGAGTCGGCCGTGACCACGAGGGTCCCGGTGGCGGGGTCGGTGTGCCAGGCGGTGCCCGCGACGTCGGCGCGCAGGACGGATGCTCCGGCCGAGGCGAGCCGGGCGGCGCTGAATCCGTCGTCCTGTCCGTCCGAGTTCGCGACGGCGGGGGTGGCGAGTGCGGCCGCGGCGGCCAGGCCGGTGGCCACCGCGAGCAGCCGGGTACGGGTGATGCTCTTGTTCCTCACTTCTCGTCCTCCGGGAAGGTTGGGGGCCCGGCGATCGTGGGGGTGCCGGAGCCCGTGAGGCGCAGTCGGGGGCACGGGGAGCGCATCATTTATGCCGTGACCCTGACAAGCACTCTCGGGAGTGTGGGGGTGTCAGATACCGGTCGCAAGGGCGCCTTTCAGCCGCCGTTCGCCCGCCGCCACCTCGAAGGGCAGCATGTTGCCGGGCGGCGGGAAAGGACAGATGAAGTGGTCGGCGAAGGCGCAGGGCGGCAGCAGGGACCGGTTGAAATCGACGGTGACGGAGCCGTCCGGCGCCGGGGTGCCGGGCCGCAGGAAGCGGAAGCGGTAGCTGGAGCGGCCGCCCGTGGCATCGCCGAAAACCGCCCAGAGACTGCCGTCCTCCTCGTCGACGGCGACCTGGAGGGTGTGCTCGGTCCCCTCGAACCGGAAGCTCAGCTCGCCGCCGAGGTCGAGTCCGCGCGCCCGGCCGTCGGCGTTCTCCACCTGGACCGTCCGGTCCTGCGCGTACCGCCGGAAGCGCCCGGGCAGCGCGAAGGCCGGGTCGTAGGCGCTGGCTTCCATCCCGGCGTACGCCCGGCGGGCGGGTGAGCCGGGGTCGAAGACGCGCACCGCCCACTCCCCCTCGCGGCGGATCACGGCAAGCCTCAGTTCTCCCGCCGAGATCCGGGAGCGCGAGGGCGGGGTCTCGTCGGCCGGGACCACGGCCTCGCCGGCGAAGGGCTTTCCGTCCAGGTACAGGGAGTCCTCCGCGGTCGCCGTCAGGGCCACCCCGTCCTCGGTCGCGCGCCAGTGGCCCGGAACGGCCGGAATTCGACCTTCCGGGTGGTCGGCGAGCCAGTGCGTGCCGATCAGTGCCAAGGGGCCGTAGGGGGCGGCCACGGTGGCCTCCCGGTGCTCGTGCCAATCGCGCCAGGAGGCGTGCGGGTCTTGCGCGTCATCGTTCATGCCGCTCAACCCTTCCACACGGGTCCGGACGGGAATCCAGGAGTACGCCGTCCGGACCTGTGGAATCCGACGGGGGCTCAGCAGCCGTCGCAGGGACAGCAGCAGCAGTCGCCGCAGCCGCAGTCACAGTTGCAGTTGCAGTTGCCGCAATCGCACCTTTCGCACCAGGGCTTCTTCTTCTCCCGGGACCAGGGACCCTCGTGCTCGGCGCAGCAGAGCCGGCAGGTGCAGAACAGCCCGATCGCCACCGCACAGCCGGCGAGCAGTCCGCGCCGGGGCTTCTGCGGGGGCCGGCCGCCCCCGTTACCGCCACCACCGCCCGGCCCCATGGGCGGGGGCAGCCCCGGGCCGCCCGGGGCCGGCGGGGCGCCGGGGGCGTAGGGGTTGCCGCCGTAGGGATCGCTGCCGTAGGGGTTCCCGCTCGCCACCGGCCCGCTGCCGTACGGGCCGCCGCCGTGCGGGGCTCCTCCGTAGGGTCCGCCCCCGTACGGGCCGCCCGCGTACGGATCGCCGCCCTGCCCCGAGGAGGCCGCCGCGGCGTGTCCGTGCCCGCAAGAGGTGGTTCCGAAGGCCCGGTCCACGGAGGTGCGGAGCTCGTGCACCAGCAGCCGGTGGGCGAGGCCGGCGTCCGCGAACTCGACCTCGCGCAGCGCCAGCCTGATGCCGTGGAGGGCGTCGTCGCACAGCCGCCGGGCCTCGGTGAGCGTGGTCCCGGTGGCGGTGAGCGGGTTCCAGGCGCCCGCCGCGGCGTCCGCGCCCTGGTCCTCGACCGCGTCCAGCAGGTGCGCCAGCCGCCCGAAGTAGCGGCCCGCCTCGGCGAGCGCGGGGGCGTTGCCCGGCCGTCCCGCCAAGTGCGCGGTATGGGCGAAGGCGGCGGCCGTGGCGGTCTCCGTCGGCTCGGTGACCACGAGCACGGGCGTGCCGGGGCCGGCCAGGGTCTCGATGCCCGCCTGCCGGTCCACCGCGTCGACGAGGACGGCCGTGTCGAAGCCGAGCGAGGCCCCGGTGCGGGCGCCGGCGCGGTCCCAGCCCCGAGCCACCTTGCGCGCGGCGGCGGCGATCGGGGCGCGGGCCAACAGGCCGTCCCGGTCCGCCACGTGGTCCCGGACCTTCGCGGAGGCCAGGACCAGCGAGACGGCGGCCGCCAGCCGGGCGCCCTCGCCGTTGGCGACCGGGGCGGTGCGCATGCCGCGCAGCGGGCAGGGGCCGGCGGTGCGGCGGGCACCGGGTGCCGGGCCGGACTGAGCTTCCGTCAGAACGGATACGAGCAGACCATCATAGTTGGTGACGATCCGGGCGAACTGTCCGTGATCGCCCCGAAGTGCCAGGCACAGCCCGCAGAGATGGGCCATCCACTCCGTCTTGAACCGTTCGCCCAGCCGGTGTGTGCAGGGTCTGACGATGCCGAACAATTCAGTTCCCCCGTGTGTCGTACGCGTGCCTGACGGGCATCGTATCGAGCCGCTCACATCACCCGTACGCCCCCATCGCTCACCCGCACGGAGGCACTGGTCGTATTTTCACTCAGTCAGCAGTGGTAGCCACCAGGATCCTTGACCGTGCAACGGATGTTCTGCACCAGTACCGTCACGAAAACCCTGCGCGGCGACTATCCACTTGGCGCGTTGTCAGCATCATGGACGACCATAGGGGCAGCGGAGAGAAGAGAACTGACCGCGGTGAGAGGAGGCGTCCATGGGTTCGGTGCGCAAGGCGAGTGCCTGGCTGGGTCTCGTGGAGGACAGCGACGACGAGCGTTACTACGACGACGACTACGCGGAGGCGGCTCAGGGTTCGGTGTCCGGCCCCGGCGACCAGTGGGTCACCGACCCCCGGGTCAGGGTCGCCTCCGAGTCGGCCGTCGAGCAGGGCCGCCGGATCGCTACGGTCACCCCCGACGGCTTCCGTGACGCGCGGGGCATCGGCGAGCTGTTCCGCGAGGGCGTCCCGGTCATCGTGAACCTGTCCTCGATGGACCCGGGCGACGCGAAGCGCGTGGTCGACTTCGCCGCCGGGCTGACCTTCGGCCTGCGCGGCTCGATCGAGCGGGTGGCGACCAGGGTCTTCCTGCTGACCCCGGCCGACACCCAGATCGTGAGCGGCGAGCCCGGCGGCCGCTCGCGCGACTTCTTCAACCAGAGCTGAGCAGGGCCCTCACCGGAAGGCGTCCAGCCCGGTGAGCGCCTTGCCCAGCACCAATTGGTGCATCTCGACGGTGCCCTCGTAGGTGAGGACCGATTCGAGGTTGGTGGCGTGCCGCATGACGGGGTATGCGAGGGAGATCCCGTTGGCGCCGAGTACGGTCCGCGCGGTGCGGCAGATCTCGATGGCCTCGCGGACGTTGTTGAGCTTGCCGAAGCTGATCTGCTCCGGCCGAAGGGTCCCCGCGTCCATCCGCCGGCCCAGGTGGTGGGCGAGCAGGATGCCCTTGTGGAGCTCCACGGCCATGTCGGCGAGCTTCGCCTGGGTGAGCTGGAAGCCGCCGATGGGCTTCCCGAACTGCTCCCGCGTCCTGGCGTATTCGAGCGCCGACTCGAAACTGGCGCGCGCGGCGCCCATGGACCCCCAGATGATCCCGTACCGCGCGTGGCTGAGACAGCCCAGCGGCCCCTTGAGCCCGGTGACGCCCGGGAGCACCGCGTCCGCGGGGAGCCGTACGTCGTCCAGAACGAGCTCGCTGGTCACCGAGGCGCGCAGCGACCACTTGTGCTTGATCTCCGGTGCGGAGAACCCGGCCGTGTCGGTGGGCACCGCGAAGCCGCGGATCCCCTCGTCGGTCTGCGCCCAGACCACCGCCACGGCGGCCACCGACCCGTTGGTGATCCACATCTTGCGGCCGTTCAGCACCCAGTCGCCGCCGTCGCGCTTGGCGTACGTGCGCATGGCGGCCGGGTCGGAGCCGACATCGGGTTCGGTCAGGCCGAAGCAGCCGATGAGTTCGCCGGCCGCCATGCCCGGCAGCCAGCGCTGCTTCTGCTCCTCGGAGCCGTACTTCCAGATCGCGTACATGGCCAGCGACCCCTGTACGGAGACCAGCGAGCGGATGCCGGAGTCGGCGGCCTCCAGCTCCAGGCAGGCGAGGCCGTACTGCACGGCACTGGCGCCCGCGCATCCGTAGCCCTCCAGCGACATGCCGAGCGCCCCGATCGAGCCGAGCTCCCGCGCCAGCTCGCGGATGGCGGGCAGCTCCCCGCTCTCGTACCACTCGGCGATGTGCGGCAGCACCCGGTCGGCGGCCCAGCCGCGGACGGTGTCCCGGACGGCGAGGTCCTCGGGACCGAGGAGCTCGTCGAGCCCGAGCGGATCGGTGGGTACGAATGACGGCACGAGGGCCTCCCGGCGGCCTGAGACGGTCGATGCCGAGCCGAGCCTTCCCGGCCGACAGAACCTAGCAGCGCAAGTTTTGCACTCCCCCGCCCTCCGTATCCAGCTCCGCCGGACACCACTCCCGTCCCACCGGACACCATTGCAGCCCCGCCGGTGTTCGAGGCGCGCGGTGCCCTGGACGGCGCCCCCGGCAACGGCGGCGCGCCCACGCGTCAGCCCGCGTGCTCCACCGAAGACGGGCGCGGCTCCCCGCCCACCGGCGCCGCCACACCACCGCGGGACCCGGACGACTGCGCGGGCAGCGAAACCGGCGGAGCCCCGGGCCCCGCCGGACCCGCGTCCTCCTCCATGGCCCGCGGCAGCTTCAGCGCCATCACGGCCCCCGCCAGCAGCAGCCCCGCGCTCACCACCAGCGTCACGTGCAGCCCGTGCACGAACGAGAGCCGGGCCGCCGCGTACAGCGACTCCCCCGCCGGCCCCCCGAGGTGCGCGGCGATCTGGTAGGCCTCGCCCAGGGAGTTCGCGGCGCGGGCCGAGTCGCCCTCCGCCACCCCCGGCACCTTCGCCAGCCCCGGCGCGTACGCCGCGTTCATCACGCTGCCGAGCAGGGCGATGCCCATGCCCGCGCCGAGCTGGTACGAGGTCTCGCCGATGGAGGCCGCGCCGCCCGCGGTGGCCACCGGGGCCTCGCTCAGCATCGACTCGTAGGCGGCGAACAGCGTGGTCTGGAGCCCGAAGCCGAGCAGGACGAAGCCGACGGTGAGCAGCACGGGCCGGTCCTGCTGGCCCATGAGCGTCAGCAGGAGCACGGCGAACGCGGTCAGCAGGAAGCCGAGCGAGACCATCGTGCGCGGCCCGACCCGGGCCAGGGTGTACGAGCCGGTGGCGCCGGCGGCCATGGCGGCGAAGGTCAGCGGCAGCAGCCGCAGGCCGGTCTCCAGTGGGCTGAGGCGCAGGACGAGCTGGAGGTACTGGACGGCGATCAGCTCCAGGCCGACCAGCGCCAGCATGGCCAGCACGATGCATCCGACGGAGGTCGAGAAGGCCGCTCGGGAGAACATCCGCATGTCGATCAGCGGGTACGGCCGCCGCTTCTGCCGCCGCGCGAACAGCACGAGCAGGGCCGCTCCCAGAGCCAGCGGCACCAGCGCCTGGACGTCGAGCAGGTCCCGCTCGGCGCCCAGCTGCTTGACCCCGAGGACCGAGCCGAGCACGCCGGCGGCGGCCATCAGCGCGCCGAGCACGTCCCAGGGCCCGCCGGTCGATCCCTTGGACTCGGGCAGCAGCCAGCGCCCCAGCGGCAGGACGAGCGCCATCAGCGGGATGTTGATGAGGAAGACCGAGCCCCACCAGAAGTGCTGGACCAGGAAGCCGCCGAGCACGGGTCCGCCGGCGGCGCCGACGGCGGCGACGGCCGTCCAGATGCCGATGGCGAGCGCCCGCTCGCGCCGGTCGGGGAAGACCTGGCGCAGGATCGACAGCGTGGCGGGCATGATCATCGCGCCGCCGATGCCGAGCAGGGCGCGCGCCGCGATGAGCACCTGCGCGCTGTCGGCGAGGGCGGCCAGTGCGGAGGCCGCACCGAAGAGCCCGTAGCCGAGGAGCAGGATGCGGCGCCTGCCGACCCGGTCTCCGAGGGTCCCGAAGAGGATCAGCAGCGCGGCGCAGACGAGGGGGTAGGCGTCGACGATCCAGAGGAGCTCGATCGAGCCGGGGCGCAGGTCTTCGGTGACGGAGGGGACGGCGACGTGGAGGATCGTCGCATCGAGCGCGACGAGCACCAGGCTGACGCAAAGCACCGCCAGGACCACCCAGCGGTTGGATCCGCCGGAGGCCGCGCCGATCCGCTGCCAGGGGGAAGGGGTCCTGTCGACGGCCGCGTTCGTCCCCGACATGCATGTACCTCCCAGATGATCCCTCGCACTCGGCGGACCGGCGTCGTGTGGAGCCACGGGGGGTGGTGCGGTGTGCGGCGTCCTGCGGGATCCGGCATCGACACGCGAGTGAGCGATCAGCGTACGCGAGTTCGCCTGCCCGGTACGTGGTCCACCTCTCATCCCGACTCCGACCGCCGTGTGGTGTGTGCCACTCTCGCGCCGCCGCCCCCGGCGCGCCCTTCCCCCACGTACACGCGCGCTCACGGCCTGTGGTTCTCGACCGCGGCCACCTGCCGGGGCCACCGATAATCATGCCCGTGGAAGATCTTGGATTTCGCCGGGCCGCGCCCGCGCTGGCCGCCTTCGCGGCGGTCCGGCTGCTCGGGCTGACGGTGCTGGCGGCATGGGGGGCGGCGGCCGGGAGCAGCCCCCGCACGCTGCTCTCGGCCCGCTGGGACTCGCTCTGGTACGCCCGCATCGCGGCGGAGGGCTACGGGTACGAGGTGCTCCTCCCGAACGGGGACGTCCACTCGAACCTGGCCTTCTTCCCGCTGCTGCCCTGGCTGGAGCGGGCGGTCGCCGCCGTGACCGGACTGTCGTACGGCTCCGCGGGCCTGGTGGTGTCTGCGGTCGCCGGACTCGCGGCGGCCTGGGGGGTCTTCGCGGTGGCCGACCTGCTGTACGGGCGCCGGGCCGGGGTGCTGGCCGTCGCGGCCTGGGCGGCGCTGCCCGTCGCCGTCGTGCAGTCGATGGCGTACAGCGAGTCGCTGTTCACCGCGCTGGCCGCGTGGGCGCTGTACGGGGCCCTGCGCGGCCGGTGGATCACGGCGGGGCTGCTGGCCGCGGGGGCCGGGCTGACCCGGCCGGTCGGGGCCGCGGTGGTCGCGGCGGTGTGGGTGGCCGTGCTGCTCGCCGCGCGCCGGGGCGATCGGTCGTGGCGGACGGCCGCGGGCGCGCTGCTGGCTCCGCTGGGCGCGGGCGCGTACGTGCTGTGGGTCGGCGCGCACACCGGGGACGGCCTGCTCGGGTACCTGGACGTGCAGGCCGGCTGGGGCAACGGCTTCGACGGCGGCCTGGCCTTCGCCCGGTTCGTCGGGGCGAAGCTGGCCTCCTCCGCGTTCCCCGCCGGGCTCGGGCTGATCGCGGGTGTCGTGCTGGTGCTCTGGCTGTACGCGCGGTGCGTGCGGCAGCGGCAGCCCGCGCCGCTCCTCGTCTACTGCGGGATCGTCGTGGCGCTGGCGCTGTGCGCGTCCGGGTACTTCGGGTCCAAGCCCCGGCTGCTGCTGCCCGCCTTCCCGCTGATGCTGCCGGTGGCGGTCGCGATGGCTCGGTGGAGCACCGGCCGGGCAGCCGCCGTGCTGGGCGCCGCGGCCCTGGTCTCGGCGGTGTACGGGGCGTTCTGGCTGAACGGTTCGGGACCGCCGTAGCCGCGGCCGGCCGCCTTTCGGTAGAGGAAATGGCGTATCCGGATAAAGTGCGGGTAAGCGTGCGAAGCAATTGTCAGGACGATGGGTCAGGTCCGGTCCAACCACTGCCGAAATACCGGGAATTAAGTCACCCGTGAGACCTACTCCACATCACATGGTCATCACAAAGCCCGCGATTCGCGCGGGCCGCCCATCGGCGCGCGGTAACGTCGATTGAGTGCGTACCGACCAAATCCTGACCCGTCTGGAGCGGGTCTTCGCCCGGCTGGACCGGGAACCGGAGCGACCGGCTCATCTGCAAACCCCGCGGATGAGCCGGCACCGCGTCGTACTCCTGGGATCGACCCTCGCGTTCTACCTCGCCATCGTGGTGGCCGTACTGACCACGTCCTGGCTCGTGCGCCTGGACTGGCAGATCATGTTCTTCCGGCCCTACGAGCAGTGGCCGCAGCTGCACGCCTTCCTGGACTACCTCGTCGTCCTCGGCCAGCGCGGGCCCACCGCCGTGATGGTCGCCGCGTGGCTCGGCTGGCGCTCCTGGCGCCAGCACACCCTCCGCCCGCTGATCACCCTCGGCGTGGCGCTGCTGCTGCTCAACGTCACCGTCGGGTCCGTCAAGCTCGGCCTCGGCCGGCTCGGGCCGCACTACGCCACCGAGATCGGCTCCGCCGAGCTCTTCGCGGGCGGCGATATATTTCCTTCCGGCCACACCGCCAACGCCGTGGTGACCTGGGGGATCCTGGCCTACTTGGCCTCCACCGCGGCCACCCGCCGGGTGCTGTCCGTGGTGTCCGCGGTCGTCTCGCTGAGCGTCGGCGCGACCACCGTGTACCTCGGTACGCACTGGGTCAGCGACGTCCTGCTCGGCTGGTCCGCGGGACTGCTGATCCTGCTGGCGCTGCCCTGGTTCGAGCCGCTGATCGCCCGCGCCGAGGCCTACGTCTTCGAGCTGCGCGCCCTGCTGCGCCGTCGCGCGGAGACCGGCCGGATGCCCGCACCGGTCGCCACCGCGCTCGCCCCGCTGCTCTCCGCCGGCGGCAAGTGGCGGCTCCAGCGGGCCGCCGCCGACCCGGCTCGCGAGCCGGCCCGCGAGCCGGTCGCGCCCGCCGCGGAACCCGCCCCGGACGGCGCGCCGGGCCCCGTACCGGCCGTCGTCGTACCCGCCGTCCACGCGCCGGGGTCCCGACCCGCCGCGCACCTGTCCGGCAGGCCGCACCTGATCCGGTCCGAGCGGACCCCGCTCACCCCGACCGGCAGCCGCCGACCGGCGCACGCGGAACGGGCCGGCGCCCGGGGCCCCGCCCCCCGCCCGGTCACCGGCGGCTGACGGGGCGTCCGGCGGGGACGGTACGCACCACCTCACCCCGCACCACGGAGGCGGGCCGGGTCATCGACCCGGCC
>NZ_JBSGQV010000014.1:0-43030 GCF_053606025.1 Streptomyces sp. NPDC055254 | reverse complement strand
ATACCCCACACCGTACAGCGGGTGAGCTGTACGGCGGGGCGGAATGCCGCGGGGGGGGGGGGGGGCCCCCCCCCCCCCCCCCCCCCCCCGGGGGGGGGGGGGGGGGGCCCCCCCCCCCCCCCCGCCTCCGTCGTTCGTCAGCACCGCGCCCGGACGTTCGTCCGTCCCGGGTCACGCTTGTGTCACAGAATATCGACAACCGTGAATTGTTTTGCGGTACGCGACACGCCCACCGCAAAGACGGATTGCAATTCCGCCGAGAACCGCTGAATTGGCGCCGCCGATTGGCAGCGATCGGGCGGCCGGACCATCCGATTCCCCCTCCGGCCCCTCACATTTCCTTCACCGCGACGGACTCCACGGCCCGGCCCGGGAGATCCCGTGCCCGCCGGATCCGAACCGTCAGCTCCGGCGCTTCGACCACTTCGAACTCACACCCGGGCAGCATGAGGTGAATCACGAGAACGCGGGGGCAGTGGCGGGCGCCTCCGCGGAGGACTCCGCGGCCGGCAGGACCAGGAGCGTCCCCACCCGCAGCAGCTCCGGCCGCGGCCCGATCAGGGCGCGGTTCGCCTCGTACAGCGCGCGCCACCCGCCCCGGACCCGGTACGTGCCCGCGATCGAGACCAGCGTGTCCCCGGGCCGCACGGCGTGCATCCGCCCGGAGAGCCCGTACCGCTTCGAGCAGACCGGCCAGGCCTCCCAGCCCCGGGCGCCCAACACCCTCTCGGCCACCCGGATCTGCTGTTCGCGGCTCGCCAGGTCGGCCCGCGCCGCGAAGGCCGTCCCGCCGTACTCCTCCCACGTCGGCTGCCGGAACTGCAGCCCTCCGTAGAAGCCGTTGCCGGTGTCGACGGCCCACCGTCCGCCGCTCTCGCAGTCGGCCACGCAGTCCCACGGCCACTCCCCGCCCGGCCCGCAGTCCCCCGGCCCGTCCCCGACCACGCCCGGCGAGCCCGGGTGCGCGGCGCCGGCCGGTCCGGGCGCGGGCGGCGGCGGGGCGGCCGCCGTCGCCCCGGCGAGCGGGAGCAGGAGGATCAGCGCGGCGGCGGCAGCGGCAGCGCCGACGCGCGGAATCCCGGGGGTGGGCACCGCGCCACGCTATGCAGCCCCGTCCCGGCCGCCGGTCCGCCACGCGGCGGCCTCCCGCGGCCCACCCGGTCGGCCGACCGGACACGTCCTCCCCAAACGGCCATCGGCGGCCACCAACTGCGCACAAGCAGTAAAGAGTTGCCATGAAAGCGAAGCCGCGGTCGGGCGGTTCACTCCTCCGGGGGCACGGTTCGATTCCGTTCCCTCGAATGGCGTGACCCCGGCCGCCGCTCCCGCGTTGAGCCCGGCGAGCCGGGGGCCGCCCGGCCCCGCACCTATGCCGAGGAGCCACCCCGTGCCGCGCATGCTCGACGTCAGTGATGAGGTACGCAACGAGATCGGCGACGAGGAAGCCGACAGGCTGCTCGTCGGCGAGGACGCGCCGCGCAGTTACGACTGCACCTCCTGCCGCACCCCGGGAGACCCCGAGACCGACCGGACCAGCACGGTGCTGTTCGTCGGCGAGGAGACCGCAGTCCTCGCCTTCGCCCACGCCACCTGCATCCCCTCGCAGGTCGTCTCCGTCTCCGAGGAGCAGCTCCAGGGCGCGGTCCGCAGCATCACCGGCGACAGCCCGGCCCCAGCCGCCTCCGCCGCCGGCGCGAACGCCCCGCAGAACGTGCCCGGCGGCCAGGCCGTCCTCGGCATCACCAGCGGACTGGTCCTGATCGGCGGCGAGCTCCACCCCGCGCTGGTGGTCGAGCCGACCGCCCCGATCGCCCGCCCCGGCAGCGACGGCCCCGGCGACGACTTCCTTCCGCTCCTCATCGAGCAGGGCTTCATCCCGGTCACGGACACGGCCGAGCTCCCTTCCCCCCTGGCGGGCTGGTCGGTCCTGCTCGCGGGCGGACAGCTGCACGCCGTCCTCCAGCCGGGCACCGAGGGCGGTGCGCCCGTGGCCTGGTGGCAGGCGCACCAGGCGCTGTCGGTCACCGACGGCTGGCGCGCGGCCGTCAACAAGACCCAGCGCGTCCTCATCTACGCCGCCCCGGTCGGCTCCATCGGCCTCCAGCCTCGCGAGGACCTGCTCCGCGACGCCCTGGACAAGGCCGCCGCGGCGGGCAAGCTGGTGGCCGCGTCGATGCCCCTGGCCGGTACGCCGGGCGCCTGACGCCTGACGCCTGACGCCTGACGCCTGACGCCTGACGCCTGACGCCCCCGGAAGCATCCACCTCCACCGGACTGCCGCCAGCCCCTGCCGAGGGGCCGGGCGGCGTGCGCCGGGGGTGCGCGGCCCGTCCCGCACACCCCCGGCGATCTGCGTTTTCTCCCCGGTGGCCCGCATCCGCAAGGCGCTGGTTTCGTTGGCTGATACGTGCATCCATACGACTCCTCCTGCGCCCCGTCCCATCCGAGTGCCGTCCCCCCGATGCGCCCCTCCCGGGACCGGGACAGCGCTCCGGCCGTCTCACCCACTCCCATCTACGACACGCTGTACTCGGAGTACCTGCGCGCCTTCCGGACCCTGCCGGGCGACCGCACGGGCGAGGAGGACCTCGGCTTCACGGCCTTCTCGTACGGGGGCCCGTACGACGGCGGCAGCGGCAGCGGCTGGAACGCCCCCGCCTGGCAGACGGACGGCTGGCAGCCCTCGTACGTCCCGCAGCCGGTGCCGGTCTCCTCGTACGCGGGCGGCTCCCCGTACGCCGACGGGCGGCAGCACCAGACCGGGATGACGCACATCCCGGCGGCCCTGCCGCCCGCTCCGCGCCGGGGCTACTGACCCCGGCGCACCGGCTTCCCGGCGTCGCTACTTCTTCTTGTGCTGGGAACCGCGCTTCTCGCGCACCCGCACCGAGATGTGGATCGGGGTGCCCTCGAAGCCGAACTCCTCGCGCAGCCGGCGCTCGATGAAGCGCCGGTAGCCGTGCTCCAGGAAGCCGGAGGCGAAGAGTACGAACCGCGGCGGCTTGCTGCCCGCCTGGGTACCGAACAGGATGCGGGGCTGCTTGCCGCCGCGGATCGGGTGCGGGTGGGCGGCGACGACCTCACCGAGGAAGGCGTTGAGCCGGCCGGTGGGGACGCGCGTCTCCCAGCCCGCGAGGGCGGACTCGATCGCCGGGACCAGCTTCTCCATGTGGCGGCCGGTGAGCGCCGAGACGTTCACCCGGGGCGCCCAGGCGACCTGCTGCATCTCGGTCTCGATCTCGCGCTCGAGGTAGTAGCGGCGCTCCTCGTCGAGCTCGTCCCACTTGTTGTACGCGATCACGATCGCGCGGCCCGCCTCGACGGCCATCGTGATGATGCGCTGGTCCTGGACGCTGATCTTCTCGGTCGTGTCGATCAGGATGACCGCGACCTCCGCCTTCTCGACGGCTGCGGCCGTACGCAGCGAGGCGTAGTAGTCCGAACCCGTCTGGAGGTGGACCTTCTTGCGGATGCCTGCGGTGTCGACGAACTTCCATGTGACGCCGCCGAGCTCGATCAGCTCGTCGACCGGGTCGCGGGTGGTGCCGGCCAGCTCGTTGACGACGACCCGCTCCTCCTTCGCGACCTTGTTCAGCAGCGAGGACTTGCCGACGTTCGGGCGCCCGATGAGCGCGATCCGGCGCGGTCCGCCGGGGGCGGCGCCACCGAAGGTCTGCTCGGGGGCGTCCGGGAGGGCTTCCAGGACGGCGTCGAGCATGTCGCCCGTGCCGCGGCCGTGCAGCGAGGAGACCGGGTGCGGCATGCCGAGGCCGAGGGACCACAGGGCGGCGGCGTCGGACTCGCCGCTCTGGCCGTCGACCTTGTTCGCGCAGAGGACGACGGGCTTGCCCGCCCTGCGCAGCAGCTTGACGACGGCCTCGTCGGTGTCGGTGGCGCCGACCTTGGCGTCCACGACGAAGACGACCGCGTCGGCGGTCTCGATCGCGTACTCGGCCTGGGCGGCCACGGACGCGTCGAGGCCGAGGACGTCCTGCTCCCAGCCGCCGGTGTCGACGACCTTGAACCGGCGGCCGGCCCACTCCGCCTCGTAGGAGACGCGGTCGCGGGTGACGCCGGGCTTGTCCTCGACAACGGCCTCGCGGCGGCCGATGATGCGGTTCACCAGGGTCGACTTGCCGACATTGGGTCGGCCGACGACGGCGAGGACGGGAAGGGGGCCTCCCGAGGCCGCGTCGATCGCGCCTTCGACATCCTCGATGTCGAAGCCCTCTTCCGCGGCGAGCTCCATGAACTCCGCGTACTCGGCGTCGCCAAGTGCTCCGTGGTCGTGCTGGTCGTTCATGAAGTCCGTTCCTCGTCGTTCGTGGTGATCGGTGGCACCCGCGCAGCGCGGTTCCACTACTAGGTCAAGTCTCGCTCAGCGCCCGGTGAGGCGCTTGGCATCGGCCAGGTGGGTGGTCAGCCGGTCCTGGATGCGTACGGTGGCCTCGTCCAGCGCGCTGCGGGTACGGCGGCCGGTGCCGTCGCCCGCGTCGAAGGCCGAGCCGAAGACGACGTCGACCCGGCTCTTGAGGGCGGGCAGCCCCTTGAGCAGCCGTCCCGGGGTGTCGGTACTGCCCAGGACGGCGACGGGCACGACGGGCGCGCCGCTGCGGACCGCGAAGTACGCGAGGCCCGCGCGCAGGGAGGCGAAGTCTCCCTCGCCCCGGGTGCCCTCGGGAAAGATGCCCAGGGCCCCTCCATGGTCGAGCACGCCGAGGGCGCGGCCTATCGCGGTCCGGTCGGTGCCGCTCCGGTCCACCTTCACCTGCCCGATCCCTTCGAGGAAGGGGCCGAGCGGGCCGACGTACGCCTCCTTCTTGATCAGGAAGTGCAGCGGGCGCGGAGCGGTGCCCATGACCATGGGGCCGTCGATGTTGTGGGAGTGGTTCACGGCGAGGATGACGGGGCCCGAGGCGGGCACCTTCCAGGCACCCAGGACGCGCGGCTTCCAGAGCCCGTACATGAGCCCGATGCCGATGCGCCTGCCGACCGCCGCACCCTTGAGGGAGGGCGCTTCGCTCACTGGCCTCCCGCCCGCTTCCCGGTGTCCTGGGCGGCGCCGCGGCGCTCCTCGACGAGGGTCACGACGCATTCGATCACCTGGTCGAGGGTGAGCTCGGTGGTGTCGACCTCGACGGCGTCGGCGGCCTTGGCCAGCGGGGAGGTCTTGCGGCCGGAGTCGGCGGCGTCGCGCTTGATCAGCGCGTCCTTGGTGGCCGCGAGGTCCGCGGCCTCCTTGCCGCGGAGCTCGCCGCTGCGCCGGGCGGCGCGCGCCTCGGCCGATGCGGTGAGGAAGATCTTGAGGTCGGCATCGGGCAGGACGGTGGTGCCGATGTCCCGGCCCTCGACGACGATTCCGGCGGCCGTCCCGGCCGCCTCGGCGGCGATGTCCCGCTGCAGCTCGGTGATCAGGGTGCGCACCTCGGGCACGGCGCTGACGGCGCTGACCTTCGAGGTGACCTCCTGGGTACGGATCGGGCCGGCGGCGTCCAGGCCGTCCACGGTGATCGTGGGCGCGGCCGGGTCGGTGCCCGACACCAGGGCGGGCTTGCCCGCGGCGAGGGCGACGGCGTGCGGGTCGTCGGTGTCGACGCCGTTGGTGATCATCCACCAGGTGATGGCCCGGTACTGGGCACCGGTGTCCAGGTAGCGCAGCCCGAGCTTGGCGGCCACGGCCTTGGAGGTGCTGGACTTGCCCGTGCCGGAGGGACCGTCGATGGCGACGATCACGGCGGACGGAGCTGCGGTTTCCACGGTGCGGGCACCTTCCTGGTTGCGCGTACGTGTCCGGGCGCGCCAAAGCGCCCCTCTCCAAGGTTACCGGCCCCCGGAACCCCTCGGCCCCGCCCGCCCGGCCCGCCCCCGTCCGGCCCCCGCGCGGCGGGGGCACGGCCGCCGCGCACGCCCCCGCCGCGCAGGGGCTTCCTACTGCTGCCGCAGCGCCCAGCCGCGCTCGCGCAGCTCGGCCGTCAGCGCGGTCACCGCCCTGGGCTCGACCATGAGCTGTACGAGGCCGGCCTGCTGCCCCGTCGCGTGCTCGATCCGCACGTCCTCGATGTTGACCCCGGCCCGCCCCGCGTCGGCGAAGATCCGCGCCAGCTCGCCCGGCTGGTCGCTGATGAGCACGGCCACCGTCTCGTAGACCGTCGGCGCCGCGCCGTGCTTGCCCGGTACCCGGACCCGGCCGGCATTCCCGCGCCGCAGCACGTCCTCGATGCCCGCGGCGCCGCCGCGCCGCTTCTCCACGTCGGCCGACTGCAGGCCGCGCAGGGCCTCCACGGTCTCCTCCAGGTCGGCCGCGATGCCGGCCAGGACGTCGGCCACCGGGCCCGGGTTCGCGGAGAGGATCTCCACCCACATCCGGGGATCGGAGGCCGCGATCCGCGTGACGTCCCGGATGCCCTGCCCGCACAGCCGGACCGCCGTCTCGTCGGCCTCCTCCAGCCGCGCGGCGACCATGCTCGACACCAGCTGCGGGGTGTGCGAGACGAGTGCCACCGCCCGGTCGTGCGCGTCCGCGTCCATCACGACCGGGACGGCCCGGCACAGCGCCACCAGCTCCAGCGCGAGGTTCAGCACCTCGTGTTCGGTGTCCCGGGTCGGGGTCAGCACCCACGGGCGGCCCTCGAAGAGGTCCGCGGTGGCCGCCAGCGGGCCCGAGCGCTCCTTGCCGGCCATCGGGTGCGTGCCGATGTACGCGGTGACGTCGACGCCGAGGGCCGCCAGCTCCCGGCGCGGTCCGCCCTTGACGCTGGCCACGTCCACGTACGCCCGGGCCGCCCCGCGCCCGATGGCGTCGGCCAGCGTCGCGGCCACGTGGGCCGGCGGTACGGCGACGACCGCGAGGTCGACCCGGCCGTCCGCCGGCTCGTCCGTACCGGCGCCGAGGGCGGCCGCGGTACGGGCCTGGGCCGGGTCGTGGTCGACGAGGTGGACCGTGATCCCCCGGGCGGACAGGGCGAGGGCCGCGGAGGTGCCGATCAGTCCGGTTCCGATGACGACGGCGGTTCTCACGGGAGCGCTCCAGGGGTGCGTACGGCACGGCGACAGGTTTGTCCGGCCAGGGTAGTGGGCGCGCCGTACGGCCCGGGGGCCCGGGCTCTCGTCCGTCGGGGCACGGGTCCCGGCCCGGGGGGCGGAGGTACCCGGCTTCGAGACCGGGACAAACGCCCGAACTCGGGCATTGCGCCGGTCGGCGCACGCCGGCGCCCGGCCGCTGCGGTAGAACGATCGGCATGATCTTCCACCTCGTCCCGCTCGCCGACTGGACCGCGGACCCGGACGGCCCCTACGCCCCGCCCTCCCTCGCGACGGAGGGCTTCGTGCACTGCTCGGCGGACCGGGCGACCGTGCTGGCGATCGCCGACGCGCACTACCGCGACGTACGGGGGACTCTGCTGGCGGTGGAACTCGACGAGGCCGCCCTGCTCCCGGACGTCCGCCGGGAGGGTGACTCCGGGGACCGCTACCCCCATGTCTTCGGTCCGTTGAACCGGGACGCCGTGGTCCGCGTGTGGCAGGTGGTACGCGGGTCATCCGGCGGCCACGCAGCACTGGCCCTCTGGCAGCCGGTCCTCTGAACCGGCGCGGCAGGCTTCACCTGGAGCCCGCCGCGGGCCAGGATGCTGCACGTCCATCCGGCCACACAGCCAGAGGAGAAAGTCATGAACGACTCCATCCGCACCGCCCGGCGCACGGTACTCACGGCGGGCGCGGCCGCTCTCGCGGGCGGTGCGCTCACCGCCTGCGGCGGCGACGACGGCGCGAAGCCCGAGAGCGACACGGGCAGCGCCGCCTCCCCGTCCGCGCCGCCCTCCCCCGCGGCCGCCACCGCGCCGCCGGCGAAGGCCCTGGCCAAGGCGGCGGACGTGCCGGTGGGCGGCGGCAAGGTCCTCAAGGAGGAGAAGCTGGTGATCACCCAGCCGACGGCCGGGGACTACCGCTGCTTCTCGGCCGTCTGCACCCACACGGGCTGCCTCGTGAACAAGGTGGAGAACGGCAGCATCGACTGCCCCTGCCACGGCAGCAAGTTCAAGGACACGGACGGCGCGGTGGAGAAGGGCCCGGCCACGCGACCGCTGCCCGAGAAGAAGATCAAGGTCACGGACGGCACAATCTCGCTCGCCTGAGGACCGCCTCCGCGCCTACGCTCCCCGGATGGACGATCTGACGCTGGTGCGGGACCACACGGTCTACCGGTGCGTGATGGGCTCCCGGGCGTTCGGGCTGGCCACGGAGGCGAGCGACACCGACCTGCGCGGTGTCTACCTCGCCCCGACGCCGCTGTTCTGGCGCTTCGAGAAGCCCCCCACGCACGTGGAGGGGCCCTTGGAGGAGCAGTTCTCCTGGGAACTGGAGCGCTTCTGCGAGCTCGCGCTGCGGGGCAACCCGAACATCCTGGAGTGCCTGCACTCCCCCCTGGTCGAGGAGGCCACCCCGGTGGGCGAGGAACTGCTGGACCTGCGCGGGTCCTTCCTCTCCCGCCGGGCCCACGTCAGCTTCTCCCGGTACGCGGCCTCCCAACGCGGCAAGCTCCTCGCGGACGTCCGCGTCCACGGCGCCCCGCGCTGGAAGCACGCCATGCACCTGCTGCGACTGCTCCTGTCCTGCCGCGACCTGCTGCGGACGGGCCGGTTGACCATCGACGCGGGCCCGCACCGCGACCGCCTCCTGGCGGTCCGGCGCGGGGAGCTCGGCTGGGACGAGATGGACGCCTGGATGACCCGCCTCGTGGCGGAGACCGACGCGGCCCTCACGACCACCCCGCTCCCCGCCGAACCGGACCGCGCCCGCGTGGCGGACTTCCTCCTGCGCACCCGCCGGGCATCAGCGCACTAGCGGCCGTCGAACGCCGCCGCCTGCCCCGCACGGGTCACGCGTCCCAGAGGGTGCCGAAGGACAGCAGTTCGTCGCGGTACTCGACGCGGTCCTGCCAGTCGCGGGGCCAGGCGTCCGCGCCGAGGTGGGCGCCCGCGAAGGCGCCCGCGAGACAGGCGATCGAGTCGGAGTCGCCCGCCGTGCAGGCCGCGCGCCGCAGCGCGAGCAGGGGTTCCTGCGGGAAGAGGAGGAAGCACTGCAGGGCCGTGGCCAGGGCCTCCTCGGCGATCCAGCCGTCGCCCGTGGTCAGGCAGGGGTCGGTCTCGGGGGACGGGTCGCGCAGTGCGGCCGCCAGCCGGTCGAGGGCCGCCAGGCACTCGTCCCAGCCCCGTGCGATGAAGGACTCGGCCGAGGTGTCGGAGGCGGTCCGCGTCCAGAGGTCGCCGAGCCAGCGCTCGTGGTAGCGGGTCCGGTTCTCCAGCGCGTACGAGCGCAACCGCCCGACCAGGCCCGTCACCTCGGTGCCCGCCGCCAGCAGGTGCACCGCACGCGCCGTCAGGTCGGAGGCGGCGAGGGCCGTCGGGTGGCCGTGGGTCAGCGCCGACTGGAGCTGGGCGGCGCCCGCCCGCTCCTCATCGGTCCAGCCGGGGACCAGCCCGACCGGGACCACCCGCATGTTCGCGCCGCATCCCTTGGAGCCCAGTTGGGTGGCGTCGCGCCAGTCCCGCTCCGGGTGGTCCAGCAGCCGGCAGGCCGTCAGGCAGGTGCGGCCGGGGGCGCGGTTGTTCTCCGGGGAGTGGTACCAGTCGACGTACTCCTCCCGCACCGGCCGGGTCAGCCGCAGCGGCCCGATCCGGCCCCGGTCCGCGGCCGTCCGTATGCCGCGCGCCAGGGCCAGCGTCATCTGGGTGTCGTCCGTGACGATCGCCGGGCGCGGGAGCGCCATCTCGCGCCACGGCCCGGTCCTGGCCAGGATCGAGGGCACGTCGTCGAACTCCGTCGGGTAACCGAGGGCGTCGCCCAGGGCCAGCCCGATCATGGCCCCGGTCGCGGCCCGTTTCGGCTGCTTCGGATGCGCGGGCCGGTGCGTCGTCGTCATCGTGCGGAACCTTCCGTGGGGCGGAGCAGGGGCGGGTACAGGGCGGTGGCCGGTCCCGGCCGGTACAGCGCGGCCGGTTTGCCGCGGCCGCCGGTCAGCCGGGCGGCTCCGGGCACGGCCTCGACGAAACCGGGCGTGGCCAGGACCTTGCGGCGGAAGTTGGGGCGGTCCAGGGCGGTGCCCCAGACGGTCTCGTAGACGGAACGGAGCTCCCCGAGGGTGAATTCGGGCGGGCAGAAGGCGGTGGCCAGGCAGGTGTACTCCAACTTCGAGCCGACCCGCTCCCGGGCGTCCGCCAGGACGACCGCGTGGTCGAAGGCCAGGGCCGCCGCGGCTCCGGCCGCCTCGCCCACCGGGACCCAGCGGGCCTGCGCGGCGTCGCCGCCGCCCTCCGCCGCGGGTTCCGGCATGTCGGGGACCAGCGCCGTGAAGGCCACCGAGACGACCCTCATCCGGGGGTCCCGGTCCGGTTCGCTGTAGGTGCGCAGCTGTTCCAGGTGCAGCGCGGCGACCACCCGGGGGGCCAGCCCGGTCTCCTCGGCCAGCTCCCGGCGGGCGGCCGTCTCCGCCGACTCGCGCGGCAGGACGAAGCCGCCCGGCAGCGCCCAGGCACCGGCGTACGGCTCCTGGCCGCGCCGGATCAGCAGCACGTGCAGCTGCCCGTCCCGTACGGTGAACACCGCCAGGTCGACGGTGACCGCGAAGGGCTCGAAGGCGTACGGGTCGTAGCCCGCCGGCAGCGCCCCGCTCACCGGTTCTCCGGCAGGGGCGCGGCGAAGTGCCAGCCTTCGGCGAGGAGTTCGTCGACGGCCGCCACGGCCGCCGCCAACCGCGTCTCGCGGTCCCCCCGCACTTCGAGGAAACGCCTGCCGGTGCGCGTGAGTTCCTCCCTGAACCGCCCGGTCATCCAGGGTCTCAGGTGCGGCCCGTCGCGCAGTCCGTCGTCCTCGAAGGGCACGTCGGCGTGGTCGGTCAGCACGTACAGGTCCCGGTGCGTCAGTGCGGCGATCTTTTCGACCTCCGCGCTGCGTCCGCCCGTGTACCGCTCGTGCCAGATGCCGGTCGCGAAGGAGTCGGTGTCGCAGAAGAGCACCGGTGAACCCAGCCGGGCGGCTCGTTCCTCCGCCGCGTCCTGCCGCCGCGCGATCACCGGGAACTCCGGGGAGGTGAAGGACACGTCCTCCCAGGAGGCCGCGGGGTCCGCCGCCCGGGCGGCCGCCAGCTTCTCCTCGCTGTACTCGCGTCCGTACTCGGCGACCCACCCCGTCCGCGCCCACACCCCGCCGCGGCGCCGGTAGTGCGCCGCCAGGGCCCGGGAGAGCGTGGTCGTCCCGGTGGACTCGGCGCCGAGGACGACGACCCGCCGCGCCAGGGAGGCCCGCACGGCGGGCCCCAGGTAGTCCCAGCAGCCCGCCGGATCCGCCCGCACGGCCGTCCCGGAGACGGGGAACAGCGTCCGCGCGGGGTCCACGCACACCTCCTGCGCGCCGAACCGGCGGGCGAGTTCGCTGCCGTACTCCTCCGAGGTGAAGACGGCGTCCACCCGCCCGGGGACGGCGCCCCGGAAGATCTCCATGTGCGCCGCCCAGACCGCCGGGTCGCGCAGGTCGACCGGGATGTCGTCCACCGCGCCGACGACCTCGGTGTCCGGGTGGGCCTCGCGCATCCAGGCGACGCGGTCGGCGAGCGGCACCGACTCCACGGATGCCGCGCACACCAGGACGGTGAGCCGCTCGCACTGGTCCCGGGCGGTGCGCACCAGGTGGTGGTGGCCGGCGTGCGGCGGATAGAACTTGCCCAGGACCAGCCCGTGGCCGAAGCGCCCGCGGCCGCTCACGCCGCGGCCTCCAGGGTGGTACGGGCGCCCGGTGCCGGCAGCGTCCGCCGCCAGCCGGTCAGCCCGAGCACGCACAGCGCGAGGAAGCCGACGTACAGGACCGCGGTCAGGTACAGCCCCTTGTAGGCGTAGAGCGGGATGTAGACGAGGTCGGCGGCGATCCACAGCCACCAGGACTCGACGAGCTTGCGGCACTGGCCGTAGGTGGCCGCCAGCGAGAGCCCGGTGGTCAGCGCGTCCCAGAAGGGGACGTTCGAGTCGGTGGCCCGGTCCAGCAGCAGGGTGAGGGCGAGCACCGCCACCGCCCCCGCCGCGGCCAGCCAGAGCCATTCGGCGCGTGTGGTGCGGCGCACCGGCAGGCTCTCGGCGGTTCCTGGTCCACCCCCGTGGGTCCAGGACCACCAGCCGTACCCGGCGAGGGCGATGAAGACGATCTGCAGCCCGGCGTCGGCGTAGAGGCCGGCCTGGGCGAACAGCACGATGAAGAAGACGTTGTTGGCGATGCCGACGGGCCAGTTCGCGATGTGCTGCCGGGCGACCAGCCAGACGCACAGGGCGCCGGTGGCGAATCCGAGGACCTCGGTCCAGCTCAGGGTCCAGTTCATGCCGGGCCCCCCTCCCTTTAATAGTCAAGGTGACTATAAACAGGGAACGGGGTCCGGGACAAGCGAAAAGCCCGCGGTGCCGTGAGGCACCGCGGGCTTCGTGCCGCTGCGCGGCCGTGCGGGCCGGCGCCCGGTGGGGGCGGCGCGGCCGGGCGGTCCTACAGACCGACCTCGCGCATCAGCATGCCGACCTCGGTGTTGGTCAGGCGGCGCAGCCAGCCGGACTTCTGGTCACCGAGCTCGATCGGACCGAACGAGGTCCGCACGAGCTTCTCGACCGGGAAGCCGGCCTCCGCCATCATGCGGCGCACGATGTGCTTGCGGCCCTCGTGCAGGGTGACCTCGACCAGGTAGTTCTTGCCGACCTGGTCGACGACGCGGAAGTGGTCGGCGCGGGCGTAGCCGTCCTCCAGCTCGATGCCGTCCTTGAGGCGCTTGCCGATCTCACGCGGCAGCGGGCCGGTGATCGCGGCGACATAGGTCTTCTTCACGCCGTACTTCGGGTGCGTGAGGCGGTGGGCCAGCTCGCCGTGGTTGGTGAGCAGGATGATGCCCTCGGTCTCGGTGTCGAGCCGACCGACGTGGAAGAGGCGCGTCTCACGGTTGGTGACGTAGTCGCCCAGGCACTGGCGGCCGTCCGGGTCCTCCATGGTGGAGACGACGCCGGCAGGCTTGTTCAGCGCGAAGAACAGGTACGACTGGGTGGCGACGGTCAGACCGTCCACCTTGATCTCGTCCTTCGGCAGGACGCGCTTGCCCTGCTCCAGCACGATCTCGCCGTTGACCTCGACGCGGGCCTGCTCGATCAGCTCCTCGCAGGCGCGGCGCGAACCCATGCCGGCGCGGGCGAGCACCTTCTGCAGGCGCTCACCCTCCTCCTCGGCGCCCGGGAAGGTCTTGGGCGTCTTGATCACGGGCTTGTCGGCGTACCGGTCGCGCACCCGCTCCTCGATCCGCGCCTCCAGCTCGCGCGGGCGGGACTGGCCGCTGCGGCTGCCGGGGCCGCGGCGCGGGCCGCCGGCCCCGCCGATGCCCGGCGTACGCGGGGTACGGGGACCGCCCTTGGCGCCGCCGCGCGCCGCGTCGCCGCGGGCACCGCCGCGGTTGCCGTCGGCCGCGCCGCGGGCACCGCCGCCGCCCGCCTTGGCTCCGCCGCGGCCGTTG
This sequence comes from Streptomyces sp. NPDC055254, assembly GCF_053606025.1. NCBI lineage: Bacteria > Bacillati > Actinomycetota > Actinomycetes > Kitasatosporales > Streptomycetaceae > Streptomyces > Streptomyces sp. NPDC055254. Next base: position 29,505 of record NZ_JBSGQV010000014.1, on the reverse strand, counting down.
CGCTCGCCCTCGGGGCCGACGTCGTAGCGGCGCTCCTCGGGGCGGGGGTTGCGGGGACGCTGGGGTGCCTGGTCTCGGTCACGGTCGCGGTCGCGCGAGCCGCCGGCGGACCCGCCTGCGGGGCCGCCGCGGTAGCCACCGCCACCGCCCGTGCCGCTGCTGGACCCGCCGCGGTAGCCGCCGGAGCCACCGCTGGACCCACTGCTGGACCCGCCGCGGTAGCCGCCGGAGCCACCGCTGGACCCACTACTGGACCCGCCGCGGTAGCCGCCGCCACCGCTGCCGCTGCCACCGCCGGAGCCGCCGCCGCGGTAGCCACCGCCGCCGCCGGAGCCGCCGCCACGGGCGCTACCACGCCCGCCGCCGCCACCGCCGCCGCTGTTCCTGTTGCCACCGTTGCCGTTGCCGCTGCTTCGCATCAAAGTTCCGTCGTCTTGTCGTCGTCTTGCTCGGTGTCCGGTGCGTCCGGATCGAACGACGGCACACCTTCTTGCGTCTCGGCTTCGATCGCGTCCGCCTCGGGGAGGAAGGGCGCGAGCTCCGGGAGCTCGTCCAGGCCGCGCAGGCCCATCCGCTCCAGAAAGTAGTTCGTCGTCCTGTACAGGATCGCACCTGTTTCGGGTTCCGTCCCCGCCTCCTCCACCAGACCCCGCTGGAGGAGGGTCCGCATGACCCCGTCGCAGTTGACTCCGCGGACCGCCGAGACCCTGGACCGGCTCACCGGCTGGCGGTACGCGACGACCGCCATCGTCTCCAGGGCCGCCTGGGTGAGCCGGGCCTGCTGACCGTCCAGGACGAAGCCCTCGACGGCCGGCGCGTACCGCGCCCGGGAGTAGAACCGCCACCCGCCGGCGACCAACCGCAGCTCGAAGCCCCGGCCGGCGGCCTCGTACTCGTCGGCCAGTTCCCGCAGGGCGTCCGCCACCTGGCGCGGGGTGCGCTCCAGCACCTTGGCCAGGTGCGTCTCGGTCGCGGGCTCGTCCACGACCATGAGGACGGCCTCCAGGGCCGGTTTCAGGTCGAGCGCGGCCACCGCGCTAGCGTCGCTGCTCAATCCTTCGCCTCCACGATCCGGTCGAACTCGTCGGTCACCGACGGCATGCCGTCGCCGTCCCCGCCGCTCCAGCGCACGGTGAGCGTCCGCAGCGCCTCCTCCTGGTCGAGGACCACCGCCTTCTCCCGGTAGAGCTCCAGCAGGGCCAGGAAGCGCGCGACGACGGTGAGGGTGTCCTCGGCGTCCTCGGTGAGCTCCTGGAAGGTGGCCTCGCCGCGCGCCTTCAGCATCCGCACGACGAGCCCCGCCTGCTCGCGCACGCTGACGAGCGGCGCGTGGATGTGGTCCACGTAGACCTGCGGCTTCGCCCTGGGCTGCATGGCCTTGACGGCCAGGCGCGCGAACCCTTCGGCGCCGATGCCGATGACCACCTCGGGCAGCAGGTCGGCGAGGTGCGGCTCCAGCCCGACGGTACGGGGGTACCGGCTGCCCTCGGCCTCCGCCCGCTCCTCGAAGATCTCGGCGATCCGCTTGTACGCGCGGTACTGGAGCAGGCGCGCGAAGAGCAGGTCCCGTGCCTCCAGCAGGGCCAGGTCGGCCTCGTCCTCGACCTCGGCGGTCGGCAGCAGCCGGGCGGCCTTGAGGTCGAGGAGGGTGGCCGCGACGACGAGGAACTCGGTGGTCTGGTCGAGGTCCCAGTCCGGCCCCATGGCCCGGATGTGAGCCATGAACTCGTCCGTGACCTTCGACAGGGCGACCTCGGTGACGTCGAGCTTGTGCCGCGAGATCAGCTGGAGCAGCAGGTCGAAGGGGCCCTCGAAGTTGGCGAGCCGCAGCGTGAACCGCCCGTCGCCCGGCTCCCCGGCCCCGCCGCTCCGGACCGCCTCCGGGACCTCGGCGGGAGTACCGGCCCGGGCGGTGCCCGGCCCGGCGGCCGGCTCGTCCGCCGGGGCACGGGTACGGCCGGAGGCGCCCTCCAGGGCCTCAGCGGGCCCGCCTGCGGGTTCGGGCTCCGCCCCGGCCCCCTCGCCGCCCCCGGAGTGTCCCCGCCGCTCAGCGGGCGCTCCAGGGCCTTCGGGGGCGGCCGCCGGTGCGCCGGGGCCCCGTCCCAGGGGTCGCCGGGTCGGTCGGCCGGGTTCGGCGGGGAGGGGCATGGGGGTCCAAATGGTGCGCAGGGGCCTGGGCGGCGCGGTGGCGCGCGGCCACGGGCAGCCTAAGCGGTCCCCGGCGGATCGGGCCGGACCGGCGGGCCGCGTCGACCCGTCCCCGCCGTGCCCTGTCCGCGGCGTACGCCGACCGGGACGGCCGGCACCCGGCGGCCGGGGGCCCGGGCGGGGCGGTCAGCGGCCGCGCAGGCGCCGCACGAGGATGCTCGCGTCCCCGCGGGATTCCAGGTCGGCGAGGACGACCGCGACGGCCTCGCGGACGATGCGGCCGCGGTCGACCGCCAGGCCGTGCTCCCCGCGCAGGACCAGTCGCGCGTGTTCCAGGTCCATGAGCTCCTCGGCGGAGACGTAGACCGTGATCTTCTCGTCGTGCCGCTCGCGTCCGCTCGGGCGCCGGTTCGCGCCCCGGCCCTGGCCCTTGCCCCGCCGGGTCGCCCCGGCCGGGGCCGCTACCCCACCGACTTGACCGACCTGACCGACAGAACCTTCCTGCGGTCGGCGCGGGGCTCCCACCTGGGGGTCCGTACCGGCTTCGGCCTCCCGGCCTCGGCCCTCTCCCGCCGTGCTCCGCGCCGCAGCGGCCGAGTGTTCCGCGCCGGACGCCTCCTCGGCCCCACGCCGGGGCGAGGACGACTGGAGGGCCATCCCCCCGGTCGTGCGGAACAGTTCGTCGGCTCCGGGCAGACTCACTCGGCGTGACACCGGGCGAGCACCTCCCTGGCCAGCTGGCGGTAGGCGGCGGCGCCGACGGAGTTGGAGGCGTACGTCGTGATCGGCTCGCCGGCGACCGTGGTCTCCGGGAAGCGCACCGTACGGCCGATGACCGTGTGGTAGACGTGGTCGTCGAAGGCCTCGACGACGCGCGCCAGCACCTCGCGGCTGTGCACCGTGCGGGAGTCGTACATCGTGGCGAGGATGCCGTCGAGCTCCAGCTCGGGGTTGAGCCGCTCCTGCACCTTCTCGATGGTCTCGGTCAGCAGCGCCACGCCGCGCAGTGCGAAGAACTCGCACTCCAGCGGGACGATGACCTTGTGAGCCGCCGTCAGGGCGTTCACGGTCAGCAGACCGAGCGAGGGCTGACAGTCGATCACGATGTAGTCGTAGTCGGCCATCAGGGGCTTGAGGGCCCGCTGCAGGGTGGACTCGCGCGCGACCTCGCTGACCAGCTGCACTTCGGCGGCGGACAGGTCGATGTTGCTCGGCAGCAGGTCCATGTTGGGGACCGCGGTCTTGAGCAGCACCTCGTCGGCCGACATGCCCCGCTCCATGAGCAGGTTGTAGACCGTCAGGTCGAGTTCCATCGGGTTCACGCCGAGACCCACGGACAGCGCGCCCTGCGGGTCGAAGTCGACGAGCAGCACGCGGCGCCCGTACTCGGCGAGCGCGGCACCCAGGTTGATGGTCGACGTGGTCTTGCCCACGCCGCCCTTCTGGTTGCACATCGCGATGATCTTCGCCGGACCGTGATCGGTCAGCGGACCCGGGATCGGGAAGTACGGGAGCGGGCGTCCGGTCGGGCCGATCCGCTCACGGCGCTGACGGGCAGCGTCGGGGGCGAGGGTGGCCGCGTACTCGGGGTCCGGTTCGTACTCCGCGTCGGGGTCGTAGAAGTGCCCCTCGGGCACCTTGTCGTAGTCGGCGAAACCCACGGGCTTTTCGCCGCTCGGGTCGCCGGCCCTGGAGTTCACGTCTAGGCCGTCCATGCTCTTTCGGGGCGTCGTCATGTGCTGGTGGTTTGCGAAGGTGCGTACTGCGACGGAGCCGACGGCTTCGAGCCCGGCTGGGCCCTGGCCCGGCTCAGGCGTCCCTGCGCGACCACCTCCAGGAGCAAATGTCGACTCATTCACAAGTCGTCTTACCTCCTCGGACGTGACCAGGACACTTATCGATAGGTCAGCGTGGCACCATGCCGACGGTTGGCGACTCTATGGCGTGTCACCACTCAGCGGCAACACAATCCGCCGGACCCGGCACGATGTGTCGGCAACCGAACACGACTCTGTCAAGGGCGCACGAGGTGTCGCCGCGAAATTTCGCGGGTGCGCGAAAGGGTTAAAGGGTTACGTTCGAGGCGAGTTGAGCGGGGTCCCGAGGCGCCGGGCAAACACGTCCGGCCGGACCTTGCGGGCAAGGTCCGGCCGGTTACGTGAGATTGACGTCAGTCGTTGACGGTTCAGCCGAGGAGCGTGCTCAGCTCAAGCGTGTCGAGACCGTGGGCCTCGGCGACCGGACCGTAAACGACCTGGCCGTCATGGGTGTTGAGGCCCAGCGCGAGCGCGGGGTCACGACGCAGCGCCTCGGCCCAGCCGAGGTTCGCGAGCTGCACGATGTAGGGCAGCGTGGCGTTCGTCAGCGCGTAGGTGGAGGTGTTCGGGACCGCGCCGGGCATGTTCGCGACGCAGTAGAAGACCGAGTCGTGGACCTGGAAGGTCGGCTCGGCGTGAGTGGTCGGACGGGAGTCCTCGAAGCACCCGCCCTGGTCGATCGCGATGTCGACAAGGACACTTCCGGGCTTCATCCGGGAGACGAGCTCGTTGGTGACCAGCTTCGGCGCCTTCGCACCCGGGATCAGCACCGCGCCGATGACGAGGTCGGCCGCGAGGACGGCCTTCTCCAGCTCGTAGGCGTTGGAGACGATCGTCTGGATCTTCGTGCCGAAGATCTTGTCGGCCTCGCGCAGCTTGTTGATGTCGCGGTCGAGCAGGGTCACGTGGAAGCCCATGCCGATGGCGATCTGCGCGGCGTTCCAACCCGAGACGCCACCGCCGATGACCACGGCCTCGCCGGCCGAGGTGCCGGGGACGCCGCCCGGAAGCACGCCGCGGCCGCCGGCCGAGCGCATCAGGTGGTAGGCGCCGACCTGCGGGGCCAGCCGGCCCGCGACCTCGGACATCGGCGCGAGCAGCGGGAGCGCGCGGTTCGCGAGCTCGACCGTCTCGTACGCGATGGCGGTGGTGCCGGATTCCAGCAGGGCGTCCGTGCACTCGCGGGAGGCCGCCAGGTGCAGGTACGTGAAGAGGGTCTGGTCCTTGCGGAGGCGGTGGTACTCCTGCGCGATCGGCTCCTTGACCTTCAGCAGCAGGTCGGCGGTGGCCCAGACCTCGTCGGCGGTGCCGAGGATCTCGGCGCCGGCGGCCACGTACTCGGCGTCCGTGATCGAGGAGCCCACACCGGCGTTCCGCTCGATGAAGACCTGGTGGCCGTTGCGGACCAGCTCATGCACGCCGGCGGGCGTGATGGCGACCCGGAACTCGTTGTTCTTGACCTCGCGGGGGATGCCGACCTTCATCGTCGATCACGGTCCTTGGCTCAGGGGATTTTTCGGGTCACTTCCATACATACCCGCCCACAAGAACGCGCAACGGGATGCACCACGAGATGACGTGGTGAAGCCAGTCTAATGAAGGATGAGTCGCTGTCTAGCCTTGCAAACGAATAATCTCAGTCGGAAGTACTGCGGATTTCGCAGGCTGCGGGGTCGTCTCCCAGCAATCTGTCGGCAGCGGAGCGGTGCAGCCTGGCAGCCGCGGGGTCGCCCAGCCTGTCCAGCGTGTCGGCCAGCCGGACCTGCAGGGCGGCCTGAAGTCGCTGGTCCCCCGCCTTGCGCGCCAGCTCCACCGCCTCCCGGCAGGTGTGCAGCGATTCCTCCGGCCGCCCGGCGTACTCCTGGACCCGCGCCATCTCGCTCAACGCCTTTGCCTGCCCCGGGACATCGGCCAGCCTGCGGTAGCCGGCGGCCGCCGCGCGCCAGCTGCGCAGCGCGTCCCCGTACCGGCCCGCGTACGTGTGCACGTTGCCCAGCCGTCCGTACAGCCGCGCCTCGTCCGCGCGCTCCCCCCGGGCGAGGGCCTGCGACAGCGCCCGCCCGAACCAGTCCGAGGCCCGGTGCCAGTCCGTCAGCTCCTGGTAGGCACCTCCTACGGATTCCATCGCGCGGCCGGTCGCGTACGGGTCGTTCGCCGCCCGTCCCGCGTCCAACGCGGCCCGGTAGCGCTCCAGGGCCTCCTGGGTCCGGCCGGTCTCGGCGTCCAGGTCGGCCAGGTTCAGCAGCGCGGCGGCCTGCTCCCGGTGCAGGTTCCGGCGCTCCGCCACGTCCAGGACCAGCCGGTGCAGTCCGTAGAGCTCGGGCGCGGCCCCGGCGGTGCCCCGGTGCTCGGCGAGCGCCCGTACCAGGGCCGCGACCAGCCGGCGGGCCAGCGTGTCCAGCTCTCCGTCGGCCACCGCCAGGGAAGCTGCCGCGACGAGCGCGGACAGCCGGGTGTCCAGCCAGGTGGCGGCGGCGCGCCGGTCGGGGAAGCGCAGGGCGCGGGGCAGGCCGTCCAGCTTCTGCGGGCCGCCGACCGCACCGTCCTCGTCCGCCTCGGCCATGGCCCGGCAGGAGTGCAGCAGCCGTACCGTCCGCTCCAGCATCCGCGCCCGGGCCAGCTGGACCTCGGCGGGACGCTCCTTCGCCTCCAACAGGGCCCGGAGCATCGGCGCGAGGCAGCCGGGCAGCTCGAACAGCCCGTCGGGGGCGTGGTGCACGAGGCCCAGCCCGGCGAAGTCGTCCAACGTGGACTGGGCGGCGGCCACGGAGCACCCGGCGAGGGCGGAGGCGGTGTGCGAGTCGACGATGCCGACCGGGGCCAGCGGCAGCAGCCGCAGCGTCCGCTGGGCGGGCTGCGGGAGGGACTCGTAGACGAGCCGGAAGCAGCGGGCGAGGGGCCCGCCGATGCCGGCCGGCATGTCGTGGAGCTGCTTGGCCACGTCGGCGACGGAGGCCTTGGGGTGGGCGGCGAGCCAGCCGCCGACCAGGCCGAGGGCGGCGGGCTGTCCTCCGCACTCCTCGGCGAGGGTTTCGGCGGCGCGGGGGTCCGCGGTGACCCGGGTGTCGCCGATGCGCTGCGCGAGCAGCTCCACGGCGGAGGGGGTGTCCAGTCCGCCCAGGGTGCAGGGCCGGACGTCGGGGATCCCGGTGAGGGGCCCTTCCGCGGTGACCACGACCAGGCACTCGGGGGTGTCCGGCAGCAGGGCGTCGACCTGGTGCGGGTCGGCGGCGTCGTCGACCAGGATGACCAGGCGCCGCCCGGCGAGCTCGGCCCGCAGGGCGGAGCTCAGCTCGTCCTCGCCGGCTCCGGGCGGGGTGGTCCGGCCCAGCCCCTCCAGCAGACCCCGGACGGCCCGTTCGGTGGCCACGCTCCCGCCGCCGGGGGCGGTGAGCCGCGTACGGAGCACCCCGTCGGGGTAGTCCTCGGCGATCTCGCGCACGAATTCCTCGGCGAGAGCGGTGCGGCCTGAGCCCGGGCGGCCCGCGACGAGCAGCACCCGTGCCCGCGGCGCCTTGGCCTTCCGGCCCGAGAGGGTGTCGAGCCCGGTCCGCGCGATGTCCTCGCGCAGCTCCTTGAGCTCACGCCGCCGCCCGACGAAATCCGTCACGGATCCGCTCCTCTCCCTGCCTTCGGGTTGCGAGCGTAGTTCACGCAGAGCGACGAACCGGGTGGAGCGCGGCGGGCAAATCCCCCAATCGGATCAGCGGATGGTCGGCTTTTCGGACGCGTCGCTCGCGCGGCGAGGCCGTTGCCGCGGGGCTGGGTCCCCCACCCGCCCTGCCACCGTTCCCCGGGGCTCCGCCGCGGACCCCCTGCCGGGCTCCGCGCCCGGGCCCCGAACGCCGGCCCGTCCAGCCCCGCCGGCGATCGGGGCGCGCAACGGGGGCTACGCCTCGTACGGGCGGGCCGGCCAGGGGGAGAGGGCCGGTCGGAGGGACTCGACCCCGTCGGAGGCAAGGGCGGCGGAGAGGGCCAGGACGCCCGTCACCAGCCCCGGGTTGCCCAGCCGTCCCGCCAGCACGCCGCGGACCAGGTCGGCGAGGGGAACCCTGGCGATCTCCATGTCCGCCTCCTCCTCCGAGACGGCGTACCGCGCTCCCTCGGCCTCCGCCAGGTCCCGCGCCAGGAAGATCCGTACCGCTTCGTCGGAGCCTCCCGGCGAGCTGAAGAAGTCGGCCAGCACCCGCCAGTCCTCGGCCTTGACGTGCGCCTCCTCGTACAGCTCCCGCTGCGCCGCGTGCAGCGGGTTCTCCCCCGCCACGTCCAGCAGCCCGGCCGGCAGCTCCCACAGCCGGTGCCGCACCGGGTGGCGGAACTGCTTGAGGACCAGCACCCGCTGCTCCTCGTCGAGGGCGAGGACGCACACCGAACCCGGGTGCACCTGGTAGTCGCGGCGCACCACCGCGCTGTCGGGCATCCGGACCTGATCCGACTTCACGGATGTCTTCGCGCCCTCGAACGGGGTCCGCGAAGCGACGACCTCCCACGACTCCGGCGTGTCCTCGATGTCGTTGATGCCGTTGCCCATGGCCATGCCCGTACCTTTCCCAGAAACGCGACAGCCGGGGCACGATGCGTGCCCCGGCTGCCTACGTTATGCGCTCAGGCGCTCACTTCGCGGACTGCTGCCGCTCGACGGCCGCCTTGACCAGGCCCGCGAAGAGCGGGTGCGGGCGCGTCGGGCGCGAGCGCAGCTCCGGGTGGGCCTGGGTGGCCACCAGGTAGGGGTGCACCTCGCGCGGGTACTCGACGTACTCGACGAGCTTGTTGTCCGGGGAGGTGCCGGAGAACACGAGGCCCGCCTGCTTCTCCAGCTCGCCGCGGTAGGCGTTGTTGACCTCGTAGCGGTGCCGGTGGCGCTCGTCCACGTACGCCTGGTCGCCGTAGACCTCGCGCACGATGGACCCTTCGGCGAGCTTCGCCGGGTACATGCCCAGGCGCATGGTGCCGCCCAGATCGCCCGCGCCCTCGACGAAGGCCAGCTGCTCCTCCATGGTCGAGATGACCGGGTTCGGGGTCGAGGCGTCGAACTCGGTGGAGTTCGCGTCCTCGATGCCCGCCAGGTTCCGCGCGGCCTCGATGACCACGCACTGCAGGCCCAGGCAGAGGCCGAGCAGCGGGATCTTGTTCTCGCGGGCGTAGGTGATCGCGCCGACCTTGCCGTTGACGCCGCGGTCGCCGAAGCCGCCGGGCACGCAGACCGCGTCGACGTCGGCCAGCTGCGCCGCCGCGCCCGCCGGGGTCTTGCACTCGTCGGAGGTGACCCACTTGATCTGGACCCGGGCCTTGTTGGCGAAACCGCCGGCGCGCAGCGCCTCGGTCACCGACAGGTAGGCGTCGGGCAGGTCGATGTACTTGCCGACGAGGGCGACCTTGACCTCGTGGTCGGGGTTGTGGACCCGGTCGAGCAGGTCCTCCCACACCCTCCAGTCCACGTCGCGGAACGGCAGGTCGAGCTTGCGCACGACGTAGGCGTCGAGACCCTCGGTGTGCAGCACCTTCGGGATGTCGTAGATCGACTTGGCGTCGATCGCCGCGACCACGGCCGCCTCGTCGACGTCGCACATCAGCGAGATCTTGCGCTTGATGGACGTGGGCACGTCGCGGTCGGCGCGCAGCACGATCGCGTCGGGCTGGATGCCGATGTTGCGCAGGGCCGCGACCGAGTGCTGGGTCGGCTTGGTCTTGAGCTCACCGGAGGGACCGATGTACGGAAGCAGCGAGATGTGCACGACGAAGACGTTGTCGCGGCCGACCTCGTGGCGGACCTGGCGGACGGTCTCCAGGAACGGCAGCGACTCGATGTCGCCGACGGTGCCGCCGACCTCGGTGATGACGACGTCTACGTCCTCGGTCGCCATCCGCCGGATGCGGTGCTTGATCTCGTTGGTGATGTGCGGGATGACCTGCACGGTGTCGCCGAGGTACTCGCCGCGCCGCTCCTTGGCGATGACCGTCGAGTAGACCTGGCCGGTGGTGACGTTGGCCGAGCCGTCGAGGTCGACGTCGAGGAAGCGCTCGTAGTGCCCGATGTCCAGGTCGGTCTCGGCGCCGTCGTTGGTGACGAACACCTCGCCGTGCTGGAACGGGTTCATGGTGCCGGGGTCGACGTTCAGGTACGGGTCGAGCTTCTGCATCGTGACCCGAAGTCCGCGTGCCTTCAGCAGCGCACCCAGGCTGGAGGCCGTCAGGCCCTTGCCGAGGGAGGAAGCGACACCCCCGGTGACGAAGATGTGCTTGGTCGTCATGGATTTGGGCGGCATCGCCAAGAGGGGGCTCCCGTGGTCGCGAGGTGAGGTGCGTCCGGCGCCGGTCACCGTCGATCCGGAAGGGTCTCAGGGGGCGCCGAAGCTGCGGTTTCGGGGCTCCTGGTTCGCACAGGCAGACCACCGGTCCACGGGGTACCAGCCTATCAGCGCCCGAGCCGGTCCGCCTCCGGCCACGCGCCGCGCGGGCCTCCCGCGCGGTGTCCGCGGGGACGTACCGCCAGCTCACCCGTTTGGCCTAGTCTCATTCTTCACAGGCTCACCGGGATCACTAGGGTGCCGTCATATCCTGCTCGGATATTGCACACATCGCCGCCGAGCAGTCCGCCGGACGGCCTCACCGAGCCGATATGCGGAATCATGGGCTCAACGCGGAGATCCCCACCCACGGGAGACCGCGCATCCGCGCAATGCAAGCGCCCTCAGGGGCGGACGAGGCCGTTCGACTGGAGATGCACGTGTCCGGGCGCATCGAGGATTACGCACTGATCGGGGACATGCAGACCGCCGCACTGGTCTGCCGCGACGGGGCGGTGGACTGGCTGTGTCTGCCCCGTTTCGATTCCCACGCCGTCTTCGCGAGCATTCTCGGCACCGAGGATCACGGGTTCTGGCGGATCGGGCCGGCCTTCCCGGCCGGCTCCGAGGCCCCGCGCGCCACCCGCCGCCGCTACCGCGGCGACTCGCTGGTGCTGGAGTCCGAATGGGAGACCCCGCGCGGCACCGTCCGCGTGATCGACTTCATGCCGCCCCGCGAGGACCACGCGCCGCAGCTGATCCGCATCGTGGAGGGCGTCAGCGGGCGCGTCCCGATGCGTTCCGCGCTGCGCATGCGGTTCAGCTACGGGCGGGTCGTGCCCTGGGTGCACAAGGTCGACGGCCGCACGGTCGCCGTCGCCGGGCCCGACTCGGTCTGGCTGGACACCGACGCGCAGACCTACGGCAAGGACCTCACCACGTACTCCGACTTCACCGTCGGCCCGGGTGACCGGATGGCCTTCAGCATCAGCTGGCAGCCCTCCCACAAGGGCGCTCCGGAGGCCCCCGACCCCGAGGCGGCCCTGGACTCCACCACCGAGTTCTGGCGCGACTGGGTCGAGCAGTGCACGTACCACGGGCCCTACCGCGAGGCCGTGGTCCGCTCCCTGATCACCCTCAAGGCCCTCACCTACGGCCCCACGGGCGGGATCGTCGCCGCGCCGACCACCTCGCTCCCGGAGGAGATCGGCGGGGTCCGCAACTGGGACTACCGCTACACCTGGCTGCGGGACGCCGCCATCACCCTTTCCTCGCTGCTGCGCACCGGCTACCGCGAGGAGGCCCGCGCCTGGCGCGAGTGGCTGCTGCGCGCGGTGGCCGGCGACCCGGAGAACCTCCAGATCATGTACGGGATCGCGGGCGAGCGGGAGCTCGGCGAGACCGAGTTGGACTGGCTTCCGGGCTACGAGAACTCGCGCCCGGTCCGGGTCGGCAACGGCGCGGCGGGCCAGCTCCAGCTGGACGTGTACGGCGAGGTCACCGAGGCCTTGCACCTGGGCCACATGACCGGCCTGGCCCGCAGCGACTACGCCTCGCTGCTCCAGCTCAAGCTGATCCGCTACCTGGAGACCCACTGGGACCAGCCGGACGAGGGCATCTGGGAGGTGCGCGGCCCGCGCCGCCACTTCGTCCACTCGAAGGTGATGGCCTGGGTCGCCGTGGACCGCACGATCAAACTGATCGAGAGCGGGGACGCGGACGGTCCGCTGGAGCGCTGGCGGGAGCTGCGCGACGAGATCCACCAGGACGTCTGCGAGAAGGGCTACGACAAGGAGCGCAACACCTTCACCCAGTCGTACGGGTCGACGGAGCTGGACGCCTCCCTGCTGCTGATCCCGCAGATGGGCTTCCTGCCGCCGGACGACAAGCGCGTCATCGGGACCATCGAGGCGATCCAGCGCGAGCTGTCCACGCCCGACGGTTTCATCCTGCGCTACCCGACGGCGGGCGACGAGGCCGGCGTGGACGGCCTGGAGGGCGACGAGGGGGCCTTCCTGGCGTGCTCGTTCTGGATGGCGGACGACCTGGCCATGATCGGGCGGGTGGACGAGGCGCGGCGGCTCTTCGAGCGGCTCCTGGCGCTCCGCAACGACCTCGGCCTGCTGGCCGAGGAGTGGGACCCGCGGCTCCAGCGGCAGGTGGGCAACTTCCCGCAGGCCTTCAGCCACGTTCCACTGATCGACACGGCGCTGCGGCTGACGGCGAGCGGGGCGTACGGAGGCTAGGCCGGGGGCCTGGGCGGGGCCGCTCATGGGCGGGGCGCTCCGGCCGCGGCGCGCCCGGGCCCGGGACGATCCGCCGCGCCCCGCTGATCGCTCCCGCCTACGCTGGAAGGGTCCTAGGCCCTCCCCGGCGGAAGGCGGCAGCCATGGATCCCTTCTCGAAGGCGGGCGCGGCCCTCACGGCGCTCCGCGAGGACCTGGCGGGTGACGTGTTCACCCCGGACGATCCGGGGTACGACGGGGCGAGGTCGGTCTTCAACGCGATGATCGACCGCCGGCCCGCGGTGATCGCCCAGTGCGCGGGCACGGAGGACGTGGTGACCGCGGTGCGGTTCGCCCGGGACTTGGACCTGAAGATCGCGGTGCGCGGCGGCGGGCACAGTGTGGCGGGGATGTCCCTGAACGACGGCGGCCTGGTCGTGGACCTGCGCCGGATGCACGAGGTGACGGTCCACCCGGCGGCCGGGGCGGCGCACGTCGGGGGCGGGGCCACGATGAGCCACCTGGACCGGGCCTGCCAGCCGTACGGGCTGGCCACCACCGGCGGCCGGGCCTCCACCACCGGAGTCGGCGGCTTCGTCCTGGGCGGCGGTTCCGGCTGGCTGGACCGGAAGTTCGGGCTGGCCGTGGACAACCTGCTGGGCGTGGAGCTGGTCACCGCCGAGGGCGAGCTGGTGCACGCCTCGGCGCGGGACCACCCCGAGCTGTTCTGGGGCCTGCACGGGGGCGGCGGGAACTTCGGCGTCGCCACCTCCCTGACGCTGCGGCTGCACGAGCTGCCCGCCATGTCGATCGCGTTCGTGCTGTACCTGCCCGAGCGCGGGCCCGAGGTGGTCCGTACGTACCGGGACGTCATCGAGGCCGGGCCGCCCGAGGCGAGCGGGGCCGCGCTGTACCTGACGGGGCCGCCCGAGGAGTTCGTCCCGCCGCACCTGGTCGGCCGCCTGCTGTGCGGCGTACTGCTGACGTACGCGGGCCCGGAGGAGGAGATGCGCCGGCTGGCCGCGCCGCTGCTGGCGATCCCGCACGAGTCCGAGATCGTCACGGCCATCCCCTACGCCGACCTCCAGTGCATGATCGACGACCCGCCGGGCCAGCGGAACTACTGGTCCGCCGAGTACCTCACCGGGTGCCCCGACGCGTTCGTGGACGTCTTCTGCGCCCGCGCCGACTCGATGCCGGTGCCGACCGGCACCCAGCACCTGGCCTGGCCGCAGGGCGGTGCGATCGCCTCTGCCCCGGGCGACTACCCGGTGCCGTACCGCGACGCCGCCTGGGCGGTGCACCCGTTCGCGATCTGGGAGGACGAGGCCGACGACGAACGCTGCCGCCAGTGGGTCAAGGACGTCCGCGCCGACGTCCAGCCGTGGGCCACCGGCGCGGTCTACCTCAACTTCACCGGGGACGAGGGCACGGACCGGGTGGTCGCGGGCCTCGGCGACGAGAACATGCGGCGCCTCGGCGAGCTCAAACGGCGCTACGACCCGGACAACGTCTTCCGCTACAACCACAACATCCTGCCCCTGTGACGGCGCGGTCCGCGTGACGCACACCACACTCGGCGTACGCTCCGGCAATCCGCCCGCCGCGACGCGGAGTTGCCGCCCGGGACCAGGACACATCGGACGTCCCGGCCACCGGGTGATGTGCGCGCGACGGGCCTGCCGGTAGCGTCCCGCCCTATGGACGACCAGGGCGGAATCACGGTTCAGCGGGCACTGGAACTGCCGGGGCTGCGCAGCGGGCTGCCGGAGGTGGTGGCTTGCGCCGACCGGCTGGGCCGCACCGTCCGCTGGGTGCACGCGGGTGAGGTGCCGAACATCGCCTCGCTGCTCAAGGGCGGCGAACTGCTGCTGACCACGGGACTCGGCCTGGGCACCCGGCCCGCCGAGCAGCGGGCCTTCGTACGCCGCCTCGCGGACCGGGGGATCGCCGCGCTCGTGGTCGAGCTCGGCCCCCGCTTCACGCGGCTGCCCGCGACCCTCGTGGAGACCGCCCGCACGGCGGGCCTGCCGCTGGTGCAGCTCCACCGGGAGGTCCCCTTCGTCGCCGTCACGGAGGAGGTCCACACCGAGATCGTCAACGGCCACTACGCCCTGCTCCAGCGCGCCGAGGAGGTCCACCGGCGCTGTACGCAGGCCCTGTTGGGCGGGGGCGGCATCCCGCAGGTGCTGCGCATCCTGGCCGACTTCACGGCGAACCCGGTCTTCCTGGAGACCCCCGACGGGCAGCTGCTGTACGCGGCCAACAGCTCGGCGGGCGACGCGGGCGCGGACCCGCTCCAGGTCTGGGAGGGCCTGCGGGGCCAGCGCGAGGCCGAACCGTCGGCGAACACGGTGGTGGTCGACGTACCGGGCGGGGGCCACGGCACCGGCTCGGTCCGGGCCCGCGTGGTGCTGGTCGGGGTCTCGGCCCCGCTGCTCACCGTGCACCGGATGGCTGCGGAACGCACGGCGGGGGTGCTCGCGGTGGTGCTGATGCAGGCCCGGCAGGAGGACGAGTTGGCCGCGCGCGGCCGGGGCGACTTCCTGACGGACCTCGCCGAGGGGCGCATCTGCGCCGAGGACGCCCCGGCGCAGGCCCGCGTCCTGGGCTTCAAGCCCGGCGCGGGACCGCTGCTGCCGGTGGTCATGCGACTCGCCGCGGACCTCGGGCCGTCCGGGAACTGGGCCGTCCTGGCCCGGGCGGTGCTGGAGGAACTGGCGTCCGTCGGGGTGCCCGTGCTGCTGGGCGTCCGCCCCGTAGAAGGGCGGGTGCCGCTCCTGGTGTCCCTGCGCGCGGAGTCGGAGCGTACGGCGGTGGCGGACCGGGTCGCGGCCGCGCTGCGGGCCGGCGTGGAGCGGGCGGGGCTGGACCGGGCCGCCGCACCGCCGGCCGTGGTCGTCGGCGTCGCGGGCGGCTGGGCCGCCGCCTCGGCCGGGCTCCGGCACGCGGCGGAGACCGCCACCGCGGCCCACGGCCTGCCGGCCCGGCCCTGGTACGACGCGCGGCGCCTGGACATCGACCTGCTGCTGTGGCGCCTGCGCGAACACCCGGACCTGGCGGCCTTCGTGGACCGCGCGATCGGTCCGCTGCGCGCGCACGACGTGACCTCGCGGCCGCCGCTGCTGCCCACCCTGGAGACCTACCTGGCCCACGCGGGCCGCAAGGCGGAGACGGCGCGGGAGCTCCACCTCAACCGGCAGACGCTGTACAACCGGCTGGCGCGCATCTCGGAACTCCTGGGCACGGACCTCGACGACCCCGAGACGGTCCTCTCCCTCAGCCTGGCGCTCCGCGCCCGCCGCCACACGTACACCCCGACCTGACGCGCCCGCCCTTCCACCGTTCCCCGGGCCCCCACCCCGGCCCCCTCACGGCGGCCCATCCAGCCCGCCGGCCCGCCCCGGCCATCCGGCGCCCCCGGGGATCGGGACGCGGGCACCGCTAGCGGCGGCGGGGCGCGGCGCGCTCCATCAGCTCGTCGTAGACGGACAGCACCTGGGCCACCGTGTCGTCCTCCGACGGCCACGTCGCCGCACGGGCCCGGCCCGCCTCGGCGAGAGCCAGCCGCCGGGCGGGGTCCCCCAGCAGCCCGGTGACGGCCGCGGCCAGCGCCCCCGCGTCGCCGTACGGGACCAGCACCGCGCCCTCACCCACCAGCTCCGGCACCCCGCCCACCGCCGTGGCCACCAGCGGGACCCCCATCCGCAGGGCCTCCTGCGCCAGCAGGGCCCGTTCCTCCCACCGGCTCGGCAGCACCGCCAGGTCCGCCGCCGCCAGCAGCTGCGCCGCGTCCCGGCGGCGCCCCAGCAGCCGTACGGGCAGCGCCTCGACCTCGATCCGCCGGGCCAGCTCGGCGCGCAGCGGCCCCTCCCCCGCGACCACCAGCAGCGGCACGGGGTCCAGCGTCCGCCACTCCCGCGCCGCGTCGAGCAGGACGGAGTACCCCCGGTGCGGCACCAGGCTGCCCACCGCGATGAGCAACGGCCTTTCCACCGCGCCCAGTTCCGCCCGCGTCTTGTCCGGGTCCGCCGGCTCGTCCGGGCCCGCCACCGGTACGGCCACCGGTGCCAGCCGCGCGTCCCGGGCGCCCCGGAGCCGCGCGAGGTCGACCTGGTCCGAGGAGGCGCCCAGCACGACCGCCGCCGCCCGGGCCACCCTGCGTTCCAGCAGCCGGCTCAGCCGCCCGAGCGCCCCGGCCGCCGTCGGTCCGTCACCGTGCCAGCTCACCACCAGCGGCACCCGGCGCCCGCTCAGGGCCAGTGCGGCCCGCATCCCGGCCCGTACGCCGTGCGCGTGCACCACGTCGGCGCCCGCGCACTCGGCGCGCAGCGCGCTCGCCGCGTCGGGGGTGAACCGCGCGCCGGCGCCGGTGAAGTCGTACGCCCCTTCCGCTTGCACGGGCGCGCAGACCGTCACCCGGATCCCGCGGGCGGCGAGCCCGGTGGCCAGCGACCGCACGTGCGCGATGCTGTCCGCGCCCGCACCGCCACCGAGTACGTGGACGGTGCGTAGCGGCGGGCCCCCGTAGGGCTGGGCCGGGACGGACGGGGAGACCGGGGAGCTGCTCACGGGCCGAAGCTCCAGGGTGAGGGGGTCAGGACGTCGCCCAGGATGCCAGTCCGCACGTGCGTTCCGGCACCATACGGGTGCGGATCTCGTACGAGATACCGCCGGACGCCCCTCAGCCTCACCCACATGGGCTAAAGGGGTGTCCCGGGGCGACGGCGACGGCCGCCCCGGGGCGCCTCACGCATGGGCTAAAGGGGTGTCCCGGGGCGACGGCGACGGCCGCCCCGGGGCGCCTCACGCGGCGCCTCACGCGTCGGCGCGCGCCGCCGCGAGCAGCTCCTCGGCGTGCGCCCGGGCCGAGACCGAGTCCTCGTGGCCCGCCAGCATGCGAGACAGTTCGCGGATCCGGGCCTCGCCCTCCAGGACGGTGACACCGGAACGCGTCACGGACCCGTCGTTGGTCTTCTCGACCAGCAGCTGCCGGTCCGCGAAGGCCGCCACCTGCGGCAGGTGCGTGACGACCACGACCTGCGCCGTTCTGGCCAGCTTCGCGAGCCGCCGGCCCACCTCGACCGCCGCCTTGCCGCCGACGCCCGCGTCGACCTCGTCGAAGAGGTACGTGGGTACGGGGTCGGAGCCCGCGAAGACGACCTCGACGGCCAGCATCACGCGCGACAGCTCACCGCCCGAGGCGCCCTTGGCGATCGGCCGCGGCTGGGCTCCGGGGTGCGGGGCCAGCAGCAGCTCGACCTCGTCGGTGCCCGAGGGGCCGTAGGCGACGGGACGGCCGTCCACGTCCACCCCGTCGGGGTCCTCGGTCTGCCGGATGTCGATCGTCACCCGGGCGTGCGGCATGGCCAGCGACGCCAGCTCCTGCGTGACCGCCGACGCGAAGCGGGTCGCGGCCTCCGTCCGGGCGTCCGTCAGGGCTTGCGCCAGCAGGGACAGCTCGGACCGCAGCCCGTCCCGCTCGGCGGTCAGCTCGGTGATCCGCTCGTCGTCGCCGTCCAGCTCCAGCAGCCGCGCGGAACCCTGCTCGGCCCACTCCAGCACGGCGTCCACGGTGCCCTCGGAGCCGTACTTGCGCGTCAGCTGCGTCAGGGCCGCCCGCCGCTCCTCCACCGCGGCGAGCCGCAGCGGATCGGCGTCCAGGTCGTCGGCGTAGCCCGCCAGCTCCCCGGCCACGTCGGCCAGCAGGATTCCCAGCTCGCCGATCCGCTCGGCGAGCGCGCCGAGCGCCGGGTCGTGGGACCGTACGGACTCCAGGGCGCGGTGGGCGCCGGCGACGAGCGTGTTGGCGTCGATGCCCTCGGGGTCCTCGGGGTTGCCGGCGAGCGCGGCGTGCGCGACCTGCGCGGCCGAGGCCAGCGATTCGGCGTGGCCGAGCCGTTCCGCCTCCGCCGCGAGCTCGGTGTCCTCGCCGGCCACGGGCTCCACGGCGGCGATCTCGTCCAGGCCGAAGCGCAGCAGGTCGGCCTCCTGGGCCCGTTCCCGGGCCCGGGTGGTGATGGTGTCCAGCTCGACGGTGACCGCCCGCAGCCGCCGGTAGGCGGACGCGTACTTCTCCAGCGGGACCGCGACGGCGTCCCCGGCGTAGCGGTCGAGGGCCTGCCGCTGCCGGGCGGGGCGCAGCAGCCCCTGCTGGTCGGTCTGCCCGTGCACGGCGACCAGGTCGTCCGCGAGTTCGCCCAGCAGGCCGACGGGCACGGAGCGGCCTCCGACGTGGGCGCGGGAGCGCCCCTCGGCGGACACGGTCCGGCTGATCAGCAGGGCGCCGTCGTCCAGTTCGGCCCCGGCCTCCTCGGCCCGTAGGGCGGCGGGCGCGTCCGGGCGCAGGACGATGCGGCCCTCGACGACCGCGGCCTTGGCCCCGACCCGTACCAGGGCCGCGTCGGCGCGGCCGCCGAGCAGCAGGCCGAGGCTGGTGACGACCATGGTCTTGCCCGCGCCGGTCTCGCCGGTCACCGCGGTGAAACCGGGCGACAGCTCGACCACCGCGTCGTCGATGACACCGAGCGACCGTATCCGCATCTCCTCAAGCACGGGACGACCATACCGAGGTTTCCGAGGTGCCATGTGACGTCACCCGCCCAGAGTTCTCCGAACGCACGTGCTATTAAGGGGGCCGGGCGGGCATCCCGGGACACCGCTAGTGCGGCGCCCCGCGCCATCCCGACACCGGCAGCGCGAACTTGGCGACCAGCCGGTCCGTGAAGGACGCGTGGTGCAGGCGGGCGAGCCGGACGGGGACCGCTCCCCGCCGCACCTCCACCCGGGCACCGGCCGGCAGCTCCAGCATCCGCCGGCCGTCGCACCACAGCACCCCGTGCGGCGTGCCGGTCTGCACCTCCACCGCCAGCACCGAGGTCGGCGAGGTCACCAGCGGCTTCGCGAACAGCGCGTGCGCGCTGATGGGCACCATCAGCAGGGCCTCCACCTCGGGCCAGACCACCGGCCCGCCCGCGGAGAAGGCGTACGCCGTCGAGCCCGTCGGGGTCGCGCAGACGATCCCGTCGCATCCGAACCCGGACACCGGGCGGCCGTCGATCTCCAGGACCACCTCCAGCATCCGCTCCGGGGACACCTTCTGGACCGCGGCCTCGTTCAGCGCCCAGTCCTGGTGGACCACGTCGCCGTTCGTGCGCACGATCACGTCGAGGGTCATCCGCTCCTCGACCTCGTACTCGCGCGTCACCACCCGGTCGACGACCTTGTCCAGGTCGTCCCGCTCGGCCTCGGCGAGGAAGCCCACCCGCCCCAGGTTGACGCCGAGCATCGGCACCCCCGAACCGCGGGCGAACTCCGCGCCGCGCAGCAGGGTCCCGTCCCCGCCCAGCACGATCAGCAGCTCGCAGCCCTCCAGCACCGCCGGGGTGCACTCGGCCACCAGCTCCACCTCGGGCGGCAGCGGCAGGTCCACCGCCTCGTCCTGCAGGACCCGTACGCCCAGCCCGCAGCGCAGCAGGCCCTGTACGACCAGCTCGGCACTGCGGATGGCCGCCGGCCGCCCGGTGTGCGCGAGCAGGAAGACGGTGCGCCCCGCTCCCGCCGCCGAAGGCGCGGACGCGGGTGCGGGCACCGGTACCGGTGCGGTGGGATACGCGGACGGAATTGAAGACGAAGCTGATGAATCGGTCACTGGGGCCCCTCCGCCACTGCACGGTCGACATCCGCCGGGTCGAGTGCCGGTGCCCCCGCCCGCAGCCACAGAAAGTACTCGACGTTGCCCGAGGGCCCCGGCAGCGGACTCGCCGTCACACCGAGCACGCCCAGACCGAGCTTCGCCGCCTGCGCCGCCACCTCGCGCACCGCCTCCGCCCGCAACTCCGGGCTGCGCACCACGCCACCGCTGCCCAGCCGGTCCTTGCCCACCTCGAACTGCGGCTTGACCATCAGCACCAGGTCCGCGTCCGGCGCCGTGCAGCGCACCAGCGCCGGCAGCACCAGGCCGATCGAGATGAAGGACAGGTCGCCGACGACCAGGTCGGCCGGCACGCCGTCGATCTGCTCGACCGTCAGCTCGCGCACGTTCGTACGGTCCTTGACGGTGACCCGGTCGTCGCTCTGCAACGACCAGGCGAGCTGCCCGTAGCCGACGTCGACGGCCACGACACGGGCCACGCCCGCGCGCAGCAGCACGTCGGTGAAACCGCCGGTGGAGGCGCCGGCGTCCAGTGCCAGCCGGCCCTCGACGCGCAGCCCCTGCGGCCGGAAGGCGGCCAGCGCGCCCGCGAGCTTGTGCCCGCCGCGCGAGACGTAGTCGGGGTCGCTGTCGTCCTTGAGGACGACGAGGGCGGCGCTGGTCTCGACCTGGGTGGCGGCCTTGGTCGCGGTGCTGCCACCCACGGTCACCCGGCCCGCGGCGATCAACTGCGCGGCGTGCTCGCGCGAGCGGGCCATGCTGCGGCGTACCAGTTCGGCGTCCAGGCGGCGGCGTGCCACTCCTGCCACGTTCGGTTCAGCTCCTGTTTTCGTACGGACCGGGGACGGGCGGTGCGTCGAGCGCGGTCAGCGCCTCCCGCAACCCCCTGTGCACATCCTCGTACACCGCGACGTGTCCGTCCGCCGTGAGGTGGTCGGCGTCGGCCAGCCGCGCCAGGTGCGCGTCCACCCCGGCGTGGCCGGAGGGGGTACGTACGACACCGAGCGGCGCGGGGGCGGCGGGCGCCGCCGGGGCGGCGGGGGCGCCCGGGTCGCCGCCCGGGTCGCCGGCGCCGGCCGGGTCCTCGGACCCGGCGCGGGGTCCGGCCCCGGTCGCGGCAGCTTCGTCGGTCATGCCCCGACGCTACCCCGTAGCACCCGTCGACCACGCACGGCTCTGCGGTACGGTCGTGATCACGATGGCTACGATCGAGGAGTGCCGCGCAGCACTCGACCGACTCTCCGGCAACCTGGCCCGGGCCGGCGGCGACGTGCACGGTGCCGCCGCGCTCGACCGCTCCCTGAGCTGCCACATCACGGACCTGGACCGGACCTTCACCGGCCGCCTCGACGGCGGCCGGATCCGGGTGGACGCGGTGGCCCCGGGGCCGCCCGCCCACAAAGCGGACATCCGGCTCGCGATGACCGGCGACGACCTGGTCGCCCTGGTCGCGGGCGAGCTCCGGTTCGCCAAGGCCTGGGCTTCCGGCCGGGTCGGGCTGGAGGCCGGCTTCCGCGACCTGCTGCGGCTCAAGAGGCTGCTCTAGCCCGCTCCGGCGTCGAGGTCTTCGTACGGGCCTTGCGCGCCGCCGGGATCACCAGCGGCGTCCCCGTCTCCGGGTCGTCGATGACCTGGCAGCGGAGCCCGAACACCTGCTCCACCAGCTCCGCGGTCACCACCTCGGCCGGCGGCCCCTCGGCGACGACCTTCCCGCCCCGCATCGCGATCAAGTGCGTGGCGTAGCGGGCCGCGTGGTTGAGGTCGTGGAGCACCGCGACGAGCGTCCGCCCCTGGTTCTCGTGCAGTTCCGCGCACAGGTCCAGGACGTCGATCTGGTGCTGGATGTCCAGGTAGGTCGTCGGCTCGTCGAGCAGCAGCAGCGGGGTCTGCTGCGCCAGGGCCATCGCGATCCACACGCGCTGCCGCTGCCCGCCCGACAGTTCGTCCACGGCCCGGTCGGCGAGTTCGGCGACCCCGGTCGAGGCCATCGACTCGTTCACGATCCGCTCGTCCTGCGGCGACCACTGCCGCAGCAGTCCCTGGTGCGGGTACCGCCCGCGCGCGACCAGGTCGGCCACCGTGATGCCGTCCGGGGCGATCGAGGACTGCGGCAGCAGGCCCAGGGTCCTGGCGACCTGCTTCGCCGGCAGCGACCCGATGGCCTGCCCGTCCAGCAGCACCCGCCCGGCGGAGGGCTTCAGCATCCGCGACAGGGCACGCAGCAGCGTGGACTTGCCGCAGGCGTTGGGGCCGACGATCACCGTGAAGGAGTGGTCGGGTATCTCCACCGTCAGGTCCTCGGCGATGACCCGCTGGTCGTAGCCGAGGGTCACGTTCTGCGCGGTCAGCCGCTGCACTTGGGCACTCCTCAGTTCTGGTACGGGCGCAGCCTGATGCGTCGCCGTCATATACGTCCCGCCTTGCGCTCGGTGACCAGCAGCCACAGCAGGTAGACACCGCCGACGAGTCCGGTCACCACGCCCACCGGCAGCTGGTCGGCGCCGAAGGCGTGCTGCGAGGCCCAGTCGGACACCAGCAGCAGCACGGCGCCCATCAGCGCCCCGGTCAGCAGGTTCCCGCCGGGCGAGCGGGTCAGCCGGCGGGCCAGCTGGGGTGCGGCCAGCGCGACGAAGCTGATCGGTCCGGCAGCCGCGCTCGCCGCGGTGGTGAGCAGGATCGCCGCCAGCATCAGCAGCAGCCGGGTGCGCTCCACCGGGACGCCGAGCGCGTAGGCCGCGTCGTCGCCCATCTCCATCATCCGCAGGGCCCGGCCGTGTCCCAGGACCAGCGGGAAGAGCACCGCGCAGGCCACCAGCAGCGGCCACACCTGCGCCCAGTCCCGGCCGGCCAGCGACCCGGTCAGCCAGACCATCGCGCGGGTGGCCTCGGTCATCTGGGCCTTCGTGATCAGGTACTGGATCACGGCGATGAGGACGGCCGAGGCGCCGATGCCGACCAGCACCAACCGGTAGCCCTGGATGCCCCGCTTGTACGCCAGCAGGTACACGGCGACACCGGCCAACAGCCCGCCGAGCAGCGCGCCGACGGCCACCTCGGTCGCGCCGCCCTTGAACAGGATGATGACGACGAGCGCGCCGACCGCCGAGCCGTAGCCGAAGCCGAGCAAGTCCGGGGAGCCCAGCGGGTTGCGGGAGACGGACTGGAAGACGGCTCCCGCCATCCCGAGGGCCGCTCCGACGAGCAGGGCGACCAGGACCCTCGGCAGCCGCAGGTCGTTGACGATGAAGTCGTTGGCCGGGGTGCCGTTGCCCAGCAGGGTCTGCACGACGTCCCACGGCCCGATCGGGAAGTCTCCGGTGCCGATCAGCAGGACGGCCGCCACCAGGGCCGCCACGGCGAGCAGCACGCCGACGACCAGGGCGCGCCGCTCGACGCGCAGCGAGATCCCGCCGGCCAGGTGCGGCGGGCGGGGCCCGGACCGGGCGCCGCGAAGGTTGACGGTCACAGCTGGGCCATCCTCTTGCGCCGGACGAGGTAGATGAAGACGGGGCCGCCGATGAGCGCCGTGACGATGCCGACCTGGAGTTCGGCGGGCCGGGTCACGACGCGGCCGACGACGTCGGCGCCGAGGAGCAGCACGGGCGACAGGACGGCCGAGTACGCGAGCACCCAGCGCATGTCCGGCCCGGTGAACGCGCGCACCAGGTGCGGGATCATCAGCCCGATGAAGACGATGGGCCCGCACGCGGCGGTGGCGGCGCCGCACAGCAGGGTGATGGCGACGACGGCGCCGATCCGGGTCCGCGTCAGATGGGCGCCCAGCGCCCGCGCGGTGTCGTCGCCCAGGGACATCGCGTTGAGCGGCCGCCCCAGCGACAGCGCGAGGACCGCGCCCACCAGCAGGAAGGGGGCGACCTGCCGGACCGTGTCCATGTTCGCCGAGGCCAGCGAGCCGACCGTCCAGAAGCGCAGCTTGTCCAGCGCCTTGCTGTCCATCAGCTGTACGGCGTTGATGTAGCCGACGAGCGCCGCGCTGGCCGCCGTACCCGCGAGGGCGAGGCGCACCGGAGTGGCACTGCGGCTGCCGCCGAGCACGTAGACGAGGACCGAGACCGCTGCGGCGCCCAGGAAGGCCCACCAGACGAACTCGTTCAGGGAACTGGCCCCGAAGAAGCTGATCGCGGAGACCACGGCCGCCGCGGCGCCCGCGTTCACGCCGAGGATGCCCGGCTCGGCCAGCGGGTTGCGGGTCAGCGCCTGCATCACCGCGCCGGACAGGCCGAGCCCGAGGCCGACCATCAGTCCGAGCAGGGTGCGCGGGACCCGCAGGTCCCGCACCACCACGTCGGAGGGAGTGCCCGCGTAGGAGAACAGGCCGTGCCAGACCTCGCTGACAGGCATCTGCTTGGCGCCCACGGCGATGCTCACGACCGCGACCAGTGCCAGCAGGACGAGGGCGGCGAGCAGACCGGCGGCGCGCACGGCATGGCGCGGGCGGGCTGCGGCGGCCCGCTCGGGCGCCGCGCTCGGTTCGGATTGAGGAGGACTGTCGACCAACACGCTGGTTAGGTTAGCCTAGCCTGCGCCGTGGGCGGGTCACCCGGACGGCTCAAAACCCCAGCGTGGCCAGCGCCTTCTCCGCGTCCTGGGTGCACGCGCCGTCCCCGGCCGCCGACCAGGCCGCCGCGCACAGCGCCCGCAGCCCGTCGAGGGGGTCGGCGTCCGCCACCACCGGCTCGCCCGACGGCACGGTGACGGTCCGGGACACGTCCAGCGTCTGCCCCAGCGCGACCGCGGACCAGCCGCCGCACCGCCAGGCGCCGTTGTCCTCCCGCACCTGCGGATGCCCCGTCAGCAGCCCGCGCAGGTCCCGGTCCACATAGGTCGGCCGGTGCCGCGGCTCGGCCCGCAGCAGCTGCGCCGCGTCCGTCACGCCGGTCAGTACCAGCAGCGAGTCCACGTCCCCGTTGAAGGCGCCCTCGATGTCCGTGTCCAACCGGTCCCCGACCACCAGCGGCCGCTTCGCACCCGTCCGCAGCACCGTCTCCCGGTGCATCGGGGGCAGCGGCTTGCCCGCCACCTGCGGGTCCGCTCCCGTCGCGATCCGTACGACCTCCACCGCGGCCCCGTTGCCCGGCGCGATACCGCGCGCCCCCGGGATCGTCAGGTCCGTGTTCGAAGCGAACCACGGCACCCCCCGGTTGATCGCGTACGAGGCCTCCGCGAACCGCCCCCACGCCAGGTCCGGGCCCCCGTACCCCTGGACCACCGCCGCGAGCCCCTCCTCCTCCGCCGACTCCACGGGCACCAGTCCGCGCTCGCGCAACGCGACCCGCAGCCCCTCGCCGCCGATCACCAGCACCTTCGCCCCGGGCTCCACCTGGTCCGCGATCAGCCGGGCCACCGCCTGCGCCGAGGTGATCACCTCGCCCGCCTCGGTGGGGATGCCCAGCTCGCTCAGGTGCTCCGCGACGGCGTCGGGCGTCCGCAGCGCGTTGTTCGTCACGTACGCCAGGTGCATCCCGTCCGCCCGGGCCGACGCGAGGGACTCCACCGCGTGCGCGATGGCCTCCCCGCCGGCGTACACCACTCCGTCCAGGTCGAGCAGAGCCGTGTCGTACGCCTGGTGCAGATTCCGCTCACTCGCCGCGGGACTGGTCCTGCTCTGCCGGGTCATCCTGGCCGCTCCTCATACGATCGATCCTGTCCGATTCCGTACTCCCCCGATCATCCCGCATGGCGAGACGGGTCTTACCATGCACCAATGACCACACCTGCTGGCACCGCGGACCACGGGCTGCGCCTCATCCCGTTCCAAGGCCTGCGCTACGTCCCGGAGCGCGTCGGCAGCCTGGCCGCCGTCACCTCGCCGCCGTACGACGTGGTCGTGCGCCCCGACGGAGTCGACCACCTCGAATCCGCCGATCCGCACAACATCGTGCGCCTGATCCTCCCGCAGGCCGGCACACCGACGGAGCGCAACGAACAGGCCGCGCGCACTCTGCGCCACTGGCTCGCCGAGGGCGTGCTCAGCGCCGACGCCGAGCCCGCCCTGTACGTCTACGAGCAGCGCCGGGCCGGCCTGCTCCAGCGCGGTGTGATCGGCGCCCTCGCCTTGTCGACGGCGGACGCGGGGATCGTCCTGCCGCACGAGGACGTCATGCCGGACGTGGTCACCGACCGGGCCGGCCTGATGCGGGCCGCCTCCGCCAATCTGGAACCGCTGCTCCTCACCTACCGCGGCGACGACCCCGGCACGGGAGCGACCGCGGTCGTCGAGCGGACGGCCCGCCGGACCCCCCTGCTGTCGACCACCACCGAGGACGGCTTCCAGCACCGGCTCTGGGCCATCACGGACCCCGCCGAGCTCGCCGCCGTGACCGCGGACCTCAGCCACCGCCAGGCCCTCATCGCCGACGGCCACCACCGCTGGGCCACGTACCTGCGCCTCCAGGAGGAGCACGGCTCCCCCAGCGCATGGGACTTCGGCCTGGTCCTCCTCGTGGACACCGCCCGCTACCCGCTCCAGGTCCGCGCCATCCACCGGATGCTGCGCCGGCTCCCGGTCGCGGACGCCCTCGCCGGGCTCGACGGTCACTTCCGGATCCGTCCGGTCGACGGCCCGCTCCCGCTGGCCGTCGAGGTCCTCGCGGACGCGGCGGAACGCGGCAACGCCTTCCTGCTGGCCGGCGACGGCTCCTTCCACCTGGTCACCGACCCCGACCCGGCCCTCCTGGACCGCACGGTCCGCCGCGACCGCCCCGAGGCCTGGCGGCGGCTCGACGCCACCGTGCTGCACGCGACGCTGCTGGACGCCCTGTGGCGGATCCCGGACGCCCCCGAGCAGATCAGCTACATCCACGACGCGGCGGCCACCGTCGCCATGGCGGAGCGCCACGGCGGCACGGCGGTCCTCCTGCATCCCGTACGGGAGGAAGTCGTCCGGGACCTGGCCCGCCAGGGCGTGACGATGCCCCGGAAGTCCACCTCCTTCGGACCGAAGCCTGCCACCGGCCTGGTCCTGCGCGGCCTGGACTGACCGCCGTCCCCCGGACATGAGGAAGGGCGGTACCCCGGTCGGGGTACCGCCCTTCCTCATGTCACGCGACCGGCTGCTTCACCGATTTCAGGCCTTGTCGCGGCCCGCGTCCCGCTCGTCCTCGTCAACGAGGTCCTCGTCAACGACGACCTCGTCGGCGACGTCGAAGTCGTCCTCGGCGTCGACGTCGTCCTCGACGTCGACGTCGTCCTCGACGTCGACGTCGTCCTCGACGTCGACGTCGTCCTCGGCGTCGTCGTCCCGGTCGTCTTCGACATCGGCATCGTCCTCGACATCGGACGCGGAGCGCTCCAGCGGCTCGTACTCGTCGTCGTCCTCGTCGTAGTACTCGGCGACGTCGCCGGCGCGCTCGGCCGCGGCGACCTCGGCCGCGTCCTGCTCGTCGTCCTCGTCGTCCTCGTCGTCGACGATGTCGCCGGCGGCGTCGACGAACTCGACACCGTCGAGCTCGGCGAGGCGGTCGGAGGCGTCGGTGGCCCCGTCCTTGTCCGCTTCGAGGGTCTTGCCGAACCACTCGCGCGCCTCGTCCTCACGACCGGCCGCCAGCAGGGCGTCGGCGTAGGCGTACCGCAGGCGCGCGGTCCAGGGCTGGACGGAGCTGGAGGCCAGCTCCGGGCTCTGCAGGGTGACGATGGCGGCGTCGAGCTGACCCTGGTCCCGCCGGGCACCGGCCGCGACCAGACGCATCTCGACCTGGCCGGCCTTGTCCAGCTTCTGCACCTCGGGCTCGCCGGCCATGGCCAGCGCCCGCTCCGGACGGCCGAGGCCGCGCTCGCAGTCGGCCATCACGGGCCACAGCTCGACCGAGCCGGTCATGCGCTTGGCGGCACGGAACTCCGCGAGGGCCTCGCTGTACTTCTGCGTGGCGTACGCGGCGAAGCCGGCGGCCTCGCGCACGGCGGCGACGCGGGAAGCCAGACGCAGGGCGATGCGCGAGTACGCGTACGCCTGCTCGGGCTCGTCATCGATCAGACGGGCGACCATGACCAGGTTGCGGGAGACCTCCTCGGCCAGCCCCTTGGGCAGGCTCAGCAGCTCCTGACGCACGTCGGCGTCGATCTCCAGGCCGGTGACGTCGTCGTCGATCGGGAGCCGCTTGACCGGGTCCCGGTCGGCGCGGAAGTCGCGGTCGCCGCCGCGGTCGTCGCGACGCGGGAAGCTCGGACGGTCGCCACCACGGTCGTCGCGACGCGGGAAGCTCGGACGGTCGCCACCACGGTCGTCGCGGGCGCCACGGAACCCACCGCGGTCGTCGTCACGGCGCGGGTAGGACGGACGTCCACCCCGGTCGTCATCGCGACGCGGGTACGAGGGGCGGTCGCCGCCGCGCTCGTCACGACGGAATCCGCCGCCGCCACCACCGCTGGAAGGACGGCCACCACGGTCGTCATCACGACGCGGGTACGAGGGACGGTCGCCACCACGGTCGTCACGGCCGCCACGGAACCCACCACGGTCGTCATCGCGACGCGGGGAGCTCGGACGGTCGCCACCACGGTCGTCACGACGCGGGAAGCTCGGACGGTCGCCACCACGGTCGTCACGACGCGGGTAGGACGGACGTCCACCCCGGTCGTCGTCACGACGCGGGTACGAGGGGCGGTCGCCGCCGCGCTCGTCACGACGGAAACCGCCGCCACCACCGCTGGAGGGACGGCCACCGCGGTCGTCATCACGACGCGGGTACGAGGGACGGTCACCGCCACGGTCGTCGCGACCGCCACGGAACCCACCACGGTCGTCATCGCGACGCGGGAAGGACGGGCGGTCGCCACCACGGTCGTCACGACGGAAACCGCCGCCACCACCGCTGGAAGGACGGCCACCACGGTCGTCATCACGACGCGGGTACGAGGGACGGTCACCGCCCCGGTCGTCACGACGCGGGAAGCTCGGACGGTCGCCACCGCCACCGCCACCGGCGGCGGGCCGGCCGCCGCGGTCGTCACGACGGAAGCCGCCGCCACCGCCGGCACCGGCCGGGCGACCACCACGGTCGTCACGACGGAACGGGGGACGGTCGCCGCCACGGTCGTCACGGCCCCCGCGGTAGCCGCCCCTGTCACCGCCGTCGTTGCGCCGAGGCTCGCGCTCCGGACGATCGTCGGGAGAGTTGGACATGGGTGTGACTCCTGTCTTCGGGGTACCGCTAGTCATTCTCGCGCAACCAACCCATGGCCGCGCTTCGGCGTAAAGAGGTGAAAAACAAAAAAGGACCCTTGGTCCAGCGTTGAACGCTGGACCAAGGGTCCTTGAAAGATTGTTCGGCGGCGTCCTACTCTCCCACAGGGTCCCCCCTGCAGTACCATCGGCGCTGAAAGGCTTAGCTTCCGGGTTCGGAATGTAACCGGGC
>NZ_JBSGQV010000013.1:0-167946 GCF_053606025.1 Streptomyces sp. NPDC055254 | reverse complement strand
GCGCGGGGGCGGCGGCCGGGGCGAGAGCGGCGGCCGGGGCGAGAGCGGCGGCCGGAGCGGCGGCCGGAGCCGGGGCACCGCCCCTGGCCCGGGAGGCGGGGGCGGGCTGCCAGCCGGGGCCGCGGAAGACGTGCCCGGCCCGCTGGCGCCAGGTCCCGGCGGCGCGCACGTCCCGTGCGATGGCGGTGTACTCGTGCGTGGCCACGCGCAGCGGGTTGTGGGTGTCGATGTTCTTGGTGAGGCCGTACACGGGCTTGTCGGTCTCCCCGACCCAGGAGCCGAACATCCGGTCCCAGACGATCAGGATGCCGCCGTAGTTGCGGTCGAGGTAGCCGCCCTGGGAGGCGTGGTGGACGCGGTGGTGGGACGGGGTGTTGAAGACGTACTCGTAGGCCCGGGGGAGCTTCCCGATGCGCTCGGTGTGGACCCAGAACTGGTAGAGCAGGTTGATCCCGTAGCAGAACGGGATCACGGCCGGGTGCACCCCCACGGCCACCATCGGCAGGTAGAACCAGTACGTGGTCGCGCTGGTCCAGGGCTGGCGCAGGGCGGTGGTGAGGTTGAACCGCCGGCTGCTGTGGTGGACCACGTGGCAGGCCCACAGGATGCGGATGACGTGGTGGCCGCGGTGCTGCCAGTAGTAGAGGAAGTCCTGGGCGAGCAGCATCAGGGGGATCGTCCACCACAGCAACGGCACACGCAGCGGGGTGAGTTCGTAGACGGCGGTGAAGACCGCGACGACCGGGATCTTCCACAGGAGGTCGAAGCCGATGCTGCCCAGCCCCATGGTGATGCTGGTGACGGCGTCCTTCGTGTCGTATCCGGCGGCGTCCTCGTCGGGATGGAGCCGGTAGCTCACCAGCTCGATCACGGTGAGCAGCACGAAGGCGGGTACGGACCACAGCACGACATCGGGCAGGTTCGGCATGCCCGCACCATAGAGGCGCCCTCCGGGGTGCCGCTAGAGGTTGTTACCGATCGGTATTCATCCGAGTTACCGCAGGTACCCGCAATACTTGGCCCCCGGCGTGGGGAGGCGCGGTGACGGGGTTCGAGACGGTCCTCTTACGGGTGGCGGGCACGGCGGCGGCGGCGCTCCTGAAGTCCCTCCTGGCCCGCGCCCCGGGGGCCGGCCTGGCCCGGGACCCGGCCGCTCCGGCGCCGCGCTGGCGGCGGCCGGCCGAGCTCGGGGAGGGCGAGGCGCGCCGCCTGGCGGCCTCCCTGGCGCCCCGGCTGGGCGAGGCGGCCGACCGGCTCCCGGAGTACGAGCGCCTGGCGGCCGTGGACGCGGTCGGCGACGCCTTCGCCGCGCTCGGCCCGCTGGACGCGGACGCTCTCTTCGCCCTGGACCTGGACCCGGCGGCCGTCACGGCGGCGGTACTGGCCCGTACCCCGCCGGCGGGCCTGGCCGAGGGGGCGGAGCGCGCGTACCGGGAACTGGTCGGCCTGTGCTGCGCGCATGCGGTGGAGTACGTGACGACCCTGCCCGGCTTCGGAGCCCGGGCGGACGTGGAACTGGTGCGCCGGACCTCCGCGTTGGCCCGTTCCCTGGAGCGATTGCACGCGGGCCGCGACGACGGGGCCACGCACGCCTTCGAGGAGCGGTACGCCGAGTACCTCGCCCGCACCCACGGCCGGCTCCAGCTCTTCGGCCTCACCCTCGGCCGGTCCCGGCAGGAATGGCCGCTGGACATCGCCTACATCGGCCTGGCGGTGAGCGGCGAACAACTGCTCCCGGGGGAACCGGAACCCCACCAGGGCTCCCGGCGGGCGGAGCACGCCCTGGCCTCGGCGGACCGCGTGCTGCTGCGCGGGCCGGCCGGCTCGGGCAAGAGCACACTGGTGCAGTGGCTGGCCGTCAACGCCGCCCGGCGGTCCTTCGGGGCGGCCCTGGACACCTGGAACACCTGCGTCCCCTTCGTCCTGCGGCTGCGGTCGTTCACCTCGGCCGAGAGCCTGCCGCCGCCGGAGGACTTCCTGCGCGCCGCGGGCGTTCCGCTGACGGCCCCGGCGGGCTGGGCCGAGGACCTGCTGCTCAGCGGCCGGGCCCTGGTCCTCGTCGACGGCGTGGACGAGGTCCCGCAGCGCCTGCGCAACCGTACCGAGGCATGGCTGCGCTCCCTCGTGACCGCCTTCCCCCGGGCCCGCTACGTGGTGACGACCCGGCCCTCGGCGATCCCGGAGGACTGGCTGGCCGGCCAGGGCTTCCGTGCGCACGCCCTGCTGCCGATGGGACGCGACGACATCCGGGCGTTCGTAGGACACTGGCACGCGGCGGCGCGGGCGGAGTGCCCGGATCCGCAGGAGACGGCCCGGCTCGACCGGTACGAGGCCTCGCTCCTCGAAGCGGTGGCCTCCCGCCGGGATCTGGGGCGGCTGGCCACGAACCCGCTGATGTGCGCGCTCCTGTGCGCCCTGAACCGGGACCGGCGGATGCAGCTGCCCCGGGCCCGCAAGGAGCTGTACGACGCCGCACTGGACATGCTGCTGTTCCGGCGGGACGCGGAGCGGGAGATCGGTACCGTCGAAGGGGTCTACCTCACTCGGGACGAACAGATCCTCCTGCTCCAGCGGCTGGCGTACTGGCTCATCCGCAACGGCCAGGTGGAGGCCTCCCGCGACGAGGCCGTGCAGATGCTGGAGACGTGGCTGGAAGCCATGCCCCAGCTGCGCGAGCAGGGCGGCCCGGACCGGATCTTCTCCCACCTGCTGATCCGCAGCGGGCTCCTCCTGGAGCCCATGAAGGGGTCGGTCGTCTTCGTCCACCGCACGTTCCAGGACTACCTTGGCGCCAAGGCCGCCGTGGAGGCCCGGGACTTCGGCGCCCTGGTCAACAACGCGCACGACGACACGTGGGACGACGTGGTCCGCATGGCGGTCGGCCACGCCAGGCCCGACGAGCGGGCACTGCTGATCCGCCGGCTGCTGCGGCGCGCGGACCGGTCGAAGGCCGTGCACGGTCGGCTGGTACTGCTGGCCGCCGTCTGCCTGGAGCACGCGCCCGAACTCGACCCCGAGGTCCGGCGGGAGACCGAGACGCGCACCGCCGCGCTGCTGCCGCCGCAGCGGTTGTCCCGGGCGGCGGAGCTGGCGAAGGCCGGGGAACTGGTGCTGGACCTGCTACCCGGCCCGCAGGGCCTGTCCGAGGCCGAGGCCGCGGCGGTCGTCCGCACAGCGGCCCTGGTCGGCGGGCCGCAGGCCCGCGACACGATCGCGCGGTTCCGGGTGGACACCCGCCCGATGGTCATGACGCAGATCGTCCTGGGCTGGGAGAACTTCGACCGGGCCGGATACGTGGACCAGGTGCTGGCCGGAGTCGATCTCGGCCTGACCTATCTGAACGTCCGCACTCCGGAGGAGCTGGCCCAGTTGCGCCGGCTTCCGGGCGTCCGGTACCTGAGCCTGCACGACGGGATCGGGCTGTCGGGGGAGGTGACCGGCCTACGCGAACTCAAAGGGCTCACGATCCAGCAGGACCCGGGCCTCACCGACCTGTCCCCGCTGACCCGGCTGGAACGGCTCACCCGTCTGGGCCTCTACCTGTGCCCCGGCGTCAGCGACCTCGGCCCGCTGACCGGTCTGCCCTTGCGGAGCCTGACCCTCTCCCGCCTCCCCGACGGCCTGTCCTTGCGGCCCTTGGCCGCGATCGGTTCGCTGAACCATGTGGCGCTGGACTTCAAGGCCGACATCACCGACGTCGCGGAGTTGGAGCTGCCCGACTCCCTCTCCGCGTTCGGACTGTGGAAAGGGGCCCGCCACATCGGTCTGGACGGTCTCGAACGGTGGCCGCGGCTCGACTTGCTGACCCTTTCCGGTGACCGGCAGGCAAGCCAACTGGCCGCGCAGCGATCGGTGCCGGACCTGGAGACGCTCCAGCTCAACGGCGCCGCGGTGGACCCCCGCTCCCTGGTCCGGCATCAGAACCTGACCACGCTCATGTTCGAGAAGTGCGACGTCGCCTCGGGGCTCGAACCGCTGCGGGAGCTGCCCCGGTTGCGTCGGCTCGCGCTGGCCCGCAGCACCGGTGTCGTCGATCTGACGCCGCTGGCGGACCGGGAAGGCCTCACCGTCGAGCTGTACGGGGCGAACGCCCTGCGCGGAACCGAGCTGTTCCCGCCGGAGCGGCTCCTTCACAGGGACTGAGCCGCGCCGACGGGGAGGGGTCACCAGACGCGGACCGAGCCGCCGCGGGCGAAGGCCGGGCTGGTGGCGGCCGGGGGGATCGCCGTCAGGGGTCGCGCGACCTCCGAGACCAGGGGGCCGCACTTCGCCGCCACCGCGTCCAGGAGGTCCAGGTCGAAGCCGTAGACCCGGGCCGCGTTGCCGCCGACCATCGCGGCGACCTCCTCGCGCGGGAGACCCGCGTAGGCGATGCGCAGGCCCTCGCGGGAGAACGGCGTGGTGCCCTCGTCATGGGGGTAGTCGCTGCCCCACATGATCTTGTCGAGGCCGATCCGGTCCCGCAGCGGGACCTCGTGGGGGCGCATGAAGCTGGCTCCCACGAAGCAGTTGTCCCGCCAGACCTCGCTCGGGCCCTTGCCCATCGAGTCGGCCAGGCCCGCGCCGAATTTGGACTCGGCGGTGGCCGAGGCCGCCACCAGGCGGCCGTGGTAGTAGTCCAGCATCTCCATCACGCCCGGGATCCAGCCGGAGCCCTGCTCGGTGAGGACCAGCTTGAGGCCCGGGTGGCGGCGGAAGGCACCGCCGAAGATGAGGTGCCACAGCGCCCGGTGCGAGAACCAGGTGGTCTCCACCATGAACACGGCGCGCGCCGCCGGTTCGTCGCCGAGCGGCGGGGACGCCGAGCCGCCGTGGTGGTTGACGGGGACGTCCAGCTCGTCGCAGACCGCCCAGATGGGGTCGTAAGCGGTGGAGTAGAGCTCGGGGATCCCGCTGCCGGGCGGTGCGCCCGGCAGGAGGATGCCGCCGGTGAGGCCCGCCTCCTTCGTACGGCGGATCTCCCGCACGGCCGCGTCCACGTCGTTCAGCAGGATCTGGACCACCCCCGCCCGACGCCCCGGGGCGTCGGCGCAGAAGTCCGCGAGCCAGCGGTTGTGGGCCTGGAGTCCGGCCCAGCGCAGGGTGAACTCCGCGGCCGTGGGCGGTTGCGCCAACAGGGAGGCGTTGGGGAAGAACGGCGGGACGGTGTTGGGGAAGAGGACCTCCGCCACGATGCCGTCGGCCTCCAGCTCGGCCAGTCGGCGCCCGGAGTTCCAGTTGCGGTCCGCCGTCTCGGCGAGGAGGTCCTCGTACGGGTTCACGTACGAGGCGGCCCAGGCGTCGAACTCCTCGTGGTACCGCTTCTCCAGGTACGGCTTGTAGTCCAGCAGGTCGGCGCCCGCGTGGCAGTCCGCGGAGATGACCGTGTACCGGTCCGAGGCCGTCACGGGTTCACGCCCAGCACCGGGAAGTCGTGCTCCGTCAGCCAGTGGCGGCCCACGTCCCGGGAGCGGGCCCAGGAGGCTTCCACCGCCGCCTGGTCCGCGGACTGCCCCAGTTCGGCGGGGGTGGGGCCGATCCGGCGGGCGATCGGGGCGAGCTTGCCGGTGTCGAAGCCGAAGACCTCGGCGGCGGCGAGGCCCAGCATCCGGCGGGTCTCCGCCACCGGGATGTCGTGGAAGGTCTTCCGCAGCCAGGCGCGGGTGGCCGGCCAGGTGCCCTCGGGGTGCGGGAAGTCGGAGCCCCACAGGATGTTGTCCACGCCGATCTCGTACCGCTGCGCCAGCTCGCGCCGCTTGGTGTTCGTCGCGCAGATGAACACCTGGCGGTCCAGGTACTCGCTCGGCGGTCGCTTCAGCTCCTCGAACGGCGAGAGCTTCTTGCCGCCGTGGGCGCCGAGGTAGAGGCGGTCCATGAACCACAGCTGGTTCGGCAGCCACCAGCAGCCCGACTCGGCCACCCCGAACCTCAGGCCCGGGTGGCGTTCGAAGACGCCCGACCAGAGCAGGAACCACAGCGGGCGGGCCGGCCACCAGGTGACCTCGGAGACGAAGATGCCGAGGTGGTCGCCGTACTCGTGGCGGGGCGAGGCCCCGGAGTGGGTGACGACGGGCATCCCCGTCTCGGCCGCCGCGGCCCAGACGGGGTCGTAGCGGCGGTCGTGGTAGGGCGCCTTGTCCACCCACATCGACGGGATCATCAGCGCGCCCAGTCCGGACTCCTTGGCCCGGTGGATCTCCGCGACGACCTTGTCCGGCTCCCCCGTGATGGGGAGCAGGGCGACGCCGCAGTGGCGTTCGGGGTGCTCGGAGACGAACTCGGCCAGCCAGCGGTTGTGCGCCTGTGCGCCCGCCATGCCCAGCTCGGGGTCCTGGTCGCCGGACAGCCCCAGGCCCACGCCGAAGGGGGCCGCGGTCCGGCTGTCGACCGCGTCCGCGTCGGGGAAGACGACCTCGGCGGCCACGCCGTCGCCGTCGAGTTCCTTCAGCCGCTGCCCCGTGTCCCAGCCGCCCTTGAGGCCCTCCTGGTGGTCGTGGAACCACTTCTCGGCGAAGGCCTCGTTGCGGACGCCGAGGCGGGTGGCCTCCGCGCGGCGGGCGTCGCGCCGGCCGAGGAAGTCGTCGAACGCGCAGTGGAAGCGGGAGTCCAGGTACGGGCGGTAGAGCTCGGTGGGCAGGCCCGCGTGGCAGTCGGAGGAGATGATCAGGTACGGGTCTTCACCCGCGCGGTCCGGGGCGTTCGCGCCGTCCGGGACGTTCACGTCGACCGGGGCGTTCACGTCGACCGGGGCGTTCACGTCGTCCGGGGCGTTCACGTCGTTCGGGTCGTTCACATGCGTGTCAGGCACGGCGGGCCCCTCAGTCGAGGATGAAGCTTTCCAGGTAGGCGGGGTTGGCGCGGTCGAGCATCGACCGCGACCGGGCACGGATCTGCCGGTCGCTGTGCTCGCTCGCCGGGAGCATCCAGAAGCGGTCGGCGCGGATCCCGTCGACGACGTGCTCGGCGACGTCCTCGACGGGCGTGAAGTCCACCTCGTGGCCGGCCCGCTTCATCGCGGCCTCGTACTGGTCGAGGCTGCGGTACGGGGTCCTGCGCGGCCGCTGCTTCGCGTACCGCTCGGGCCGGTTGCGGTGGGACTCCCACAGCCCGGTGCGCAGCATGTGCGGTCCGGGGAAGAGGACGGAGGCGCCGATGTCCGCGCCCTCCGCCTTGAGGTGGGCGTAGAGCGACTCGGTCATGGTGACCACGGCCGCCTTGGTGACGGCGTACACGGACGCGGTGGGGAGCGGGGCGATGCCGCCGTCGCCGGAGGACGTGTTGACGACGTGGCCCGGTCCGCCGGCGGCGATCATGCGGGGGACGAAGGCCTGGATGCCGTGGAAGACGCCCCAGACGTTGACGGAGAAGGCCCACTTCCAGTCGTTGGGATCGTGTTCCCACATCCGGCCCTCGGCTCCGGATCCGACGCCCGCGTTGTTGCACAGCACGTGCACGGCGCCGAAGGCCTCGTACGCCGCGTCGGCCAGGGAGAGCACGCGGTCGCGGTCACTGACGTCGACGAGCTGCGCGAGGACCTCGGCCCCCTGCGCCGTGAGGTCGGCGGCGGCCTCGCGCAGGGCGGGCTCCTCCACGTCGGCGAGGACGACCTTGAGTCCCTCGGCGGCGAAGCGGCGGGCCATGGCGAGTCCGATGCCGCCGGCGGCGCCGGTGACGACGGCGACCTGTCCCGGTTCCAGTCGCATCTCAGACACTGCCTTCCGGCGGGCCGTCGAGGATCTGCATCGGGTCGTCGTACCGCTGGTGGATGTAGGGGAGGAGGGCCTGGGCGCTGACCCGCTCGACGACCCTGCCCGTCTGGTCGGTGGTCTTCTCACCGATGGTGATCTCCACGAGCCGGCGGACGGGGAGGTCGGCGATCGGGTCGAACATCGACTCGCGGAGCACCACGTCACCGGTGATGTGCTCCAACTTGCGGACCTTCTCGTTGCGGGTGCAGTGGACCAGGACCGGGTCCGCGTCGAAGCCCGATCCGTCGACGGCCGGGAGGAACTTGAAGTAGAAGTCGGTCTTCCGGACGGGCTCGGGCAGCGGCAGCTCGCGGTCGACGGCGCCGCGCACCTCCACGAAGGCGATCCCGTGCCGGGCGAGGGCGGCCCGGACGACGAGCCCCTCGCGCTCGACGGTGACCTCGCCCAGCTTCTTGGGCTCGCCGAAGACCTCTCGGCCGCCGGTCAGGGCGCGCTCGTGGGTCATCGGCATCACCAGTGGGTACCAGCCCCGCACGCCGCCGTGCTGGGCCGCGACGGCCACGGAGCCGGCCCCGAGGGGGTAGCCGGGCAGGTCGACCTTGCTGATGTTGACCCGTACCAGGGGCCGGTCGGCCGGCTTGAGCGGGGGCGGCAGGACCGCCGCGACCACGTCCGGGTCGCTCTCCCAGACGGCCACCACACCCGTGGACCAGATGTCGGGGAGCTTGGAACTCTTCTCGCGCGACGCCGCGATCTCGGCCTCGGTCCGCGCTCCGTACCGTACGCGTGCCATGACTCGCACCACCCTTCGGTCGGTTCTGTAACACAGTTACACCGACGCCGATGAAGGGTAAAGACCCGTGCACGCGGCAGAACTGACGCTCCAACAGATTGGCTGGGCCGGACATGGCCAGAAGTACGCTGACCCGTCGGGACGTACTGGACGCCGCCGCGTCCCTGGTCAAGCAGCACGGCCCCGCCGCCCTGACCATGCGCAAGCTCGCCGCCGAGCTCGGCACCGCGGTCACCTCGATCTACTGGCACGTCGGCAACCGCGAGTCGCTGCTGGACGCCCTCGTGGAGCGGACGGTGGAGGAGATGGGCGCCATCCGGCCGGCCGGCCGCACTCCCGCCGACCGGATCCTGTCCGTGGCCCGCACCCTGCGCCGTGAACTGCGCGAGCGCCCGCACCTGATCGCGATGGTCCACGAACGCGGACTCACCGAGCGGATGTTCCTGCCCGCCCAGCAGGCACTCGTCCACGAGGTGCACGCGGCGGGGCTGCGCGGCAGCCGGGCGGCCGACGCGGTGCGCGCGATCCAGTTCCAGGCGATCGGCTTCCTGCTCGTCGAGCGCAACCGCGAACGCTCCCCCGCGCAGTCCCCCGCCGAGAGCGACCTCTGGGACCCCGCCGCCGCCCCGCACGACCCGGCACTCGCCCGCGCGCTGGCCAAGCCCGCGGACCCGGACCGGCTCTTCACCGTCTCCGTACGGGCCCTGGTGTCGGCCCTCCTGGCCCCGGACCGCTGAGCCGGTTCACCGGCGGCCGCGTCGGGCCCCGGTGGCGCCGCAGTGCGCGCACCGGATTGCGCCCGAGTGGGCGCCGGTGCCCCGTGGCGGAGTTGGGCCGGCGGACCGTCGGGGCCGTGGCTGTCGGTCGGGGCCGATATCCTCTGTGACCATGCTCGACGACCGTACGACCGCAGAGACGACGTGGCCGACCGCGTACCCCCAGGGGTACGCGGTCGTCGACGTGGAGACCACCGGGCTCGCTCGCGACGACCGGATAGTCTCCGCGGCCGTCTACCGGCTCGACGCCCGGGGCAACGTGGAGGACCACTGGTACACGCTGGTCAACCCGCGGCGGGATCCGGGGCCGGTGTGGATCCACGGCCTGACCAGCGCCATGCTCCAGGACGCGCCGCTCTTCGAGGACATCGCCGAGGAGTTCGCCGACCGGCTCGCGGACCGGGTGCTCGTCGCCCACAACGCCATCTTCGACTGGCAGATGATCGCCCGCGAGTACGCGCGGGCCGCCGGCGCGGCGCCGGTCCGTCAGCGGCTGTGCACCATCGCCCTGTCGAAGGAACTGGACCTCCCGCTGCCCAACCACAAGCTGGAGTCCCTCGCCGCGCACTTCGGTGTGGTCCAGCAGCGCGCGCACCACGCGCTGGACGACGCCCGGGTCCTGGCGGAGGCGTTCCGGCCGTCGCTGCACGCCGCCGCGCGCGACGGGGTACGGCTCCCGCTGCTCGAATGCCGGCCGCTGACCGAGTGGTCGGACTCACCGGCCACGCCGCGCGTCGGCTACCAGGCCTCCTACCGGGGCGGCAGCTGGCGGCCCTCGCGCAAGCGGCCGGCGTGCCCGCACCCGAACCCGGGACGCTTCGAGGACGGCAAGCCGTTGAAGCAGGGCATGCGGATCGCCTTTTCGGGGGACACCTCGGTGGAGCGGGAACTGCTGGAGGACCGGGCGGTCGAGGCCGGCCTGCACATCGCGACGAGTGTGTCGCGGCTCACGAGCCTGCTGGTGACGAACGACCCCGACTCGGCGACCTCGAAGACGGTCAAGGCGAAGTCCTTCGGGACCCCGGTCGTCGACGAGGCGGCCTTCACGCAACTGCTGCGCGACGTGGCGGCGGCCGAGGACTGAGACCGGACCGCGGATTGCGCCGGGTGGGTGCCCGCACGGCGACTCACCCCGGTGGATCTTGTTCCGGTCGGCCGCTGTGCGCAGCATGCGGCGCATGGCACGTTGTGAGGTCTGCGGAAACGATTACGGCATGTCCTTCGAGGTGCACGCGCAGGGCGCCGTGCACGTCTTCGACTGCTTCTCCTGCGCCATCCACCGCATGGCGCCCATCTGCGAGCACTGCCGGGTCCAGATCATCGGGCAGGGCGTCGATGTCGAGGGGCAGTGGTTCTGCGGGGCGCACTGCGCCCGCGCGGAAGGGAAGGTGGGCATCAAGGACCACGTCTGACGTCCGACTCCCCGGCCCGAGCCCTTCCGCCACCCCCCGGCCCGGGCCGTTCGACACCCCCCGCCGGGACCCTTGCGCCACCCCCCGCCCGGGCCGTTCCGCCACCCCCGGCCCGGGCCTCCCCCGTCCCCTTGTCCGAGCCTCCCGCGACCCCGGACGGCCACCCGGCCGCCGGGGTCGTCCCGACTGGGGGTACCGTCGTGGGCGTGTACCGCTTTGTGCTGACCCGGCAGTGGGTGTGCCTCACCCTCGTCGCCCTCGTCCTCATCCCCGTGATGGCCAAGCTGGGGTTCTGGCAGTTCCACCGCCATGAGCACCGGGTCGCGCAGAACCAGCTGATCGAGGCCAACCTCAAGGCCCCGCCCGTCCCCGTGACCGAGGTCACCTCGCCGGGCCACCGGGTGCCGCGCGCGGACTTCTGGCGGGCGGTCACCGCGACCGGTACCTACGACGCCGCGCACGAAGTGGTCGTACGGATGCGGACCTCGGCCGACGACAAGGTGGGCTTCCACGTCGTGACCCCGCTCGTCCTCGGCGACGGCCGGGCCGTGCTGGTCAACCGGGGCTGGGTGCCGGGCGGCGGCGATCCCCGTGCCTACCCCCAGGTCCCCGCCGCGCCCGCGGGCGAGGTCACGGTCTCCGGCCGGCTCAAGGCCGACGAGACCAGCGGCCGCAGCGGCATCAAGGACCGCGCGGGGCTGCCGGACCGTCAGGTCATGCTGATCAACAGCGGCCGGCAGTCCGAGACACTGGGGCGGCCCGTGCTCGGCGGCTACCTGGAACTCACCGCTCCGGACGCCTCGGACGGCGGGCCCGAGCCGGTCGCCGAGCCCGACCACGACTCGATCGGCGCGCACATGGCGTACGCCGTCCAGTGGTGGCTGTTCGCGGCCGCGGTGCCGGTGGGCTGGCTCGTGCTGGTCCGCCGGGAGAAGCGCGACCGCGAAGAGGCGGCGGCCCGAGGCACCGAGCGGGAGCCGGTGACGGCGGCGTAGCGTATCGGCATGGATCTTGGATTGAAGGACCGTGTCTATGTCGTCACCGGGGCCACCCGCGGCCTCGGCTTCGCCTCAGCCCGCGAACTGACCGCCGACGGCGCGAAGGTGCTCCTCACCGGCCGGGACGAGAAGCGGGCGGCAGACGCGGCCGCCGCCCTGGGCCCGGGCGCGGCCGGGGTGGCCGCCGACAACGCCGACCCGGCCGCGGCGGAGCGGCTCGTGGCCGCCGCCCGCGAACGCTTCGGCCGTTTCGACGGCATCCTCATCAGCGTGGGCGGGCCGGCCCCGGGCTCCGCCGCGGACAACACGGACGCCCAGTGGTCGGCGGCCTTCGAGTCGGTGTTCCTGGGCGCGGTCCGCCTCGCCCGGGCGGCGGCGGCCGAACTGGGCGAGGGCGGGGTGATCGGCTTCGTGCTGTCGGGCTCGGTCCACGAGCCCATCCCCGGCCTGACCATCTCCAACGGGCTGCGCCCGGGGCTCGCGGGCTTCGCGAAATCCCTCTCGGTCGAACTGGGTCCGCGCGGGATCCGGGTCTTCGGCCTGCTCCCGGCCCGCATCGACACCGACCGGGTGCGCGAACTCGACGCGCTCTCGGGGGACGCGGCC
Source organism: Streptomyces sp. NPDC055254 (assembly GCF_053606025.1). NCBI lineage: Bacteria > Bacillati > Actinomycetota > Actinomycetes > Kitasatosporales > Streptomycetaceae > Streptomyces > Streptomyces sp. NPDC055254. The sequence continues at coordinate 155,673 of NZ_JBSGQV010000013.1, read as the reverse complement.
GCCGCGCGGGCGCGGAACGAGGCCGCGATCCCGCTGGGGCGGTACGGGGAGCCGCAGGAGTTCGGGCGCACGGCGGCGTTCCTGCTGTCGCCCGCGGCCTCGTACCTGACGGGCGTCATGCTGCCCGTCGACGGCGGCTCCCGGCACGGCTTCTGACCCGCCGTCCCTCCGGGTCCGGGCCCTACGTCACCCGCTGGGCCCGGTGGGACGTGACCTTCAGGCGGGCCTCCGTCGGCAGCTCGGCGAGGCCCGCCGCCGACTTCGCGTGGCCCAGTACCGGGCCCGCGAGAGCCGCCAGGGCGTCGGCCGGCACCGCGTGCGGCTCCAGTTCCAGGGCGATCCGCAGGGCGGGTGCCCCGCGGCTGCGGTGCAGCGCGACGCGGCAGCGCGCGACGCCGTCGAGGGCGCCGGCCTCGGCGGCCACCGCCTCCTCCCACGCGCGCCCGCGCAGCAGGGCGTACGCCCCGTCACCGGTGTCGACGGCCACCGCCCGCAGCCGCGCGCGCCTGAACTGGGCCAGCAGCCACCACAGCGCCAGCAGCACGCACAGCGCGAGCCCGGCGAGCACCGCCCACGACCACCAGCCCTCGGCGTGCCCGTACCGGTGCCGGGTCTCCCGCGCCAGCAGCGGCGCGTGCCGGCCGCCGAACGGCCATGACGCCGTCAGCAGCGCGGCTCCCGCCGCGAGCAGGACCAGGCCGACGAGCGCCAGCACGATCCGGTTCACCACTGCGAGCACCCCGCTCACCGCCCGACCCGTACCCGGCGCCGTGGTGGGTGCGCCAGGCCCAGTTCCTCGATGCCGACTACGAGCACCGCGTCGAGGTCGGCCCGTACGTCGTCCAGCTCGCGGAAGTGCGAGGTGGCCCGTACGCCGACGCGGGACCGGCCCACCCGGACCTTCACCGACCGCACCCCGGACACCTCCATCGCCCGGTCCCGCAGCACCTGCGCGGCGTCCTTGCGGCCGAAGCCGGCCCGCACGCCGCGGGCGGAGGCGGGCACGCGCATCGGCAGGATCCCGCGCAGTCCGGGGGCCAGCGCCAGCAGCAGGAGCACCAGCCCGGCCGCGGCGAGGGCCGCGCCGGCGAGCAGGACCCAGGGATCGGCGGGGGTGGCGCGGTCCAGCTCGTAGGAGAGCTGGCGGCGCCAGACCATGCCGGGGCGGCCGGCGCGCACGGCGGCCAGGTCATACAGGAGCAGGCCCGCCGCGCCCAGCACGACCAGGGCCGTGAGCGCGGCCGGGATCCGCCGGGCGGAGCGGAAGCGGGTGACGCGGGCCGGGCCGGAGACGGGGCCCGCGGCGGCGTCGTCGGTGGCGCCGCCGTCGGTGGCGCCGCCGTCGGTGGCGCCGCCGTCGGTGGCGCGGGCGGGAGCCGTCACCGCAGCCGCCGGTCCCGCCCGGCGGCGGGCCGGGCGTGCGCTGAGTGCAGGTGCTCGATCTCGATGTCCACCTCGGGTACGGCCATCGCCGCGCACTCCTCGATCCGCCGGGTGACCTGGCGGCGTACGGCCGCGCACTGGGCGGCGAGGTCGGAGGGATAGTCGAGCTCCAGGCCGATCCGGACCCGGGCGATGTCGTGGTGCACGGTGACGGTCGAGTGCGGGGGCGCGCCCGCTCCGGGCGCCGGGCCGGCGCCGTCGGCGAGCGCCTCGCGGGCGGCCTGGGCGGCGATCTTGGCGACGACCCGGTCGGCGATACGGGTGGATCCGCGCTCGGCGGCCTCCACCCGGGGCGGTGCGGTCCGCGGCGTGGTCATCGGCGCCTCACCCGCGCCGGTCGCCGCGGCCGCGGTCCCGGTCGCGGGGGCGGAACAGGTCCCCCGGTTCCAGGTCCCCGTCGAGGAACCGCCCGACGACGAAGCCGACGGCGCCGAGGGCCCCCACCAGGAGGAAGGCCCCGAAGCCGCCGAAGTATCCGGCGAAGCCGAGGGCCAGGCCGGCCAGGAGGCCGACGACAGCCATGCTCATTGCGGGGCTCCTCTCGGCTAGTGGAGCCGGGACTCCGGCTCCTCGTCTTCCTCGTCGGGCAGTTTGACGTCGCTGACGGCGATGTTGACCTCGACGACCTCCAGCCCGGTCATGCGCTCGACGGCGGAGATGACGTTCTCGCGGACCGCCCGGGCCACGTCGCGGATCGCCACGCCGTAGTCGACGACGATCTCCAGGTCGAGGGCCGTCTGGACCTCGCCGACCTCGGCCTTGACGCCCCGGCTGACGGCGGACTTGGCCCCGCCGGGGACCCGGTCGCGGACGGCGCCGAAGGTACGGGAGAGGCCGCTGCCGCTGCCCATGGCGTGGACGCCGACCACCTCGCGGGCGGCCAGTCCGGCGATCTTTTCGACGACGCCGTCGGCGATGCTCGTGCGGCCCCGGTCGCCGGGGTCCTTGGCGGGGCTCCCCAGGGAGGATTCGGTCATCGCTTGTCCTTAGGAGTGAGGCGGTCCTGCTCGGTAGGGACTCCCACCACCGTAAGCGGGCGGGCCCGCCGACGCGCCGGGGGCTGCTCCGGTCGGGCGGAACGGGTAACGCTGCCTTTCTGCCCCGCATGCGTCCGCGTATGCCGCCGCCCCGCTCCCGTGGCGGGGAGCGGGGCGGCGGCCGGGTGCTCGCGGGGGCCTTCGCGAGGTCAGTCGGACAGGCCCGCGAGGTCGCGCAGGCGGCGGGCCTGAGCGGCGCGCTCGGCGGCGCGCTGGTCGTCGTACGCGCGGGCCGGCGCGGCGCGCAGCAGGGTCTTGGTCTCGATCACGGCGTCCCGGGGGGCGGCGAGCAGCGCGGTGGTGAGGTCCTGGACGGCGGCGTCGAGCTCGTCGGCCGGGACCACGAGGTTGGCGAGGCCGACCCGCTCGGCCTCCTCGGCGTGCACGAAGCGGCCCGTCGCGCAGATCTCCAGCGCGCGGGCGTAGCCGACGAGGGTGGTCAGGGGCTGGGTTCCGGCCAGGTCTGGGACGAGGCCCAGGCTGGTCTCGCGCATGGCGAACTGCACGTCGTCGGCGACCACGCGCAGGTCGCACGCGAGCGCGAGCTGGAAGCCGGCGCCGATCGCGTGCCCCTGCACCGCGGCGACGGAGATGACGTCATTGCGCCGCCACCAGGTGAACGCCTCCTGGTACTCGGCGATGGTGGAATCGAGCAGCTCGTCCGAACCGCGTGCCAGGTCGAGGAAGGACGGCTCGCCCTCGAAACCTTCGGGGGTGAACGCCTGCCGGTCGAGCCCGGCGGAGAAGGACTTCCCCTCGCCGCGCAGCACGACGACGCGGACGGTGCCCGGCAACAACCTCCCGGCCTCCGCCAAAGCCCGCCAGAGCGCGGGGGACTGGGCGTTTCGCTTGGTCGGATTGGTCAGTGTCACCGTGGCGACCGTGTCGTCGACGGTGAGTCGTACGCCGTCCTTGTCGAGCAGAGCCATCCGTATGCCTCCGGTGTGCAGTCGGCCGTGGACCCGGCCTAAGTGACTGCACAGTAACCACCCAGCCGACCGGGAGGCCGACCGGGGGTCACCGAAGGAACCGTTGGAACGGTGGAGCTGTTGAACCTTTGACGCCTGTGGAACCTCGGAACGATGGGCCCGGGGGTCAGGCCGTAGCAGCCTTCTTACCGCGCGTCGCGCCTCCGCGACCACGCAGCGAGACCCCGGACTCACTGAGCATCCGGTGCACGAATCCGTAGGACCGGCCGGTCTCTTCGGCCAGCGCCCGGATACTCGCACCGGAGTCGTACTTCTTCTTCAGGTCTGCCGCGAGCTTGTCGCGCGCGGCGCCGGTTACCCGGCTGCCCTTCTTCAGAGTCTCGGCCACCCGTGCCTCCTCGTGGGAAGTGCGCTCTGGACTTCTCATGATCACCCCTCCCCCGCTTCCTGGCCACCCATTCAGCAAGGTCGGTACGACGGCATTTCCGGAGCGGTGGACGCGCGAGCAGAACGGAATCTCCCCTTCCGCTGCATGACCTCCGTCACACTCTCCGACCCTCCCGGGGAATCACCAGGTCAGGGGTGGGGAGCGGAGAAATGGAAGGCCCCGGCGACACCCCCCGAAGGGGACGGCCGGGGCCTTCGTACGACGCGCAGCGGTACGAGACTGCCTCACTCAGATGATGGATCACCTCTGAGCCGAATGATCCATAAGGAACTGGATCAGAAGCGGAACCGGATCAGGCGAGGGCCACGAGGTCCCGGTAGTCCGGTCCCCAGAGGTCCTCGACGCCGTCCGGGAGCAGGATGATGCGCTCCGGCTCCAGTGCCTCGACGGCGCCCTCGTCGTGGGTGACGAGGATGACGGCGCCCTTGTAGGTGCGCAGCGCGCCCAGGATCTCCTCGCGGCTGGCCGGGTCGAGGTTGTTCGTGGGCTCGTCGAGCAGCAGCACGTTCGCGGCGGACACGACCAGTGTGGCCAGGGCGAGCCGGGTCTTCTCGCCGCCGGAGAGCACCCCGGCGGGCTTGTCGACGTCGTCCCCGGAGAACAGGAAGGAGCCGAGCGTCTTGCGGACGGCCACCAGGTCAAGGTCCGGGGCGGAGGAGCGCATGTTCTCCAGGACCGTGCGCTCGGGGTCCAGGGTCTCGTGCTCCTGGGCGTAGTAGCCGAGCTTGAGGCCGTGGCCCGGGGTGACGACACCCGTGTCGGGCTTCTCGGTGCCCGAGAGCAGGCGGAGCAGGGTGGTCTTGCCGGCGCCGTTGAGGCCGAGGATGACGACGCGTGAGCCCTTGTCGATGGCCAGGTCGACGTCGGTGAAGATCTCCAGCGAGCCGTACGACTTCGAGAGGCCCTCGGCGGTCAGCGGGGTCTTGCCGCAGGGCGCCGGGTCGGGGAAGCGCAGTTTGGCGACCTTGTCCGAGACGCGGACGGCGTCCAGGCCGGCGAGCAGGCGGTCGGCGCGCTTGGCCATGTTCTGCGCGGCGACGGTCTTCGTCGCCTTGGCGCGCATCTTGTCGGCCTGCGAGTTCAGGGCGGCGGCCTTCTTCTCCGCGTTCTGGCGCTCGCGCTTGCGGCGCTTCTCGTCGGCCTCGCGCTGCTGCTGGTAGAGCTTCCAGCCCATGTTGTAGACGTCGATCTGGGAGCGGTTGGCGTCCAGGTAGAAGACCTTGTTCACCACGGTCTCGACCAGGTCGACGTCGTGGGAGATCACGATGAAGCCGCCGCGGTAGCTCTTCAGGTAGTCCCGCAGCCAGACGATGGAGTCGGCGTCGAGGTGGTTGGTGGGCTCGTCGAGGAGCAGGGTGTCGGCGTCCGAGAAGAGGATCCGGGCGAGCTCGACGCGGCGGCGCTGACCACCGGAGAGGGTGTGCAGCGGCTGGCCCAGCACCCGGTCGGGCAGCCCGAGCGCGGCGGAGATCGTGGCCGCCTCGGACTCGGCGGCGTACCCGCCCTTGGTGAGGAACTCGGTCTCCTGGCGCTCGTACTGGCGCAACGCCTTCTCGCGGGTGGCGCCGGCGCCGGTGGAGATGCGCTCCTCGTTCATCCGCATCTTCTTGATCAGCACGTCGAGGCCGCGCGCGGACAGGATCCGGTCGCGGGCCAGGACGTCGAGGTCGCCGGTGCGGGGGTCCTGCGGCAGGTAGCCGACCTCGCCCGAGCGGGCGATGGTGCCGGCGGCGGGCTGGCCCTCGCCGGCGAGGCACTTGGTCAGCGTGGTCTTGCCGGCCCCGTTGCGGCCGACCAGTCCGATGCGGTCGCCCTTGGCGACGCGGAAGGAGGCGGACTCGATGAGGACGCGGGCTCCGGCGCGCAGCTCGACGCCGGTTGCGGTGATCACGGAAATACTCCAGGGCGGTGGGGACGGCGGAAGGGGGGCAGGACGCGCAAGCTTCGACGCCGCTAACCCGCGAGGAGATTTGCCATGGAAGACATTCTACCGGGGGTGCGCAACTACTTTGCGGGTCGCCGGGCACCCGCCCGCCCCGCCGGGAGCGCCTCCCCGCGTCCCCCGTCCGGCCGAAGCCCCACTGCGGCCCGGCGGAGCGGCAGTCGTTCCGCGAGGGCTGCCGCACGGGCGACATGGCCCGGTGCGACACCTTCCGCCGGCGGTCGGCGGCGCCTGCCATGCTGTGACGCGGGTCACCGTCACGAGAGGGAGTGATCGTCATGGCAGGCGTTCCGTCCATCTGTCCCACCCTGGTCTACCGCGATGCGAAGGCGGCCATCAAGCTGCTGACCGAGGCCTTCGGGTTCAGCCAGGTCGCCGTGTACGAGGGTGAGGACGGCTCCGTGGTGCACGCGGAGCTGGCGTACGGCAACGGCGTGGTGATGCTGGGCAGCAAGGGCACCGGCGGGGTCTTCGACCAGGCCATGGTCGACGCGGGGCCGTCGGGGGTGTACGTCGTCGTGGAGGACGTGGACGCCCACCACCGGCGGGCCGTCGAGCACGGCGTGGAGGTCCTGATGGAGCCGACCGACCAGGACTACGGCTCCCGGGACTACATGGCCCGGGACGGCGAGGGCAACATCTGGAGCTTCGGGACGTACGCGCCGCAGGCCTGAGGACCCGCGGCGCGTCCGTGCCGCTACGCGCGTTACACGCCGCCGGTGTGGACCTGGAAGGCCGCGCGGCGGACCGCCTTGGCCAGCGCCGGGTCGGGGTGGGCCGCCGCCAGCGCGACCAGGACCTGCACGGTGCGCGGGTGGCCGACGGCACGCACCTCGTCGAGGAACCGGGGCACGGTGGTCCGCACGGCCGAGTCGAGGTGACGGGCCAGCAGGTCGGCCTCGCCGTGGTCGGCGATGGCTGCCGCGGTGTCCACCCAGAGCCAGGTCGACTCCTCGGGCGTGAGGACGTCCTGGGCCTCGTCGGGGTCGACCCCGTCGTGCTCGGCCAGCCAGAGCAGGGCGTAGGGGCGCAGGGCGGGCTCGCGGGCGGCGGCGCGCACCTCGGGCTCGGCGGGCGCGCCGACCACCCGCAGCGCTTCGAAGGCGAGGCCGCGCACCAGCGCGTCGTCCCCCCGGGCGGCGTGCAGCAGCTCGCTGACCGCGTGGCCGACCGGCCGGGCGGCGAGCCAGGCCCGGTACTCGGCGCGGGCCGGACCGGGGGTGAGCCGGGCGCAGCCGTGCAGCATCGCGGCGGCGGACTGCTCGATGTTCCCGGCGGGGCTCTGCGCGGCGACGCAGATCTGCTCCAGCTTGACCCAGACCGCCCAACTGCCCAGCGGGGTGAGGGTCGCGCGGGCGGGGCCGAGGGTGACGGCGTCCACGGCGGCGAGGCCGCCGAGCGCCCAGCGCAGCAGCCGGGCGAGCGGGACGGGCGGCGCGGGGAGGGCCGTCCGTCCGGCGGTCGGCGCCGCCGGGGCTCCCCCGGCTCCCTGCGCGCCCGCGTCGTAGGGGACCTCGCAGCGCTCGTCGCGCAGTTCGGTCACGCGCTGCCCGAGCAGGTCGAGCAGGTCCGGGACGCTCACCGGGCCGGCGGACAGCTGGAGCAGGGAGAGGAGCTGGGGCATGGCCTCGACGACCTCGGCGACGGCCGCGGGGGCGATGTCGGCGGGGGCGGGGTGGACCAGCGACCAGGCGTCGAAGAGCGCGACCCAGCCGCGCAGCACGGCGGTGTCGTCGCGGTCCCAGGCGCGCAGCCGCCAGCCGGGCCGGGCGTGGCCGCCGTGCACCTCGACGAGTCCGGCGAGCCGGGCGCGGTCCCAGCCGACCCGGATCTGCCCGTGTGTCAGGTTCAGTTCCCCGGCGGCCCGTTCGACGTCGACCGCCGCCAGGGCGCCGGAGGGCGCGGCCCGGCCGCCGTCCCCGGCGCCCAGGTTGACCTCGGCCCAGCGGGTCAGGCGTACGGCGTCGGCGAGCGAGGCCCGGGCGCGGTTCGCCAGGTCCGCCGTGGCGGGAGTGCCCGCCGGGGGTCTGGGGGCGGGTCGGGTGCGGCGGTCGGTCACCGCCTTGCGGGCCGCGGCGACGGAACGCGGCGAGACGAGTCGGAGTCTGGAGTCGCGAGCCAACTGCTCATCAGGCTTTCGGGACGTCACGGAAGCAGTCTCGCCCGTCACTGGCCGAAAGCCCAAACGGAACTGTCCGTTACCGCTCCCACCCGAGGTACAGACCGGGACAACCCGGCCTCCACGTCGCTTCCGGCACACGGCCTTCACATGAGGGGGGTGAGGAAACGGCGCAGGACCTCCTCGTAGCCGGACGGGTCGGCGTTCCACATCGCCCCGTGCCCGGCGGCCCGCACGGTGTGCAGGGTGACCAGGTCGGGGCGGGCGGCGGCGAGCCGGCGGGAGGGGCCCCACGGGGCGAACACGTCGTCCGGGCCGTGGAGGATCAGGACGGGGACGCGCAGCGCGGCGGGGTCTGCGCCCGGCGCCGGCCGGTCGGCGCGCAGCCCCGCGCGGCTCTCGGCGGCCCGTACGGCGAGCGGCAGCACCGGGGCCGGGGTGCGGCGGGCCGCGGCGAGCGCGCGCAGGGTGGCGTGCCAGTCGAGCACGGGCGAGTCGAGCACCAGCCCGGAGATGCGGCCGGCCAGCGCCGAGCGCTCGGCGGCGTGCAGGGCCATGGTGGCGCCGGTGGACCAGCCGTGCAGGATCACGCGGCGGGCCCCGTAGCGCAGGGCGTAGCGGATGGCGGCGTCCAGGTCACGCCACTCCGACGCGCCGAGGTGCCCGAGGCCGTCCGGGGAGGCGGGGGCGCCCAGGTCGCCCCGGTAGCCCAGGTCGAGGACGGGCAGCCGCTGGCGGTGCAGGAAGGGCATGACGACCATCGGGTGCTCGCGGCTGCTGCCGAGCCCGTGCACGGTGATGACCCAGGTGTCCCGGGCCGCGGGGACGAACCAGGCGGGCAGGGCGCCCAGCTCCCCGGGGACGTCCACGTCGGCGTGGTCGAGGCCGAGGGCGGTACGCGGATCGCCGAGGTGGACCTGGGGGGTGAGGGTGAGCCGGGTGCCGGGGTCGAGGGAGCCGTGGGTGACGGCGAGGAGCCGGCGTACGACGGTGTCCGGGTCGTGGGGCACCCCGGTGAGGACGGGTCCGACGACGGCGTGCACCCCCGGGGCGTCCAGGCCGTACGTACCGGGGCGCAGGGAGGCCAGTGAGCGGGTCAGGGCGATCCGGCCGGCGGCGGTGGAGTGGACGGTGAGGCGCGGCCCGCCGGGCAGCGGGCACCCGGGCCGGTGCCGCAGGGCGGCGCCGGCGGCGTACCGGCCGGCCGCGACGGCGGCCGCGCCGGCGCCCAGGAGCATGGTGGTGACGGCCGCTGCCGTCGCTGTCGCGGTACGCACGGCTCCAGTGTCGGGGCGCCGATCCCGGGGGGCCACCGGAGGGGCGCGGCCCGGCCGCGCCGCGGCGGGCGTGATCCATCTCTCCTTCCGGTTCCGGAGGGCGCCGCCCGTATGTCCGGGATCCGGCGCGGAGGGGTTCATTCACCCGGCTTTGACGTGCATTAATCGATGTATCTCCGCCAGAACCGGGACGAAGGTTCCGATCGCGTGGCGAGGCAGTACACCGATCGGCCCGTGCCAGTTCATCTTCCGTTCATCCAGGTTGCCTACGGTCGCCGAGCCACTGACGTCAAACAGAAGCCTGGGTAAATGGAGCACATAACGCTTCTCCTCGGGATCGTGATCATCACCGCTCTCGTGTTCGACTTCACGAACGGTTTTCACGACACGGCCAACGCGATGGCCACCACCATCTCGACCGGCGCCCTCAAGCCCAAGACGGCGGTGGCCATGTCCGCCGTGCTCAACCTCGTCGGCGCGTTCATGTCCGTGGAGGTCGCCAAGACGATCTCCAAGGGCCTCGTCAACGAGGAAGGCATCCAGCCGGAAGTGATCTTCGCCGCTCTGGTCGGCGCGATCCTCTGGAACCTCGTCACCTGGCTGGTCGGCCTGCCCTCCAGCTCCTCGCACGCCCTGATGGGCGGCCTGATCGGTGCCGCCGTCGCCTCCGCCGGAATCGGCGCGGTCAACGGCAGCGTCGTCGTCACCAAGGTGCTGATCCCCGCGATCGCCGCGCCGCTCGTCGCCGGTCTGGCCGCGATGCTGGCCGCGAAGGTCACGTACAAGCTCGGCGGCAAGGTCGGCGAGAAGACCTCCGCGAAGGGCTACCGCACCGGTCAGATCGCCTCGGCCGGTCTCGTCTCCCTCGCGCACGGCACCAACGACGCGCAGAAGACGATGGGCATCATCACCCTGGCGCTCGTCGCCGGGAACGCCCTGCCCGCCGGCGCCAACCCGCCGGTCTGGGTCATCGTCTCCGCCGGTCTGGCCATCGCGATGGGCACCTACCTGGGCGGCTGGCGCATCATCCGCACCATGGGCAAGGGCCTCACCGACCTCCAGCCGCAGCAGGGCTTCGCCGCCCAGACCTCTGCCGCCAGCGTCATCCTGGCCTCGTCGAGCCTCGGCTTCTCCCTCTCCACCACCCACGCGTGCTCCGGCGCCGTCATGGGTGCGGGTCTGGGACGCAAGGGCGGGGTGGTCCGCTGGTCCACCGCCACCCGCATGTTCATCGCGTGGGGCCTGACCCTGCCGGCCGCCGGCCTGGTCGCGGCCGGCGCCGAGCTGGTCATGCGCACCGGTGACGTCGGCATCGCCGCGGTCACCGTCTTCCTGGTCGGCTCCTGCCTCGCCATCTGGCTCATCTCGCGCCGCCAGGTCGTCGACCACCACAACGTCAACGACGTGCAGCCGGTCGGCGCCGAGGAGCCGGGTGTGGTCACCACGGCCATGGCCGCCGTCACCGTCCCGCCGACCCTCGCGGCCGCCACCACCGCCGCGGTGAGCGACGAGGACCTCAAGGCCACCATCCCGGCCGCGACGACGACCCCGGCGGCTCCGGCCGCCGCGGTCTGACCGAGACAGACAGAGGAACGGCAGTATGAAGATCGACTGGGAAGCACTCGGCTCCGTCTTCGGGGTCAGCCTCTCCGCCACCGTCGCCCTCGTGGCCCTGTTCACCCTGGGCCTGGTGGGCCTGTCCAAGCACGAGGCCGCCACCGAGCAGGGCGGCGCCGCCACCCTGGCCCGCAGCGGTGCGTACGCCTGCTTCGCGCTGGTCGCGGCGGCCGTGGGCTACGGGATCTACCTGATCGTCGCCTGATCCGGCGCGCCGAGGCGCGTCCGGTTCGCCGCGGCAGCTCCCCCCGGGTTCTTCCCGGGGGGAGCTTTCGCATGCCCGGCCGGACCCTCGTCGCAGGTCAACGGCGAGTTGACGGGCGTTCTCGGTGCGTGGTGGACTGCCCGAGCCAATACGGCGGCATGGAGAGGAAGTCCGGTGCGATTCCGGCGCGGTCCCGCCACTGTCACCGGGGAGCGCACGCGGCGCGTGCGTCCCGGGAGCCAGGAACTCTCGCCGCCGGACACGTCGAACCAGGGCGCGGACCCTGAGTGAGGACATACCTGCCACCATGCGTGCCGATCGCGTTTTCGCGTACGGCGCCGCGGCGGGCCTGATCGGCGACCGGATCCTCGGGGATCCGCGCCGAGGGCACCCCGTGGCCGCCTTCGGACGAGCCGCCGCCGCGGTGGAGCGCGCCCTGTGGCGCGACGACCGCGCCCGGGGCCTCCTGCACACCCTGGTGTGCGCCGGGGGCGCGACGGCGGTCGGCGCACTGGGCGCCCGCGCCGTGCGCTCCGCACCACCCGTGGTCCGGATCGCGCTGACCGCCGCCGCCACCTGGGCCGTCGTGGGCGGCACCTCGCTGGGCCGGGAGGCCCGCACCATCGGCGCGGCGCTCGCCGCCGGCGACACCGAGGCCGCCCGGCGGCGGCTGCCCCACCTGTGCGGACGCGACCCGCAGTCCCTGGACGAGCAGCAGATGGCCCGCGCCGTCGTGGAATCCGTCGCCGAGAACACCTCCGACGCCGTCGTCGGCGCCCTCGTGTGGGGCGCCGTCGCCGGGGTGCCGGGCCTGCTCGCCTTCCGGGCCGTGAACACGCTCGACGCGATGGTCGGCCACAAGTCCCCCCGCTACCTGCGCTACGGCTGGGCCTCCGCCCGGCTCGACGACGCGGCGGGCTGGCCGGGCGCCCGGCTGACGGCGCTGGCCGCCGTACTGGCCGGACCCGACCGGCGGGGAGCCGTACGGGCCTGGCGCGCCGACGCCGCCGCGCACCCCAGCCCCAACGCCGGACCCGTGGAGGCCTCCTTCGCCGGCGCCCTCGGCGTACGGCTGGGCGGCACCCTGGCGTACGGGGGCCGGGTCGAGCACCGGGCCGTGCTCAACGGCGCCCGGGGGCGGGCGGTGGAGGTCGCGGACATCGAGCGCGCGGTGCGGTTGTCGCGGCGGGTGACCTGGCTGGCTCTGGGGGCCTGCGCGGTCGCCCGGCTCGCGGTCGCCCGCGCGACGGGGGCCGGTACGTGGGCTTCGAGGGCCTGCGGCACGACGAGGGGAGGACGCGCATGAACGGCGCGAAGCACGGCGGCGGACTGCTCGTCGCGGGAACGACGTCGGACGCGGGCAAGAGCGTGGTCACGGCGGGCATCTGCCGCTGGCTGGCCCGCAGCGGTGTGAAGGTGGCGCCCTTCAAGGCCCAGAACATGTCGCTGAACTCCTTCGTGACGCGCGAGGGCGCCGAGATCGGGCGCGCCCAGGCCATGCAGGCGCAGGCGGCCCGCGTGGAGCCGACCGCGCTGATGAACCCGGTGCTGCTCAAGCCGGGCGGCGACCGCACCAGCCAGGTGGTGCTGCTGGGCAAGCCGGTGGGCGAGATGAGCGCCCGCGGCTACCACGGGGGCCGCCAGGAGCAGTTGCTCGGCATCGTCACGGACTGCCTGGAGCAGCTGCGGGGCACGTATGACGCCGTGATCTGCGAGGGGGCGGGGAGTCCGGCCGAGATCAACCTGCGCCGGACCGACATCGTGAACATGGGCATCGCGCGGGCCGCGCGCTTCCCGGTGGTCGTCGTCGGCGACATCGACCGGGGCGGGGTCTTCGCCTCCTTCTTCGGGACGACGGCGCTGCTGTCCCCCGAGGACCAGTCGCTGATCGCCGGATACCTCGTCAACAAGTTCCGGGGCGACGTCTCGCTGCTGGAGCCGGGCATGGAGATGCTGCGCGGCCTCACGGGCCGGGCGACGTACGGGGTGCTGCCCTTCCGGCACGGCCTCGGCATCGACGAGGAGGACGGCCTGCGGGTCTCGCTGCGCGGCGCCGTGCGGGAGTCCGTGGTGGCGCCGCCGGTCGGTGAGGACGTGCTGCGGGTCGCCGTGTGCGCGGTGCCGCTGATGTCCAACTTCACGGACGTCGACGCCCTGGCCGCCGAGCCGGGCGTCGTCGTGCGGTTCGTGGACCGGGCCGAGGAACTGGCCGACGCGGACCTGGTCGTCGTACCCGGCACCCGGGGCACGGTGCGGGCCCTCTCCTGGCTGCGCGAGCGCGGGCTCGCGGACGCCCTGGCACGGCGGGCGGCCGAGGGCCGCCCGGTGCTGGGCATCTGCGGCGGGTTCCAGGCGCTGGGCGAGCACATCGAGGACGAGGTCGAGTCGCGGGCCGGCTCGGTGGCCGGCCTCGGACTGCTGCCCGTGCGGGTGCGGTTCCGGACGGAGAAGACCCTGGCGCGGCCGACCGGCTCGGCGCTGGGCGAGCCGGTCTCGGGGTACGAGATCCATCACGGCGTGGCCGAGGTGCTGGGCGGCGAGGCCTTCCTGGACGGCTGCCGGGTCGGATCGGTGTGGGGCACCCACTGGCACGGCTCGCTGGAGTCCGACGGCTTCCGCAGGGCGTTCCTGCGCGAGGTCGCGGCGGCGGCCGGGCGGCGCTTCGTACCGGCCCCGGACACCTCGTTCGAGGCCTTGCGGGAGGAGCAGCTGGACCTGCTCGGCGATCTGATCGAGGAGCACGCGGACACGGACGCGCTGCTGCGGCTGATCGAGACCGGCGCCCCGGCGGGCCTGCCCTTCCTGCCGCCGGGGGCGCCGTGAGCGCCCGGCGGGGCTTCCCCCCGCCCGGCCCCTTCCCGGAGCCGGGCTCCGGCCCGGTCCGCAGCACCGAAGGAGTGAGCAACACATGAGCACGCCCTATCCGTTCACCGCTGTCGTCGGTCAGAGCGACCTGCGGCTGGCGCTGCTGCTGAACGCCGTGAGCCCGGCGGTCGGCGGTGTGCTCGTGCGCGGCGAGAAGGGAACCGCCAAGTCCACCGCCGTGCGGGCCCTGTCGGCCCTGCTTCCGCAGGTGGACGTGGTGCCCGGGTGCCGCTTCTCGTGCGCGCCCGGCGCGCCCGACCCGGCCTGCCCCGACGGTCCGCACGAGACGGGGCCCGGGAGCGCCCGGCCCGCCCGGATGGTGGAGCTGCCCGTCGGCGCCTCCGAGGACCGCCTCGTCGGCGCCCTGGACATCGAACGGGCCCTCGCCGAGGGCGTGAAGGCCTTCGAGCCAGGGCTGCTCGCCGACGCGCACCGCGGGATCCTGTACGTCGACGAGGTCAATCTGCTCCACGACCACCTGATCGACCTGCTGCTGGACGCCGCCGCGATGGGCGCCTCCTACGTCGAGCGCGAGGGCGTCTCGGTGCGCCACGCGGCCCGCTTCCTGCTCGTCGGCACGATGAACCCGGAAGAGGGCGAGCTGCGCCCGCAGCTGCTCGACCGGTTCGGGCTGACCGTCGAGGTCGCCGCCTCCCGCGAGCCCGCCCAGCGGGTCGAGGTCGTGCGCCGCCGACTCGCCTACGAGGACGACCCCGCGGGCTTCGCGACCCGCTGGGCCGGCGACGAACAGGACGTGCGCGCCCGGGTGGTGGCCGCGAGGGCGCTGCTCCCGCAGGTCTCGCTCGGTGACACCGCACTGCTCCAGATCGCCGCGACCTGCGCGGCCTTCGAGGTCGACGGCATGCGGGCCGACATCGTGATGGCCCGCACGGCGACCGCGCTGGCCGCCTGGGCCGGCCGGACCGCCGTGCGCAAGGAGGACGTCCGCCGGGCGGCACTGCTGGCGCTCCCCCACCGGCGGCGGCGCAGTCCCTTCGACGCGCCCGGCCTCGACGAGGACAAGCTGGACGAGATCCTGGACCGGTTCCCCGACGAGGAGCCGCAGGACGAGCCCGACCCGCAGCCGCAGGACCCCGACGACGACGGCCCGGATGGCGGCCCCGACGGCGGGGGCGGCGGGATGCCCCCGCGGGGCGACGGACCCGGGACGCCCGACACGGGCGACGCGGCGCCGCCGGCTCCCGACACCGCCGACGCGCCGCACGCCCCCGAGGGGCACGACGCACCGGAGGCACCCGAGCCGCAGCCCGCGCGGGGCGAGGACGGGGCGGGCGGGCCCGAGCAGGCCGCCGTCCGGGCCGCGGAGCCGTTCAGGACCCGGATGCTGAGCGTGCCGGGCCTCGGCGAGGGCGCCTCCGGGCGGCGCTCGCGCGCCCGTACCGCCCACGGCCGGACCACCGGGGCCCAGCACCCGCGCGGCCACCTGACGAAGCTGCACCTCGCCGCGACCGTCCGGGCCGCCGCCCCGCACCAGAAGGTCCGCGGCCGCAGCGGCCCGGGACTGATCGTGCGCAAGGACGACCTGCGCCAGGCGACGCGGGAGGGCCGCGAGGGCAACCTCGTGCTGTTCGTCGTCGACGCCTCCGGCTCCATGGCCGCCCGGCAACGCATGAGCGCGGTCAAGGGCGCGGTGCTGTCGCTGCTGCTCGACGCCTACCAGCGCCGGGACAAGGTCGGCCTGATCACCTTCCGGGGGTCGTCCGCGGAGCTGGCCCTGCCGCCCACCTCCTCGGTGGACGCGGCCGCCGCCCGGCTGGAGCAGCTGCCGACGGGGGGCCGCACTCCGCTGGCCGCCGGGCTGCTGAAGGCCCACGAAGTGCTGCGCGTCGAGCGGTTGCGGGACCCCTCGCGCCGGCCGCTGCTGGTGGTCGTCACCGACGGGCGCGCCACGTCGGCCGGCGGCGCCGGGGACCGCTCGGGCGGCACGCCCCGGGAGCTCGCGGGCCGCGGCGCCCATCTGCTGCGGGCCCAGGGCGTCGCGTCCGTCGTCGTGGACTGCGAGTCCGGTCCGGTCCGGCTGGGGCTGGCCGGGGTGCTGGCCGCCGACCTCGGCGGCCCCGCCGTGACGCTGGACGGGCTGCGGGCCGACTCGCTGGCCGGGCTCGTGAAGGACGTACGTACATCGGTGACTTCCGCCGCCGCGTCACACGGCGGCGGGAACAGCAACCACAGCCACAGGAGGGCCGCGTAATGCCGCAGGGACAGCCGTCCGTCGTTCCGGACGACGGACTCACGACGCGCCAGCGCCGAAACCGCCCGCTCGTCTTCGTCCACACCGGCCCCGGCAAGGGCAAGTCGACGGCGGCCTTCGGGCTGGCGCTGCGGGCCTGGAACCAGGGCTGGCCGATCGGGGTCTTCCAGTTCGTCAAGTCGGC
Organism: Streptomyces sp. NPDC055254; assembly: GCF_053606025.1. NCBI lineage: Bacteria > Bacillati > Actinomycetota > Actinomycetes > Kitasatosporales > Streptomycetaceae > Streptomyces > Streptomyces sp. NPDC055254. Next base: position 139,395 of record NZ_JBSGQV010000013.1, on the reverse strand, counting down.
GAAGTGGAAGGTCGGCGAGGAGAACGCGCTCAAGGTGCTCGGCGCCTCCGGCGAGGGCGGTTCCGTCGTCTGGCACAAGATGGGCGAGGGCTGGTCCTGGGTCCAGCGGGACGCGCAGCTCGACAACGAGCAGGCGGCCAAGGAGGGCTGGGAGCAGGTCAAGCGGGACCTGGCCGCCGAGACGCACAGGCTGTACGTGCTCGACGAGTTCGCGTACCCGATGCACTGGGGCTGGATCGACGTCGACGAGGTCATCCAGGTGCTGCGCGACCGGCCCGGCACCCAGCACGTGGTGATCACGGGGCGCAACGCGCCGGAGAAGCTGCTGGAGTTCGCGGATCTCGTCACCGAGATGACCAAGGTCAAGCACCCGATGGACACCGGCCAGAAGGGCCAGAAGGGCATCGAGTGGTGACCTCGCTCCCCATTCCCCGGCTGGTCGTCGCCGCGCCGTCCTCCGGCAGCGGCAAGACCACCGTCACGACGGGCCTGATGGCCGCCTTCTCGGAGCGCGGCCTCGCCGTGTCCCCGCACAAGGCCGGGCCCGACTACATCGACCCCGGCTACCACGCGCTGGCCACCGGCCGGCCCGGGCGCAACCTCGACGCCTTCATGTGCGGACCGGAGCTGGTCGCTCCGCTGTTCGCGCACGGGGCGGCCGGGTGCGACCTCGCCGTGGTGGAGGGCGTGATGGGGCTCTACGACGGGGCCGCGGGCCGGGGCGAGCTGGCGTCGACGGCGCAGGTGGCTAAGCTGCTGCGGGCGCCGGTGGTGCTGGTGGTGGACGCGTCCTCGCAGTCGCGGTCGGTGGCGGCACTGGTGCACGGCTTCGCCTCCTTCGACCCGCAGGTGCGGCTGGGGGGCGTGATCCTCAACAAGGTCGGCTCCGACCGGCACGAGGTGATGCTGCGGGAGGCACTGGAGGAGGCCGGGATGCCGGTCCTCGGCGTCCTGCGGCGCGCTCCGCAGGTGGCCGCTCCGTCGCGGCACCTGGGCCTGGTGCCGGTCGCCGAGCGGCGGGCCGACGCCCTGGCCTCGGTGGCTGCCCTGGCGGAGCAGGTCCGGGCCGGGTGCGACCTGGACGCGCTGATGGCCCTGGCCCGTACGGCCCCGGCGTTGGACTGCGAGCCGTGGTCGCCGGAGGGTGCGCGGGCGGACACGCCCGGCCCCGCCGGGCGGCCGGTGATCGCGGTCGCGGGCGGACCGGCGTTCACGTTCTCCTACGCCGAGCACGCGGAGCTGCTCACGGCCGCGGGGGCGGACGTGGTCACCTTCGACCCGCTCCGGGACGAGTCGCTGCCCGAGGGGACCCGCGGCCTGGTGATCGGCGGCGGATTCCCCGAGGTGTACGCGCCCGAGCTGTCGGCCAACCAGCCGCTGCGCGCGGCCGTCGCCGCCTTCGCCGAGGCCGGCGGCCCGGTGGCGGCGGAGTGCGCCGGGCTGCTGTACCTGGCCCGGTCGCTGGACGGGAAGCCCATGTGCGCGGTGCTCGACGCCGACGCGCGGATGTCGGAGCGCCTGACGCTGGGCTACCGCGAGGCGGTGGCGCTCTCCGACAGCCCGCTGGCCCCGGCCGGGACCCGGCTGCGCGGGCACGAGTTCCACCGGACGGTCATCGACCCGGGTGCGGGGGCCTCGCCGGCCTGGGGCTTCACGCACCCGGAACGCCGCGTCGAGGGCTTCGTACAGGGTGGTGTGCACGCGAGTTACCTGCACACGCACTGGGCGGCGGAGCCGTCCGTCGCACGGCACTTCGTGGCCGCGGCACGGGCCCGGTGAGAACGCCCGGCTCACTCCGCGAGGCCCACGACCAGCCAGATCCCGGCCACCCCGCCCACCGTGCACAGCAGGGTGGACAGGAGGGGGTGCTCGTGGTGCGCCTCGGGCAGGATCTCGGCGGCGGCCAGGTAGAGCAGGACGCCGCCGAAGAAGCCGAGGTAGGCGCCCAGCGGTTCCTCCGGAAGGGTGAACAGCAGTGTGGACGCCGCGCCCACGACCGGGGCCGCGGCGTCCGCGAAGAGCATCAGCAGGGCCTTGCGGCGGGTGTTCCCGTAGAGGCTGGTGAGCGTGTACGTGTTGAACCCGTCGGCGAAGTCGTGGGTGATGACGGCGAGCGACACGGCGATGCCCATGCCCCCGCCCACCTGGAAGGCCGCGCCGAGGGCGACGCCGTCGGCGAGGCTGTGGCCGACCATCGCGGCCGCCGCCGTCAGCCCGACCTGCGGGACCCGGCCCCCGTCCTCGGCCCCGTGGGCGGCCTGCCGTACGGCCAGCAGGCGTTCCCCCACGTGCGCGACCAGGAACCCGGCCACGAAGAGCAGCAGGGCGAGCGGTACGCCGAACACCTCCTCCCCCGCCGCGTGCATGGCCTCCGGGAGCAGGTCGAGGCCGACGACACCGAGCATGAGCCCGCCGGCGAGGCCCAGCACGAGGTGGCGGCGGTCGGTGACGCGCTGCGCCGTCCATCCGCCCACCAGGGTCATCAGGAACGCGCCCAGCGCCACGATCACGGCCATGTGCCCCTGGATACCGATTCCTCGGCCCGCGCGCACGTCCGCGCCCCGGTGGCGGGCGGCGGCGTGTTGACGGCGGGCCGCCGCCCGTGGAGGAGTGGCGGGTGACGGGTGGCGGCCGAAGTGACGGGCTACGGGCGACGGGCGAGCGGGACCATGGCTACGGAGGGAGGATTCCGGTGGGCGAGTACGTGACACAGGTGGTGGTCGGGGTCGGCGGGCGCGCGGGGGTCTCCGCGGCCGAGGTCTATGCCCTGGTCGAGGAGACGCTGCGCGGGGCGGGGTTGGCCGCGGCGTCGGTGACGGCGCTGGCCACGGTGGAGTCGAAGGCGGACGAGGCGGGGCTCATGGAGGCGGCGAAACGATTCGGCGTCCCGCTGCTCGGCTACTCCGCCGAAGAGCTCGCCGCGATCACCGTGCCGCACCCCTCGGAATCCGTCCGAGCCGCCACCGGGACGCCTTCGGTGGCGGAGGCCGCGGCGCTCGCCGCCGGCGGGGAACTCCTCGTACCGAAGCGCCGGTCGATGGCCGCGACCTGCGCGGTGGCCACGGCCTCGGCACACGACCTGCGCCACCACGGGGACGCGGAGGTGCGGGACACCGGCTCCGCGCTGGTCGACCTCGCGGTCAACGTACGGTCGGACACTCCGCCCGAGTGGCTCAAGCGACGGCTCGCCGCCTCCCTCGACGACCTCGCCGCCTACCCCGACGGCCGCGCGGCCCGTGCCGCGGTGGCCGCCCGGCACGGACTGCCGACCGAGCGGGTGCTGCTGACCGCCGGCGCGGCGGAGGCCTTCGTACTGATCGCGCGCGCCCTGGGGGCCGTACGGCCCGTGGTGGTGCACCCGCAGTTCACCGAGCCCGAGGCGGCGCTGCGGGACGCGGGCCACCGGGTGGAGCGGGTGGTGCTGCGGTCGGCGGACGGATTCCGGCTGGATCCGACGGCGGTGCCCGAGACGGCGGACCTGGTGGTGGTGGGCAACCCGACCAACCCGACCTCCGTCCTGCACCCGGCGGCGACTCTGGCCGCGCTGGCCCGGCCGGGCCGGATCCTCGTGGTGGACGAGGCGTTCATGGACGCCGTCCCGGGCGAACGGGAGGCACTGGCCGGGCGGACGGACGTGCCGGGGCTGGTGGTGCTGCGCAGCCTCACCAAGACCTGGGGGCTGGCGGGGCTGCGGATCGGCTACGTACTGGCCGAGCCCGAGGTGATCGCCAAGCTCGCGGCCGCGCAGCCGCTGTGGCCGGTCTCGACCCCGGCCCTGGTGGCGGCCGAGGCCTGCCTGGCGCCCGCGGCGCTGGCCGAGGCGCGGGAGGCGGCGCTGCGGATCGCGGTGGACCGGGATCACCTGCTGGCCGGGCTCGCCGAGTTCGACGAGGTCACGCTCGCGGGGGTGGCGCAAGGCCCGTTCGTCCTGATCCGGGTGGTGGGGGGCGCGGAGGTCCGTACCCGGCTGCGCGCCCTCGGTTTCGCCGTGCGCCGCGGGGACACCTTCCCGGGGCTGGACTCCTCCTGGCTGCGGCTGGCGGTGCGCGACCGCGCGACGACGGGCCGGCTGCTCCAGGCCCTGGACCGCGCGCTGAACGTGGTGGGCCGCGGCTGACCGCGGGGCGGGGCCGGGCGGCGGGGAACGGTCGGGCGGGGGCCGGACGGCCGCGGGGCACCGGGGAACGGTCGGGCGGGCCGGACGGCCGCGGGACACCGGGGAACGGTCGGGCGGGGGCCGGACGGCCGCGGGGCACCGGGGAGCGGTCGGGCGGGCCGGACGGCCGCGGGACGGGCGTGTCATCAGGACGGCCGCCTACGATGGCCGTGCGGACGGTGCGGGTGACGATCCCCGCATCGCCGTGCGACGTCGGGGGTGGGGAATGAAGGGACCGGCCACGGCAGCCGCGGCCCTGGCCGGGCTGCTCCTCGTGGGCGGCGCGATCCACGCCGCGCCGCGACTGCTCGACTCCGGGCGCGCTCCCGCCGCGGAGCAGGCGCTGCGGGACGAGCCCGGAGCGGACCGGCCCGCCGTCCCCGAGAGCAGCGCCGCCGCTCCGGCCGGCACGTCGTTCACCCTGGTGGCGACCGGCGACATCATCCCGTACCCGTCGATCGTGCAGAGGGCGGCGGACGACGCGGGCGGCGGGGCCGGCGGGGCCGGCGAGTACGACTTCCGGAAGATACTGGCCGGCGTCAAGCCCGTGGTCTCCGGCGCCGACCTGGCGATATGCCACCACGAGATACCCTACGGACCCCCCGGCGGCCCCTACACCGGGTACCCGACCTTCACGGCTCCGCACCAACTGGCCGACGCCCTGAAGGACGCCGGGTACGACAGCTGCTCCACCGCCTCGAACCACACGCTGGACGCCGGCTACGACGGCCTCGTACGCACCCTCGACCACCTCGACCGGGTCGGCCTCCCCCACGTCGGATCGGCCCGCAGCGCGGAGGAGGCCGGGGCCCCCGCCCTGCTCTCGGCCGGCGGCGCCACGGTCGCCCAGCTGTCGTACACGTACGGCACGAACGGCATCCCGCTCCCCCCGGACAAGCCCTGGGCCGTCAACCTCATCGACCGGGACCGGATCATCGCCGACGCCCGCGCCGCCCGGGCGGCCGGCGCGAACGCGGTGGTCCTCAGCATCCACTGGGGCACCGAGTGGCAGACCGCTCCGGATCGGCAACAGACCCTGCTGGCTCAGGAGTTGACCGCTTCCCGGTCGGCAGACGGACTCGCCGACATCGACCTGGTCCTCGGCACGCACAACCACGTGCCGCAGCCCTACGAGAAGATCAACGGCACCTGGGTGGTCTTCGGCATGGGCGACCAGGTCGCCAGCTTCGTCCCGGCCGGCAAACTGCGCGGCAACCAGTCCTCCGTCCCGCGCTTCACCTTCGCCCCGGCGGCGGGCCACCCCGGCCGCTGGGAGGTGGTGAAGGCCGAGTACCTCACGCAGTACTCGGACATGGGACCGCCGTTCCGTGTCGTCTGCGCCTCCTGCTCGGCCGGCGACGGCACGCTCGCGGCCGGCAAGCGGAGCGAGTACGCCCGGATAGACCGGCAGGTCACGGAAGCCGTGCTGTCGCGGGGCGCGGCCGGCCAGGGGCTGCGGCACGCCACGCGCTGAGCGGGGCCGCGGAGTCGGCGGGACGCCACGCGGCCCCGCCCCGCCGAACCCCCGCCCGCCGAACCCCTGCCTCCCTGCCCCGCCGTCCTGCTGCTGCGTCCGGTCCTCCTGCCCCGCGTCCTCCTGCCCTCTTGCTCTGCGACGCTCGACGACGACGCCGCCGCGCGCCGCCCGCCGAGCACTCCCCTCCAGGTGCTCTCCCGGGCGGCCGCGGCCGGCTCCCGCGTCCGCCGCCTACGAGGTCCGGCCGCGCCGGGTCACGACCAGCGCGGCCGCTCCGATGCCCAGCAGGACCAGCGCGCCGCCCGCGAGGTACGGGGTCAGGGAGCCGCCGCCGGTCTCGGCCAGGTTGGCCCCGGTGGCCGAGCCGCCGGTCCCCGTCGTCACCCCCGTCCCCGTGCCCGTGGCGGACTGCACCTTGATGTCCGACTTCGCGGACGGCGTGGGCGCCGGGGCCGTCGGCGACTCGCAGTGCGCCTCCGCGAGCACGATCTCGCCCTCCACCTGCGCGACGTTCAGGTTCAGCGGGTTCACCGACACCTTGAGGCGCAGCGCGGTGGCCGCCGCCGTCGCGGAGGTGGTCTGCGTGCCGGACAGCTCCAGGTTGACGACGCCCACCCCGGGCACCTCGACCTTGGTCGGGCTGCCGGCCGAGAGGGTGGTCCGCTTGCCCAGCGCGGTGACCGTACCGAGGACGTTCGAGCCGGCCACCGGCTTCTCGCCCACCTCGCAGACGGCCTTGGAGGTGACCTTCTCCACCTCGATGAGGGAGAGCAGCGGCAGGCCGGGCACATGGACGGAGGCCTTCGCGAGGTTCACCTCCGCCTCGGCGCGGGTCTGGTCGGCGGTGGCCTTCGACGTGGCGACGTCGGCGCGCAGGACGCTGACCGGCTTGCCGCCCTCGACCCCGTCGAGCTCGACCGTCAGCGCCGTCTGCTCCGCCGTCGCGGATGCGCTGACCTCGTTGAGGGTCGCCTTCAGCGGCACGTGCACGGTCTTGTCGAGCAGGCCCACGTCCAGTGCGGCGCGCAGGACGACGGCGCCGGCCTTGCCCTCGCTGCCCGCGCCGCCTCCCGTGGCGACGGCGGGCGGAGCGGTGAGCAGGGCGACCGCCCCCGTGGCGAGCAGGACGGCCGCGGGCATGCGGAAGGTGTTGCTGTTCAAGATGGTGGAACCCCCGGGGAGATGGGTGCCGTCGCGTCGCCCATGGGGGACATCGCGCGCCACGGCCTCGACCCCGGAATCTTTACGCAGGGAGAGTGAACGGGCGGCGACCTGACGTGAGTTCATCCCAAAGGGTGGTTTCCATGCAGGCATTCGAATCCCCGCGCCCCACGAAGAACTTCAGTTCCCTCCCGTCACGTGCCGCCGCTCTGCAGACCCCTCGACGGGCATGCACAACGACCGTCGGGCTTCCGACGTCACGACCCGTCAACACTGTGCCGCCCCGACGGGAGGCCGGGCGGGAGGCCGGGCGGGCGGGAGGCCGGGCGGGCGGGAGGCCGGGCGGGCGGGAGGCCGGGCGGGCGCGGGCCCGCGCTTCGGCCTCCGGCCGGCTCAGGCCCGTACCCCGCCGTTCACGACGACCCGCAGCGGCTGCGCCAGCACCCGTACGTCCCCCCGCGGGTCGTCGGCGTAGACCACGAGGTCCGCAGGCGCCCCCTCGGTCAGACCGGGCCGGCCGAGCCACGCGCGCGCGCCCCAGGTCGTCGCCGAGAGGGCTTCCAGCGGCGGGATCCCGGCCTTCACCAGCTCCGCGACCTCCTGCGCGACCAGGCCGTGCGGCAGCGAACCCCCCGCGTCCGTGCCGACGTACACCGGCACGCCCGCGTCGTAGGCCGCCCGGACGGTGTCGTAGCGGCGCTCGTGGAGCCGTCGCATGTGGGCCGACCAGCGCGGGAACTTCGCGTCGCCGCCCGCCGCCAGCTTCGGAAAGGTCGCGATGTTCACGAGCGTCGGGACGATGGCCACCCCGCGCTCCGCGAACAGGGGGATCGTGTCCTGCGTGAGGCCGGTGGCGTGCTCGACGCAGTCGATGCCCGCCTCGACCAGATCGCGCAGGGCGTCCTCGGCGAAGCAGTGCGCCGTGACCCGGGCGCCCAGCCGGTGCGCCTCGGCGATGGCCGCCTCGACCTCGGCGCGCGGCCAGCACGCCGTCAGGTCTCCGGCGTCGCGGTCGATCCAGTCCCCGACCAGCTTGACCCAGCCGTCGCCGCGCCGCGCCTCGCGGCCGACGTACTCGACGAGGTCGGCGGGCTCGATCTCGTGGGCGTAGTTGCGGATGTAGCGGCGGGTGCGGGCGATGTGCCGGCCGGCCCGGATGATCTTCGGGAGGTCCTCGCGGTCGTCGATCCAGCGGGTGTCGGAGGGCGAACCGGCGTCGCGGATGAGGAGGGTTCCCGCGTCGCGGTCGGCGAGGGCCTGGACCTCGGCGGTCGCCGCGTCGACGGGGCCGTGCGCGTCCAGCCCCACGTGGCAGTGCGCGTCGACCAGGCCGGGCAGGACCCAGCCGGTCACCGTGGTCGTCCCGCGGGCGGTGCGCGGGCGTTCGTAGGAAACCTTCCCGCCGATCACCCAGAGCTCGTCGCGGACCTCGTCGGGTCCGACCAGCACCCGGCCCTTCACGTGCAGGACGTCCTGCGGGGCGGCGCGGTGCGGCACGTCGTACGGAGCGGCATCGGTCATGTCGGCACTGTACGTGCGTGCTCGGTACGCTCTTTCGGCAACCCCCGGACGAACCGGTCAACCCGGACGAAGAGAGCCCCGCCGGGACCCACCCCCGCCTGGACCTGCCGCCCCTGACCCGCGTGCACCAGCGAGACGAAGTCGATCCCGGCGTGCTCGGCCGGCGCCCCCGCCACCTGCCCCGCCGTCACGGCGCGGAGGGTTCAAAGGCCAGGCTCGGCCCGTTCTGCCTTGCCGCGCTCTCTGCCGTACTCGACGTTCCCCTAGCTGCCCTTGAAGGTGAAGTGGACCGACGCGAGTTCCTTACCGACATTGCCCGGGCTCCCATAGCCCCCGTGATCGCCTCTGACCTGATCAACGCAGGTTTTTGCCGCACGGCTGAGCGGCGGACCGTCGACGGACGAGTGGGAAGCCAAGCTGACCACGTACGGCACCGAGTACATGTCAATGGGCGCTGCGGACATCCAGCGTCGGGAGTCCGGCGAACTCGTCACCGTGCAGCAGCAGCTGGAAGACCCCCGGCCGTGGTCGGTGGCTTCCCGGCCGATGACCCTCTACGCCAAGACGTCCCCAGGGTCGGACGGCTCGACGGCTGTCCATTGGTATCGAATGGCAGCAAGGGCAGCTGACGAATCCGCAGACGCCGAAGCGCGCGTGTGGGACCGTGGACGTGCAGCCATCGCGCTGGGCTATGAGGGCGCACCGCTGGGAGTCGCTGACGTGCTGGCGGACCAAGCCTTGGCGATATCGAAGCAGCCCTCCCTGGGGCTCCTGAACGCCGTGATGGGCAAGGCCCATGCCGCAGCACTTCGAGGTGACAGAGCCACAGCCCTCAAGCTCGCCGACGATGGCCGCCGGATCTTCGACAAGGCGGGATCGCACGAACACACCAGCGACTACGCCGTGCCCTGGTGGCGGATGAACGTCTTCCTATCACTCCTCTTGGCCCGTCTGGGCGACGATCAGGGAGCCGTTCAGGCTCAGGAAGCGGCGCGCCGCGAACTCCGACAGAACTGCCTGGGTTCACGACTCGCGTTGATATGCACAGGGGCCCGATGCTCGCCCGGTCCGGCGACGTATCCGGCGGGACTGCCTACGCACGGGGCGCGCTGGATGCCCTGCCGCCGGAGAAGCATTCCCTCACGCTGAGATTGCTCATGTCGGAGATTGAGACGTCCTGACGATCCGCCAGTCCTTCCGGCAGTCTGCATGGGGCCCGAATTGGCATCGGCGCTTAGGCCCCGCGCTCCGGCTTGGTCCACACTCCCGAGCCGGTCGCCAAACGCAGAGAGCCCCCCAACCCGTCGCTGTTGGCGGGTCAGACACAAGTAGTCGAGCCGTCCAGAAAAGAGCTGAGTGGGGGCAGCGTGCGCGCCTACATCGCACCCCTTTCGCTCCGTACAGGTCTGGCCAGGACCCCCACGGGGCGGTGTCTGTGAGTCGGGCGTGACTCCGGTGGGTTGAAGATCGTTGGCGAGGCATGAACAACACCGCTAGGCGCACGCTTGCCGCTCTCGCCCTCGCCGGGGCTGCCCTGACGATTACTGGGGCCGCTCACGCTGACGGCGTCCTGGGGCTAGGGGATTCAGGAGGCTCGAACCGGGATGAGTCCCAGAATCTGAACATGATCTTGAACGGAGATTCGTTCATGGATGGGATGCATAACACCTTTGCCCCGAGTCACAAGGTTGGCGGAATCGACGGTGTCGGCAGTTCTCACGTGAGGTAGTCAGAAGAGGGCACCAGCGGCCCCGAAGTCCTCGCGGGTCTTGAGTCGATGGCACGGGCGGCAGAGCGGTTGTACGTTCCCGTCCGTGTTCTTCCCGCCGAGGAACCGCACAGCAGCCCCGAGGATCGGCCCCCACGCGGCACAGTGCCGAGCCGGGGCCCGCCCTAGTGCTGCATCAAGCATCGTTCGCCCGCCCTGTGGGAGACAAATGATCTGCTGGGTAGAGCGGTTCCCGCATAGCCTGCCTGGCTGTGGACATGGGACGTGCGGATCAACAGCTCCGCCTGATCGCTGAGGCTGTGCAGGTTGCCGGAGCTCTTGGGGTCTCGTTGTGGCTTCGCGGCGGATGGGCCATGGACTTCTTCCTCGGCGAGATCACGCGAGACCATGAGGACATCGACTGGTTCGCCTGGACAGACGATGCCGGGGCCCTGGCGGAAGGCTTGCTGCTGCACGGCTATAAACCGGTCCCAGGACCGCCACCTGAGCTGCAGCTCGATTTCTCCAAGGACGGGCTGGACAACAGCTTTACGCTCCTGGACCGGGATACGGCCGGCCGTGTGGTGGTCGCCGGGGGCCCCTGGGTCGGTGCGCCCTGGCCCGGGGGAATGCTCGATGCTGGGCCGGGCCGTATCGGCGCTCTGGAATGTGCGATCGTCAGTCCACAGGCTCAGATCGAGATCAAGCGGATGATGCCCACCTGGGATCCCTCCCGGCCTCGACGGACCAAGGACGCCGAGGACATCGCCCGACTGGAAGCAGCCCTCAGAGCACGGGGCAAGCGGTCTGAGTGAGGTTCTTGGGCGTCGGTCGTCCCCTACCGTCGGTCAGTGGCAGAACGAGTACGCGTCCGTGAGATCGATGACGACGAGGGCCGGCGACTGCTTCGGATCATCCGCAGGGGCACCGGATCGGTGGTGACCTGGCGGCGAGCCAGATGGTGCTGCTGTCCGCGCAGGGCATGTCGGTGGCGAAGATCGCCGAGGTGTCCTTCACGAGCGGTGACCGGGTCCGCGATGTGATCCACAACTTCAACACCGACGGCTTCGACTCGCTGTATCCGAAGTACAAGGGCGGCCGCCCGAAGACGTTCACGCTGCCCGAGCGGCGCGAGATCAAGAAGATCGCGAAGTCCAAGCCGACCGAGCACGACCTGCCGTCCTCAACATGGAGCCTGACCAAGCTGGCGGACTTCCTGGTCGCCGAGGGGGTGGTCGACGACCTCAGCCACGAGGGCCTGCGCATCCTGCTCCGCGAGGAAGGCGTCTCCTTTCAACGCCTGAAGACCTGGAAGACCTCCCGCGACCCGGACTACGCCGCCAAGAAGGCCCGCGTCGAGCACTTCTACGCGATCGCCGACGGCGACCTTTTCGCCGCACTCGACCTGTCCAAGGACAAGCTCTACGGACAACATCAAACCGATCAAGCGGCGCACCCAGTTCGTCGAGTTCTGCCGCTACCTGCGCACCCTCTACCCGTCAGAAGTGCGGATCGCGATCGTCTGCGACGACTTCTCCCCGCACCTGACCACAGGGAAGTGTCAGCGGGTCGGCACCTGGGCGGCAGCGAAGAATGTCGAGATCGCCTACACACCCACCAACAGCTCCTGGCTCAACCGGATCGAAGCCCAGTTCACAGCCCTGCGCTATTTCACCCTGGACGGCACGGACCACGCCGACCACAAGGAACAGGGCAGCATGATCCGCCGCTACATCATCTGGCGGAACCGCCACGCCGACGATCTTCGCCTACGCGCCGTCGTCGACCGGGCAAACGTTGCCTGATGCGGCACTAGCTACTCCTGCGTGGGGCGCATCGCTGCGGCGCTCGTCACGTCCTCGGCCGTACTCACGACCAACACGTTGCGGGGCGGTGCAGCAGCAAGAGCAGCACACACAGCCGCGAGCCGTTCAACGTCCTCGGCGCCGTGGTCGTGCGACTCGCTGAGCCACGTCACGGGCACCGCCGAACTCGGTACGGGTCTTGAGCTGGTGACACACGTGGCACACCACTTGCACGTTGCTGTTTACGTCCGCGCCCCCGAGGGGGAAGGGACGCACGTGGTCCACGTCCACCCCAGAAGCGGGGGAAGTCGTTCAAGCACCCGTCACGCCACGCGGCCCCCTTCTCTTGCACTCGCCGGCGGAGCCTCGCGGCAGCCGCGTGTCGGTTGGCCCGTCGTCGGCCCCGGGCGGTGGGTGCAAACACTGGTCCGTCCCTTGTACGCCTCCAATGGGAGGCGTACAGCCGAAATGCTTTGGTGGATTGCGGGCATCACCGTTGTCCGTCCCTGCGAAGGGGCGGCACGACGTGGCGTAGTGCCCGCTCAAGGGCTCGAACCTCGGAACTCTGCGGCCGATGTCCCCTCGCGGAGCCGGTACCGCGCACCTCTAGCCGTTGGGTCTGCGGGCCTCCACTGCTTTTCGGCCGGCGCGCCACCGCCCGCCGCGAGCGGGGCCGCCGGGTCCGCGGCGAGGGCCCGGGCCACCACAGAGAGGCCTCCTCGACGCGCAGGGTGGTGGCCTCGGGGAAGCGGTGCCGCGCGGGGCGGAGGCCGACCCGGAAGCGGGCCGGCGGGCGGGCGGGTGGTGTTTAGCCGTCGAGGGCGTCCAGCAGGCGGTCGACGTCCGCCTCCGTCGTGTAGAGGTGGAACGAGGCGCGCAAGGTCCCCCCGCGCGCGGCCGTGGCGATGCCGGCCGCCTGCAGGGCGGGCTGCCGGGCTGCGAGGCCCGGCACGGAGACGATGGCGCTCCCGCCGGGTACCGGCTCGTGCCCGAGGCGGGCCAGACCCGCCCGGTAGCGGGCCGCCAGCGCGGTGTCGTGGGCGTGGACGGCCTCGATGCCGATCCGTTCCAGCAGCGCCAGCGAGGCCTCGGCCGCGTGGTAGGCGAGGAAGGCCGGGGATTCGTCGAAGCGCCGTGCGCCGCGGGCCAGTTGCGGCATCGGCCCGTAGGTGGCGTCCCACATGGACTCCGCGGCCACCCAGCCGGCGTGCAGCGGGGTCAGCGTGTCCTGGGCCTCCTCGGAGACGGTCAGGTAGGAGGCTCCCCGGCCGCCCAGCAGCCACTTGTACCCGGCGGTGACCGTGTACTCGTAGGGCGACGCGTCGAAGGGCAGGCATCCCGCGGCATGGGTCGCGTCGACCAGCATCCGGGCCCCGTGCGCGGCCGTCGCGGCGCGGACCCCGGCCAGGTCCGCCACGCGCCCGTCCGCCGACTGCACGGCGCTCAGCGAGACCAGGGCGGTGTGCGGACCGACGGCTTCGGCCACGGCCTCCAGCGGTACGAAGCGGACCTTGAGGTCGCCGCGCACCACGAAGGGGTTGATCACGGAGGCGAAGTCGCCCTCGGGGCAGAGGACTTCGGCGCCGGGCGGGAGGGAGGCCGCGACGAGGGCGACGTGGGTCGCCACGGACGAGCCGACCGCCACGCGCCCGGGATCGACCCCGACCAGCCGGCCGAAGGCGGCGCGGACCCGGTTCACCCGGTCGAAGTCGCCGAAGCCGGCGGGGAGTCCGGCCCCGGCCGCCTCGGCCAGGTCGTGTACGGCCGCGACGGCGGAACGCGGGAGGATCCCGCAGGTGGCGGTGTTGAGGTAGACGGTGGAGGGGGCGAACTCGGCACGGGTGGCCTCGGCGAGCGGAAGATCCATGCCTTCCACTCTGCGCCAGACCCTGCCCCAAAGTCCATGGCCGAGTTTCACTGCCCCACCCCAAGGGATGCTTATATGTGCGGGCCCGCGCACGCCCCGTCGGGTTCGCACGCCTCGGCGGCCGGTGTCGGCGCGGTCACCTCGCGGCCGGTTCGGGCCGGCTCCACCGCCCGGGTGAACACCTCGGCCGGCTGCCCGCCGGAGATCCCGTAGCGGTGGTCGAGGACGGAGAAGGGCGCCGCGTTCGCGCCCGGCCCGGCGGCCTCGCGCCCGTCGGCCCGCACGGCGTCGGGTCTGCCGGGAGGGTCGGGCAAGCAGCGGTAAAGCAGCCCGCCCGAGTGGGACCGGCCGCATGACAACCCCGCCATCCCGCTTCCCGCGGGGGCTTTCCGTTGCCCGACCCCGCCCCGGCGCGGCGTGGCGCGCGTGGCGGGGCGGGCCGACGGGGCTCGGCCGAATCCCGCTAGGGCTGGGGCGGGCGGGTGTCCCCGGCCGGGGGCTGTGGCTTGCCGATCTGGTCGTTGAGCCTCTGCTGGGCCGTGTCCACCTGGCTCTGGTGCTTGTTCCCGGTCCTCTTGTCGAAGGCGTCTCCCGCCTTCTCGACTCCTTGGCGAGCCTGGTCCGGGTGTCCCTTGATCAGGTCTTTGAGCTTGTTGAGCATGGACATGAAAGGTCCTCTCTACTTCTCTGGCCGTCCCCCCAGCCTGACACCACCGGGCCCGGGGGGCACCCCGGGCGGTGCCGGGCGGCCGGGGGAGGGTGACGGCGGTTCCCCGCGCGTCGCCCCCGCGCCCGCGGCTACTTCTTCAGCCACGCCCCCATCATCTTCTGCGCGACGGGGGCGGCCAGCTTGCCGCCGCCGATCTCGGACCGCTCGGTGCCGGAGTTCTCGATCACGACGGCCACGGCGATCTGCTTGCCGTTCAGCTTGCCGTACGAGGTGAACCAGGCCAGCGGCGCGAGGCTGTTGTCGACTCCGCGCTGGGCGGTACCCGTCTTGCCGCCCACTTCGGCCCCCGGCACCAGCGCCGGCTTGCCGCCGCCCTCCGTGGCGACCGTCCGCATGGCGTCCTGGATCATCGAGGCGGTCCTTTCGCTGACGACCTGCTGGGACTTCGGGTCGTCGAAGCTCTCCAGCACGTTGCCGCCGGAGTCGGTGACCTCGGAGACCATATGGGGGGCGACGAGCTTGCCGCCGTTCTCGACGGCGGCGGTCACCATCGCCATCTGGAGCGGGGTGGCCTGCACGTCGAACTGGCCGATGCCCGTCTGCGCGACCTGGTCGACCGACATCTTCTTCGACGGGTACGTGCTCGGCGGGTTGGTGCGGACCGGGGTGTCGATCTGCACGTTGAAGCCGAACTTCTCGGCCATGGCCCGCATCTTGTCCTGGCCCAGCTGGGAGGCGAGCTCCGCGAACACGTTGTTGCAGGACAGCTTCAGGGCGGTGCGCACCGAGACGTTGTTGCAGGCGGCCGATCCCGCCTCACTGGGCAGCAGTGTGCGGGTGCCGGGGATGGTGTACGGGTCGGCGATGCCGGTCTGCTGGTCGAGGTTGCCGACGAGACCGTTCTCGATCGCCGCGGCGAGCGTGACCAGCTTGAAGGTGGAGCCCGGTGCCTGCGGTTTGCGCAGCGCGACGTTCTCCATCGCCCTGCCCTGGTCGGCGGAGAGTTCCTGCCAGGCCTGTTCGTCGTTGGCGCCGGCGATGCGGCCGGGGTCGAAGGACGGGTTGTTGACCACACCGAGGATCCGGCCGGTCGCCGGGTCGATGGCGACAGCGGCTCCCTGCTTGCCCTGGAGCGCGTCGTAGCCGGCCTTCTGGACGTCCCGGTCGATGGTGGTCAGGACGTTGCCCGGATCGGCCCGCTTGTTGGTGAGCATGTCCATCACCGTCTTCAGCCGGCTGTCGGAGCCGTTGAGCACGTTCTTGTAGATGCCCTCCAGCATGCTCGTGCCGAAGGCCTGGGAGCTGAATCCGGTGACCGGCGCGTAGAGGGGACCGTCGACGTACGTGCGCTTGTACCCGAAGTCCTTGCCGCCCGTCTTCGTCGAGCCGGTGATCGCCTCCCCGCCCACGATGATGTTGCCCAGCGGGTTCTCGTACTGCCCGATGAGGTTCCGCCGGTTGTTCTTGTCGTCTGCGAGGGCCTGGCCTTGGTATGCCTGCACCCAGGTGACGCGGACCAGCAGGGCCACCACCAGGAGCAAACAGAAGACCGACGCACGCCTGATCGTCTTGTTCATCCCCCAGAAGGACGCTTCAAGGGCACCGGGCGTTCCGCTCTGCCCCGATTGTGGCGGGGTTCTCAGCTTTTCTTCATGAGGAAGCCTCCCTCGTAGGCCGCGATGACGGCCTGGGTGCGGTCGCGGGAGCCGGTCTTGGCGAGGACGGCCGCGACATGCGTCTTCACGGTCTGCGCGCCGACTCCGAGGCGCTCGCTCACCTCCTGGTTGGACAGACCCGTGGCCATCAGGCGCAGGACGTCGGCCTCGCGGTCGGTGAGCCTGGCCACCCAGGGCGCGGCGGCGCCGGGGCCGCCGGGCGTGCGGGCGGCGGCGAGGGCGCGGACGGCCGCCGGGAAGAGCAGGCAGTCACCGCGCGCGACGAGCCGGACCGCGCCGACCAACTCGTCCGGATCGGCGCGCTTGAGGAGGAACCCGGCGGCTCCCGCGCGCAGCGCGCCGTACACGTACGCGTCGTTCTCGAAGGTGGTGACGACCACGATGCGGGGCGGCTCGGCCATCGTGGCGAGGATCTGCTCCGTGGCCCGGATGCCGTCGATCTCGGGCATCCGGACGTCCATCAGCACCACGTCCGGGGCCAGGGAGCGGACCAGCGGGACGGCCTCGGCGCCGGTGGCCGCCTCGCCGACGACCTCCAGGTCCGGCTCGGCTTCGAGGATCACCCGCAGGGCGGTGCGGACCATCCGCTCGTCGTCGCAGACCACCACCCGCAGCGGCGCGGCAGGAGTGCGGTGGGTGCGGGCGGTGCCGGGGGTCACCGGTCCCCTCCGCCCAGGGGGAGGACGGCCCTCAGCCGCCAACTGCCGGCGTGCGGGCCCGCCTCGACGCGGCCGCCGAGCAGCGACGCCCGCTCGGCGGCGCCGCGCAGGCCCCGGCCGCCGGTGGTGCGCGGCTCCCGGCCCTCGGAGGCTGCGGGGGGATTGGTCATGGTGATCTCCAGTTCACGGTCTCCGGCGCGCGTCCCGTCCTGTACGAGGATCCGCAGTTCCACGGGGCCCGCGCCGTGGCGCAGGGTGTTGCTGAGGCCCTCCTGGACGATGCGGTAGGCCTCGCGGGAGGTGACGGCCGGCAGCCGCTCCCAGCCCCCGTCCCCTCCGGGGTCCTGGTGGGCGGTGACGGTGGTGCCCGCGGCCCGGGTGCGGGCCAGCAGGCCGCCGAGGTCGGCGGCGAGGGTCGGCGCGGGCGCGGCGTCCGCCCGGGCCGGGTCGCCGTCCCGCAGCAGCCCGAGGACGGCGTCCAGTTCGTCCACCGTCCGCCGGGTGGTGTCCTCGATGGCGGCGAGTGCCTCCCGTACGAACTCGGGGTCCCGGTCCAGCACCCGCCGGGCTGCGACCGCTTGGAGGGTGACCGCGCTCAGCGCGTGCCCCACCGCGTCGTGCAGCTCCCGCGCCAGGCGGTTGCGCACCGCCAGGTCGGCGGCCCGCTCCTCGGCCGCGGCCAGCCGGTCCGCCGCCGTCGGCCCCAGGAGTACGGGCGCCAGCCGGGCCAGCAGCGACCCGGCCCCGGCGGCGACGAGGGCGAGCCCGGTCAGCAGGGCGAGCCCGAGCGGCGGCGCCAGGTACGGGTCGAGGTGCGCGCCGAACCACATCCGTACCGGACCGGCCTCCCGCCATGCGCGCACGAAGGGCAGTGCCGTCAGGACCAGGGCCATCGGCGGCACCGCGAGCGTCATCCCGCTGACCACCGCGCCGACCCCCAGGTGCAGGGTCCACCAGGCCGACGTCCGCCCCCGCGCCGCCCAGGACCGCGCGGGTCCCGCGGACAGCAGCTCCCCGGGCACCTCGCACATGGCCCGGACCGCGCCCACCGACAGCGGCCGCACCGGCCCGAACACCGCGGTGACCGCGGCCAGTGGCAGGGCCACCGCGTACGAGGCGAGCACCGCCGGCAAGGAGGTGAACAGGCTGCCGGTCTCGCCCGCCACCGCGCCGATCGCCACCTGGGCGAGCAGGAAGTACGGCATCAGCAGGGCCCCGCCGAGTATCAGGTGGACCCACCGCAGCCGGGCCCGCGCCCCGAACAGCCGCCCCGCCCGGGCCCCCGGTCCAGCGCCGCGCCCGCTCACGGTCGCGGGCCCGCCCGCACCGCCCGCACCGCTCGTACCGCCCGCACCGCTCGTACCGAACCGCCTCACGCCGGGCGGCGGGATATGAGGAGGCGGATGAGGACGGCGGCGGAGAGCGATCCCGTGATCATCTGGCCAGCGTAGGGCAGGTACATGATCGCGGCGGTCTCCTCCGCCGGGCCGAAGTCCTGGCCCGCGGAGGCGAGCAGCATCCACAGGCCCCAGCACGCGGTCGCGGCCGAGCTCGTCCAGGCGACGGCGAGCGACCGGGCCCCTCTCCCGCCGCCCCGGGCCAGCAGCACCGCCACCGCCCCGGCGGTCAGGGCGCAGAGCCCGTGCAGTGCGGCGCCCACGCTCGCCTCGGCGGACCATGACGCCGCCCGCTCCGCGGCCAGGCCGGCCGTGCCCCCGAAGGTCCAGTAGAGGTACGTCCCGCCCACGGCCGCGCCCGTCACCGCGGCGGCTGCCGCCATCACCCCCGTGGACGACGGCAGCCGCTCCCCCGGTGCGCCCCGCCACAGCCGTCCCCAGCGCTCTTGGGCGTAGGGGGCGAACAGCCCGGCCAGGGCGAGACCTTGGACGGCGAAGCCGGTGTAGACGACGTCGGTGACCCAGTCGTCCAGGAAGGGCGCCTGCCCGCCGGTCCCCCCGTCCGTTTCCGCGCCGAAGCCGAGCGCACGCACGAGCAGTTGGCCGGAGAACCCCAGGAGGATCGGGGTCAGCAGCCCCGTGGCGACGAAGACGGGCACCGCCAGCAGCCAGGCCGGCACCCGTAGGCCCCAGGGCCGGGTGAGCACCAGCACCAGCAGGATCACGCACGCGTCCATGGCCAGGGTGACGGCGTTGGCGACGGCGAGGAAGGGGCCGGGCTCGCGCAGCACGCTGCCGGCCGGTATCCCCATGTGACTCCCCGCCAACCAGGCGGCCTTGAGCGTCAGGTACGGCACGGCGGCCGTCACGGCCAGCGCCCCCAGGACCGGCCGCGCCCGCCCCCGGCGGGGCGTCGACGGCCGGGGCTCGTACGTCGGGTGAACCTCTCGTGTGGTCATGACCCCACGGTCCCGCGCCCGCCGCCCCGCCACCTCCCCCTCAATGGGGAACCGCCTCCCCCACCCGGGGGAGGAACCGCACCCTCCGCCAGGTTCCGGGCGGCAGCCCCGCCCGGCACCGCGTCCCGCCCGCCGGCCCGCGCCCGCAGCCCCGCCCGGCACCGCGTCGCCGCCGCCTCACCCCCGCCGCCTCACCCCCGCCGCCTCACCCCCGCCGCGTCACCACCGACAGCCGGTCCCGCGCCTCGAAGAGCGCCGCCTTGATCACCCGCTCGTGCCCCGCCGTCAGCCGGGCCACCGGAACCGAGCAGCTCAGCGCGTCCCGCGCGGGCGTCCGGTACGGCACGGACACCCCGAAGCAGCACAGCCCGAGGGTGTTCTCCTCCCGGTCCACCGCGTAGCCCTGCTCCCGCACCATCGCCAGCTCCTCCACCAGCTGCTCCCGGTCGGTGATGGTGTGCTCGGTGACGGGCTCCAGCCGCGGCGGCAGCAGCGCCCGTACCTCTTCGTCCGTGTGCGTGGCCAGCAGCGCCTTGCCCAGCGCCGTCGAGTGCACGGGCAGCCGCCGCCCGACGCGGGTGAAGGGCCGCAGGTAGTGCTGGGACTGGCGGGTCGCCAGGTACACGACGCTCGCCCCGTCCAGCCGCGCCAGGTGGATGGTCTCCGTCGTGTCGTCGGAGAGCCGGTCCAGGGTGGGGCGGGCGGCCGCCACCACCTCGTCCCCGTCGATGTACGAGCTGCCGACCAGCAGGGCCCGCACGCCGATGCCGTACCGCGTGCCCGTGGTGTCCGTCTCCACCCAGCCCAGACCCACCAGCGTGCGCAGCAGCATGTACAGGCTGGACTTGGGCAGTCCCAGGTCGTTCTGGATGTCGGCCAGGCTGTGCGGTCCGGGCCGCGCCGCGAAGTGCTCCAGCAGCTGGACCGTCCGCACCGCCGATTTGACCGGCGCCGCCTGCGCGGCGCTCCCCGACTCGGTCGTCGTCATACGCCGGCTTCCCCTCTGGATCGCCTCTTGTCACGCGGAGGACGCGGAAATAGAGTCCGCAGCAGATGTGATCATTCATCCACCGGAACGGCGTTCAGAATACTGAACGATCCAGGAGGCAGTGGCCCATGACAGCGACCCCAGTCTGGAGTGTGGACCCCCGCACCGGGAAGCAGCGCGAGCAGGTTGCGGCGGAGGCCACATCCCGGGAGGTGGACGAAGCGGTACGCGCGGCCCACGCGGTCCGCGGCGCGCTCGCCGACGCCGCCACCCGCGCCGCCTTCCTGCGCGCCGCCGCCGTACTGCTCGACGGGGCCGCCTCCCAGGTGGTGGAGGCCGCCGACGCCGAGACCGCGCTCGGGCCGGGCCGCCTCACCGGCGAGCTGGCCCGCACCACCGGCCAGCTGCGCGCCTTCGCCGACGCCGTGGACGAGGGCTCCTACCTCGACATCCGGATCGACCGCGCCGACCCCTCCCTCACCCCGCCGCGTCCCGAACTGCGCCGGTACAAGGTGCCGCTGGGCGTGGTGGCCGTCTACTCCGCGTCCAACTTCCCGCTCGCCTTCTCCGTCCCCGGCGGGGACACCGCCAGCGCGCTGGCGGCCGGCTGCCCCGTGGTGGTCAAAGCGCACCCCGACCACCCGGCCACCTCCGAGCTGTGCGCCTCGCTGCTGCGCAGGGCGGCGGTATCGGTGGGACTGCCGGCCGACGTGGTCGCCGTGGTCCACGGCTTCGACGCCGGCCTGGAGCTGATCCGCCACCCGCTGGTGTCCGCCGCCGGCTTCACCGGATCCGTCAGGGGCGGGCGGGCCCTCTTCGACGCGGCCGCCGCCCGGCCCGTGCCCATCCCCTTCCACGGCGAGCTCGGCTCCCTCAACCCCGTGGTGGTCACGCCGGGGGCCGCCGCCGAGCGTGCCGAGGAGATCGGTACGGGGCTCGCGGGCGCGGTCACCCTGGGCGTCGGCCAGTTCTGCGTGAAGCCGGGACTGGTCCTGCTGCCCGAGGGCGCGGACGGCGACCGCGTCGCCCACGCGCTCACCAAGGCGCTCAGGGAGACCGAGCCGGGGGTGCTGCTCGACCACCGGATGCGGGAGAACTTCATCGCCGGGGTGCGTGAGCGGGCCGCCCTGCCCGGCGTCGCCGCGCCCGTCCCCCCCGGTGCCCGCGGGGAGCACACGGTCGGCGCCGGGTACCTGACCGTGCCCGCCGGCCGGCTACTCGACGGCGCCCCCGGCGACGGGTACGAGGTCCTGCTGGAGGAGTGCTTCGGCCCGGTCACCGTGCTCGCGCGGTACGCCGACCAGGGCGAGGCGGCCGCGGTGCTGGCGCGGCTCCCCGGGAACCTCAGCGCGACGCTGCAGTTGTCGGCCGCCGAGACCGAGGGCGCGCCGGGTCCGGCCGCCGAGCTGATCGGGCAGGTCACGGCGCTGGCGGGGCGGATCGTGGTCAACGGCTGGCCGACCGGGGTCGCGGTGGCCCCGGCCCAGCACCACGGCGGCCCGTACCCGGCCGCGACCTCGCACTCCACCTCGGTCGGCGGCACCGCGATCGAGCGCTGGCTGCGGCCGGTGGCGTACCAGTCGGTGCCGGACGCGCTCCTTCCGGCGGAGCTGCGCGAGAGCAACCCGCTCGGGCTGCCGCGCCGCGTGACGGGCGGCTGAGACCGCCCGCCGGGGTGCGCGTACGGGGACCCGTACGCGCACCCCGGTGGGCCCGGCGGGCACGGACACGCGTACGGGCCCCGGCGCACCCCGCCGGACGCGCCGGACCGCGGCCCCGCCCGGTCGGTCCCCGGGCCGCACGGGCGCCACCGGATCCGGACCGGCACCCGGCACCCGCCCCGCCCCGCCGGAGCACATCCGCGGCGCGCCAAACCCGTTGCCGCCGCAGCCACCCGCACGGCAGGCTGCGCCCCATGCCGAAACCGTACGGATTCACGTACCAGCAGCACGCCGACTCCTCCGTCGTCATCACCCACCGGGGTCGCGCCGCTACCACCCTGCGCGGCGCTCGGGCCGAGAAGTTCCTGGCCGAGGTGGAGTCCGGCGACGCGCAGCTCGTCATGGCCCGCTGGACCGGCGCGTACAAGTTCGGCAACGAGCGCACGGCGAAGAACCACCCCCGCAACCGGAGCTGAAACAACCCGCGGGAGCAAGGGAACGGCACAGCCCCTCCAGTCGTTCTTGAGGCATGACCGTTATGACCCCCGGCTCCAACCTGCCGCTCGCCACCGCTCGCGTGACGGTGGACGTGGCCGCCCCCGTCCGGCTCGACGTCTCGGGACTCCTCCTCACGGCGGACGGCAAAGTGCGTTCCGACGCCGACTTCATCTTCTACAACCAGCCCTCCGGGCCCGGTGTCAGCCACCGGTCCGGCGGCGGTTCGGCGCCGGACTCCATCACCGTGGACACGGCGGCCCTGCCGCCGGGCATCGAGCGGATCGTGGTCACGGCCAGCCCCGACGCGGCCGGCCAGACCTTCCAGGGCATCGAGCCCACCGCCACCGTGCGCGACGCGGACGGCGGAGCGGTGATCGCCACCTTCACCCCGCCGCAGCTGGGCTCCGAGACCGCGCTCGTCGTCGTCGAGGTCTACCAGCGCGGCGGCGCGTGGAAGGTGCGCGCGGTCGGCCAGGGGTACGCGGACGGCCTCGCCGGCATCGCCACCGACTTCGGGGTCTCCGTGGAGGAGGAGCCGGCCCCCGCCGCCGCTCCCGTCACCCCCGTCACCCCCGCGCCAGTGATGCCCGCGGCTCCGCCCGCGCCGCCCGCCCCGCCGGTCTCGCACCCGGTCTCCCCCTGGCTCGGCGGTCCGACGCCGGCCGCGGCCGCGCCCACCCCGGCCGCGCCGGCCCCCGCGGCGCCTCCCACCGCGCCCGCCACCGTCCCGCCCGGCGCGGGGAAGATCAACCTCGACAAGGGCCGCGTCAGCCTCCAGAAGAACCAGACGGTCTCCCTGGTCAAGGGCGGCCGTCCGCTGCTGTCCCAGGTCAAGATGGGTCTGGGCTGGGAGCCGGCCTTCCGCGGCAAGGACATCGACCTCGACGCGTCCGTCATCGCCTACGGCCCCCAGCGCAACCACCTCGACAGCTGCTACTTCGGCAAGCTGTCCATCCTCGGCGGCTCCGTCAAGCACTCCGGTGACAACCTCACCGGCGAGGGCGCCGGGGACGACGAGGTGATCGTGGTCGACCTCGGACGGCTGCCCGCCGACGCCACCGGCCTGGTCTTCACGGTCAACTCCTTCACCGGCCAGAAGTTCACCGAGGTGGCCAAGGCCTACTGCCGCCTGATCGACGCGGCGACCGGCGAGGAGCTGGTGCGCTTCGACCTCACCGGCGCCGAGCCGCAGACCGGCGTGATGATGGCCAAGCTGATCAAGCAGTTCTCCGGCGAGTGGGAGATGACGGCCATGGGCGAGTTTGTGAAGTCGCGCACAGTGCGCGGCATGGTGAAGCCCGCCGCGCAGGCACTCTGAGCAGGTGAGCGGGCACGCGGAGCCACCGCCCGGGTCGCGGGGTGAGCGATTCCACCCCTGAGACGGGGAGGGGGGCCGGTGCCCGCCCGTAGCCTGGAAGGCATGCAGAAGTCATTCACCCCCGCGGGTCCCGCCCGCCCGTCCGCCGCCGAGGCGAACGAGGCGATACGGCACCTCTTCGACACCCGGGTGGGCGACGAGTTGCCCGCAGAGGCCTACGAGTTCCTGCTCACCGAGTGGGCCGCCGCCTCCGACTCCGGGGTGTCCGCGGCCCAGTGAGGCACGGACCGGCGGCCCCGCGGGGCCGCCGGCGCTTGTCCGCCGGCGCTGTCCGCGTTGTCAGCGGGTGCGCCGCCACGGCCCCGTGACGGCCAGCATGATGCCCGGGTCCTGGATGTTCGCGTACAGGGTGCGCCCGTCCGGGGAGAAGCACACCCCGGTGAACTCGGAGTACTCCGGCTCCTCGGCCGTCCCGATGTTCAACTCGTTGCGCGCCAGCGGGTAGGTGCGTCCCGAGTCGGTCGCGCCGAACAGGTGCTGGAGGCCGGAACCGTCCTCGGCCAGGATCAGACCGCCGTACGGGGACACGGTGATGTTGTCCGGCCCGTCGTAGCCGCCGCCCGCCGACGGGTCGCCGTTCACCCCGATCAGCACGGTCAGCCGTACCGTGCGCCGCTTGGGGTCGTAGAACCACACCTGGCCGTCGTGTGCCGCGCCGGGGCTCTCCTCGCGGGCGTAGGAGGAGACGAAGTACGCGCCGCCGTCCGCCCACCACATGCCCTCCAGCTTGCGCCCCCGGGTCACGGCACCGGTGGCGAACTGCTTGCGCACCGGCACCGTCCGCGCGTCGCGGTCGGCGACGTCCACCCAGTCGACCCCGTAGACGGTGCCGATGCGGGTGGCCCGCGAGAGGTCGTCCACGAAGCGGCCCGAGCTGTCGAAGCACTTGGCCGCCTGGAGCGCTCCGGCGTCGGCCGCGAGCGTACGGAGCTTGCCCCGCCCGTGCCGGAAGCCGCGGGGCGGGGTCCAGCGGTACAGCAGCCCGTTGGGGCCGGAGGCGTCCTCGGTGAGGTAGGCGTGGCCCTGGCGCGGGTCGATGACCACGGCCTCGTGGTCGTACCGGCCGAACGCCTTGATGGGCTGCGGGTCGCGGTTGGCCCGGCGGTCGTGCGGGTCGACCTCGAAGCAGTAGCCGTGGTCCTTGGTCATGCCGTTCTTGCCGGCGGGGTCCGAGTTCTCCTCGCAGGTGATCCAGGTGTCCCAAGGGGTCGTGCCGCCCGCGCAATTGGTGGACGTACCGGCGATGCCCACCCATTCGGCGACCTCGCCGCCGCGTCGCACCTCGACCACCGTGCAGCCGCCGGCGGCGGCCGGGTCGTAGACGAGGCCCTCGGCGGCCGGGACGGGGTGCGCCCAATTCTCCCGCTTGCCCTTGAGCTCGTGGTTGTTGACGAGGAGCGTGACGCCGCGGTGGCCCGCGAAGGCGGCCGTCCCGTCGTGGTGGGAGGGGGTGCTCTCGCCGGACTCCAGCCTGGTCACACCACTGCGGGTGAGCACGCGGTACGAGAATCCGGCGGGGAGGGCGAGCAGTCCGGCCGGGTCGGGGAGCAGCGGGCCGTAGCCGGGCTCGCAGGGCCGCCCGTACTCGTCGCGGTCAGTGCCGTGGTCGGCCGCCAGCGCCCCCGGTGCGGTGGCGAGGGCGCCGACCGTGCCGGTGAGCGCGATGCCCGCTCCGGCGAGGACGGTGCGGGAGGTGAAGTCTCTGCGGCTGAGCGGCATCGGGGCTCCTGGGTGGGGAGGTGGTGCGCCTGTCGTGCGGTCGTCGGCGCACACGCTCCCGCCCGCACGTGAACGGCGGCTGAACTACCCACGAAGCCGAGTCGACCCCTTGCCGGTGCCGTGAATGGCCAAGTCCGGCCCAGGATCGGCGCGTTGTCACCGCCTGCCGTCCACCGCCCCGAGCCGTTCAGGGCCGTACAGCGCCGTTCAGGGCCGGTGCGAGCGCGCCTTGAACGCGGCCTTACGGGCCTCCTTCGCCGCCTTCTTGTCCGGGTGCAGGCGCCCCATCACCTCCAGGACGTAGGCCGTCGCGGGGTGCTCCACCCGCCACACCTGGTCGAAGAACCCGGCGTGATGGGCGGTCAGGGACTCCATCAGGAGCGGCAGCTCCTCCGTCTCGCCGCCGGCGGCGAGCTGCGCGGCGATCGTGTCGACGGTCAGCCAGTACACCATCGTCGGGTCCGGCGCCGGTACGCCGCCCGCGCCGCGTTCGGCCAGCCACACCCGGGCGAGCCCGCCGAGCTCCGCGTCGTCCAGCACCGAGCGGACCGCCGGCTCGGCCTCCGGACCGGTCGACGCCAGGGCCTGCTGGCAGCGCAGCCGGCGCAGCGGCGCGCCCTCGTCGTCGCCCCGGGCGGCCGCGAGCAGCTCGGGCACGGCGGCGGCCGGGTCCCGGCCGGCCAGCCACTGCTCGATCTCGGCCTGGGCGGCGGCCCCGGGGTAGCGGGACACCCCGTCGAGCAGCGCGTCCGCGCCCTTGTCTGCCAGGTCGCCGACGGCCGGCGCCTCGACCCCGGCCTCCAGCATCCGGGCGCGGATGCCGTAGAGGCCGAGCGGGGTCAGCCGGACCATTCCGTAGCGCGAGACGTCCTCGTCGTCGAGGTCGGCCCGGGCCCGGCCCGGGCCGAGCGGCTCCTCGTCGGGCTGCGCGGCGGGGTGCGGCTCCTCGGCCTCGGCCATCAGCTCCTCGTCGACGGGCCGGAACTCCACGAGCCCGATCGGCTCCAACTGCCTGAACTGGTCGTCGAGCCGCATCATCGCGTCCGAGACCTGCTCCAGCACGGCGTCGGTCGGCTCCCCCATGCCGTCGGGCACCACCATCGACGCGGCGAGCACGGGCAGCGGAACGGGTCCGTCCGCCGCCCCGCCCTCGGTGGCGGTGAGGAGGTAGAGGTTGGCGAGCACCCCGTCGAGGAAGTCCGCCTCGTGGCGCGGGTTCCAGTCCAGCCGGTCGAAGTCGATCTCGCCGCCCTCGTCCAGCGCGTCGACGAGGTCGTCGAGGTCCGGCACGGCCGCGTCCGCGATCACGGCCTCCAGGGCGGTCAGCCACAGGTCGAGCACGTCGCCGGGTGCGCCGCCCGTCACCAGTGCCAGGTCCTCGCCGGGCGCCGCGGTGCCGAAGTCCGCCTCCGCGCCGCCCGCGTCGGCGCCCCGGTCCTCCTCCGGCTCGGTCACGTCGACCAGACCGGTGTCCACGGCCACCCGCCAGGCCTGGCTCGCGTACATCGGTGCGTCGGGGTCCTCGGTGTCGAGGCCGAGCGCCGCGGCGGCTTCGGACAGTTGCGCCGCGACGAGCTCACCGCCGACGTCGACGCGCGTCGCGGGTCCGGCCCACCGGGCCAGCCGTACGGCACGGGCGAACAGCGGGGCTGTGAGGGCCTCGCGGGCCAGTTCCGCATCGGAGTGCAGCCGTACCGGCGGCAGCGTGGGGTGCGGCTCTGCGGACATGGGGCGGTTCTCCTCGCGGACGCGGTGGGGCGGGCGGTGACAGCCCGTCGGCGGATGTGGCCGGCGGGTCCGTCCGGCCCGGTGGGCCCGTCGGCCCCGGGGCCGGTTCGGCGGGTCGGGCCGTACGGGCCGGAAGGCCGGGGCCGGGACAGTCGTGGCCGTCGTACGGCGACCCAGCGTAGACGCATTTCGGGCGTGCCCGGCGGGTCATCGCCCTTGGTTCATCCCACAGTCAGCTGTCGTATTCCCTGGAGGGCTTGACAACTTTGCTGGCAACCCAGGAAATTGACGCGCGTAGATGTATCGCGGGCCGTCAGTCGCCCGCAGATCTCACTGCCTCACCTTTTCGCCGTCTCTCCGTTTCCCTCACCTCACACCGGAGTTCCCGCCCATGCGTTCCTCGCATCCCCGTTCCGCCGCCGTCGCGGCCCTCGTCGCCAGCGCACTGGCCACCGGCCTCCTCGCGGGCTCCGCCGACGCGGCCGAAGGCGCCGCGGCCGCCGATCCGATACGCATCCACGACATCCAGGGCACCACCCGGATATCCCCCCTCAGCGGTCAGCAGGTCGCCGACGTCCAGGGCGTCGTGACGGGTGTGCGCACGTACGGCTCCCGCGGCTTCTGGATCCAGGACCCGGACGGCGACGGCGACGACGCCACCAGTGAGGGCGTGTTCGTCTTCACCGGCTCGGTCCCGACCGTCGCCGTGGGCGACGCGGTCAAGGTCTCCGGCACGGTCGGTGAGTACGTGCCCGGCGGCCTGAACTCCGGCAACCAGTCGGTGACCCAGATCTCCAAGCCGACGGTGACCGTGGTCTCGTCCGGCAACGCGCTGCCGGAGGCCTCCTCGATCAACGAGTACACGGTGCCCGGCGAGTACGCCCCGCTCGGCGACCCGGCCGCCGGCGGCAGCATCAACGGCCTGGCCCTGGAGCCCTCTCGCTACGCGCTGGACTTCTACGAGTCGCTGGAGGGCATGAACGTCCGCATCGGCACCTCGCGCGTGGTCGGCGCCACCGACCCGTACTCGGAGCTGTGGGTCACCGTGAAGGGCTGGGAGAACGCCGCCAAGCGCGGCGGCACCGTCTACGGCTCCTACGAGTCCCAGAACACCGGCCGGCTCCAGATCCAGCAGCTCGCGCCGGCCGCGCAGCAGCCCTTCCCGGTGGCCAACGTCGGCGACAAGCTGACCGGCACCACCGAAGGCCCGCTGGACTTCAACCAGTTCGGCGGCTACACCCTGGTGGCCCGCACGCTCGGTACGGTCAAGGCGGGCACCCTCGCCCCCGAGAAGACCAAGGCGCAGGCCGCGAACGAGCTCGCGGTGGCCACGTACAACGTCGAGAACCTCGACCCGACGGACCCGCAGGAGAAGTTCGACGCGCTGGCGAAGGCCGTCGTGGAGAACCTGGCCGCCCCCGACATCCTCGCTCTGGAGGAGATCCAGGACGACAACGGCGCCAAGAACGACGGCACCGTCTCGGCCGGGCAGACGCTCGCGAAGTTCACCGCGGCCATCGCGGCGGCGGGCGGGCCCGCCTACCAGTGGCGGACCATCGACCCGGAGGACAAGAAGGACGGCGGCGAGCCCGGCGGCAACATCCGCCAGGTGTTCCTCTTCAACCCGGAGCGGGTCTCCTTCGTCGAGCGCGCCCCGGGCGACGCGGTGACGGCGACCGGCGTGGTGAAGGAGAACGGCAAGGCCGCCCTCACCCGCTCCCCCGGCCGGATCGACCCGGCGAACCCGGCGTGGGCGGACAGCCGCAAGCCGCTGGCGGGCCAGTTCAGCTTCCGCGGCAAGTCGGTCTTCGTGATCGCCAACCACTTCGGCTCCAAGGGCGGCGACGAGGGTCTGACCTCCCACCACCAGCCGCCGGTGCGCTCCTCGGAGGCCAAGCGGCTGCTCCAGGCGCAGTCCGTGAACGGCTTCGTGAAGGAGATCCTGGCGGCCGAGAAGAACGCGAACGTCCTCGTCGTCGGTGACATCAACGACTTCGAGTTCTCGGCGACGACGAACGCGCTGGCCGACGGCGGGGCGCTGTACCCGGCGATCAAGTCGCTGCCGAAGGCGGAGCGGTACTCGTACGTCTACCAGGGCAACGCCCAGGTGCTGGACCAGATCCTGACGAGCCCGTCGATCAAGAACTTCACGTACGACAGCGTGCACATCAACGCGGAGTTCGCGGCCCAGAACAGCGACCACGACCCGCAGGTGCTGCGTTTCCGTCCGTAACCCGCGCGGGATCTCCCGGTCCTCCCGGGGGATCCTCACGAACGCGGAGGGCCCGGCCGCCGTCCCGGCCGGGCCCTCCGCCGCACGCGCGGCGGGGCAGGGGGCCGGTGAAGCGGCGGCGGGCCGCTGCGGGGTGAGAAGGGGGACTTTCGACCCTGGCGTGACGCTCGCCACATCCCTACCCAATCGGCCGGTTGTGGTGTTGAGTGTCTGCACGCCCGAGCTTGCACCGCCTTGCACCGCCGGACCTCTGGAGGACCGTGTGCTCCCCTCCATCTCCCTCGCCCAGGAGATCGGCCTCGCCGTCCTGCTCGCGGCCGCCCTCGTCTCGGTCGCCGCTGCCGGCCGCATGCTGTGGAACAGCCGCTTCCACCACCCCGAACGGGGCGCTCCCGAAGGCCTGCCGGTGATCCCGGCCCAGCGCACCTCGGCGGCGCACCCGATGGAGACGGTCGAACTGACCGAGGCGGAGCAGCAGGCCTTCGCCGGCCTGGTCCGCACCATCCCCCTGCACTGACCCGCACCGGTACCGGCACCGAGCGCCCTCCCGGATCCCGGAAGGGCGCTCTGCGAACGACCGGCCGCCCGCACCCGCCCGGTGGCGGGCCGATGGCGGCGGGGCGTCAGTTGTGGCTGTGGAGGACCTCGTTCAGGCCGCCCCAGACCGCGTTGTTCGGGCGGGCCTCGACGGCGCCGGTGACCGAGTTGCGGCGGAAGAGGATGTTGCTGGCCCCCGACAGCTCCAGAGCCTTGACGATCTGGCCGTCCGGGAGGGTCACGCGGGTGCCCGCGGTCACGTAGAGGCCCGCCTCGACGATGCACTCGTCGCCCAGCGCGATACCGACGCCGGCCTCGGCGCCGACCAGGGTGCGCTCGCCGATCGAGATGATCTGCTTGCCGCCACCGGAGAGGGTGCCCATCGTGGAGGCGCCGCCGCCGATGTCGGAGCCGTCGCCGACCACGACGCCCGCGGAGATGCGGCCCTCGACCATGGAGGTGCCCAGCGTGCCGGCGTTGAAGTTGACGAAGCCCTCGTGCATGACGGTGGTGCCCTCGGCGAGGTGCGCGCCGAGGCGGACGCGGTCCGCGTCGGCGATGCGCACGCCCTTGGGGGCGACGTAGTCCGTCATGCGCGGGAACTTGTCGATCGAGGTGACCTGGAGGTGAAGGCCCTCGGCACGCGCGTTCAGCCGGACGGTCTCGACCTGGTCCACCGCGACCGGGCCCAGCGAGGTCCACGCCACGTTGGTCAGCAGGCCGAAGACGCCGTCGAGGTTCTGGCCGTGCGGCTTGACCAGGCGGTGGCTGAGCAGGTGCAGGCGCAGGTACGCGTCGTGCGCGTCGAGCGGCTTGTCGTCGAGGGAGGCGATGACGGTGCGGACGGCTACGACCTCGACGCCGCGGACCGCGTCCGAGCGGATCGCCTTCGGCGCGGTGGCGCCGAGCAGTTCCACGGCCCGCTCGGCGGTCAGGCGCTCGGTGCCGGCCGGGCCGGGCTCGGCGACCAGCTCGGGGGAGGGGAACCAGGTGTCGAGGACGGTGCCGTCGGCGGTGATGGTGGCAAGTCCGGCGGCGACGGCGCCGGTGGTACGCGTAGCAGTCATGCCCGAAACCTAACCGGCGACGGCCGTCGGTCGCGAACCGGTCTCATGTGCCGGTCGCACAGCGTGTCGCCGGCGGTGCCCCTACGAAACCACCGGTGGTGGCCCTCGGGGCCGGGCCGGCGGCCGCCGGGTCTCAGGCGCCGGCCAGCACCCGCCCGAGGACCTCCCGGGCGTACGGCTCGTCGTACGGCGCGTCCGTGAGCAGCACCTGGAGGCCGATGCCGTCCATGACGGCCACCAGCGCGCGGGCCGTCACCGGGTCGGTCCGCCCCGCGAGGGCCTCGGCGGCCGCCTCGCACCACTCGGCGGCCACCGGGCGCAGCGCCGGCCGGCGCAGTGCGGCCAGGTAGAGCTCGTACTCCAGCTCGACCCGCCCCCGGTCCGCCGCCAGGAACTCGCCCAGCAGACGGGCCAGGGACGTCGCGAGGTCCTCCATCGGGTCGGCCGGCGCCGGAGAGGCGGACATCAGCGCCGCGAAGCCCTCGTTGGCCTGCCGCAGGGCCGCGACCAGCAGGTCGTCGAGCGTCTTGAAGTGGTAGGTCGTCGAGCCGAGGGGCACGTCGGCCTCGGCCGCCGCGCTGCGGTGGCTCAGCCCCGCGATGCCCTTGGCGCCCACCACCCGGATCGCCGCGTCGATGATCCGCTGCCGCCGCTCGGGGTCGTACCTGCGGACGCCCGCCGCCATCAGTGCGCCGCTCCGCCGAGGTTCAGCAGGACCACGCCGGCGATCACCAGCGCGATGCCGGCGATCTTCGCGGCGGTGGCCGCCTCACCCATGAAGATCATGCCGATGGCGGCGATGGCGCCCGTGCCCACCCCGGCCCAGATCGCGTAGGCGGTGCCGACCGACATCGTCTTGAGGGTCTGCGCGAGCAGGGTGAAGGCGATCAGGTACCCCACCGCGGTGCCGAGCGAGGGCCAGAGCTTCGTGAAGCCGTCGCTGTACTTCATGGCGGTGGTGCCGGCGACCTCGGCGGCGATGGCCGCGGCAAGCAGTACATAGGGCATGCGTACGAGCGTACACAGCGTTGCGTACGCCTGTACACATCGCTTTCAGTCACCTCAGGGTGGACCGGGCCGCCCAGGACTTCCTGTTCGACTGCAGCCGCAGCAATCGCGCTTCAACCTCCGCGGCCGCCGCACCGGCCGTTGCCACCCTCGGCGCCATCGAACACGGTTGCGCGCGGGAGCTGTGTGCGATCCTGCACGGATGAACCCCCTCGGTGACGCGCACCTGCGCACCTGGACGCTGCGCTTCATGGCTCTCCTGGCAGCCGACACCCAGGACCAACTTGCCTGGCTGGGCGAGCGTGAACTGGAGACGAAGGACGTCGTCGAAGAGGTGGAGCTCCTCTGCCGCGTCTCCGAAGGGCTCGCGGAGCGCGGAGCCTTCGAGCCCGAGGATCTGCGCGATCTTCGAGCCGTCGACCGCCGCCTCGGCGAGATCGATGCCACCTGCCGCGTCGGCCTCTGGAACGACGCCCTGACCAAGGATTCGGCGTGGGACGACATACGCGCTCTCGCCCGCCAGGTTCTCCTCACGAGGCTGGGCGACTGGCGTCAGCCACTGCCACGTCCAGTGCGCCCGCACACGGGCGACCACTGAGCCGTCAGGCCGCCTGCGGGAAAGCGCCCGGACCCGCCACGAGCAGGGCGCCGGCGGCCCCGGCCGCTCCCGGGCGGCGGAGCCGTGCACGGCGGGCGGCCACAGAACCCCGCAGAGCAGGGAGGGCCCCCGGCACGACCGTGCCGGGGGCCCTCACGCGCATGCGTCGGTCAGACGTTGAAGCCGAGTGCGCGGAGCTGCTCGCGACCATCGTCCGTGATCTTGTCCGGGCCCCACGGGGGCATCCAGACCCAGTTGATGCGCAGCTCGTTCACGATGCCGTCGGTGGCCGACTTCGCCTGGTCCTCGATGACGTCCGTGAGCGGGCAGGCCGCCGAGGTCAGCGTCATGTCGAGCGTGGCGATGTTCGCGTCGTCGACGTGGATGCCGTAGATCAGGCCCAGGTTGACGACATCGATGCCCAGCTCGGGGTCGACCACGTCGTAGAGGGCCTCGCGGACCTCTTCCTCGGTGGCCGGCTTGATCGACGCCTCGGGCGTCGCGTTCTCGGTCATGCCGTCTTCCTCTCCGCGTCGCCCAGTGCCTGGGCGGTCGCGTCCTTCCACGCCATCCAGCTCAGCAGAGCACACTTCACGCGCGCCGGGTACTTGGAGACGCCGGCGAACGCGATCGCGTCCTCCAGCACCTCCTCCATCGCCTCGTCGGGCTCGACCTTGCCCTTGGACTGCATCAGCTCCAGGAACACTCCCTGGATCTTCTGCGCCTCGGCCAGGTCCTTGCCGACGAGGAGCTCGTTCAGTACGGACGCGCTGGCCTGGCTGATGGAGCAGCCCTGGCCCTCGTACGAGACGTCGGTGAGCGTCTCGCCGTCGTACTTCACGCGCAGCGTGATCTCGTCACCGCAGGTCGGGTTGACGTGGTGCACCTCGGCGTCGCCGTCACGCAGACCACGCCCGTGCGGGTGCTTGTAGTGGTCCAGGATCAGTTCCTGGTACATCGAATCCAGCTTCACAGCGACTCCGTCGTCTTCGTCACCCTCGTCTCCCCCGTCAGCCGAAGAAGTTCCGTACGTGCTCCAGCCCGTCGATCAGTGCGTCGACCTCGGCCGGAGAGGAGTACAGATAGAAAGACGCTCGC
Organism: Streptomyces sp. NPDC055254; assembly: GCF_053606025.1. Lineage (NCBI taxonomy): Bacteria > Bacillati > Actinomycetota > Actinomycetes > Kitasatosporales > Streptomycetaceae > Streptomyces > Streptomyces sp. NPDC055254. The sequence continues at coordinate 105,826 of NZ_JBSGQV010000013.1, read as the reverse complement.
GTCGTCGCCGGAATTCCGTACCGCAGGCAGACCGGGCGCGCGCAGTGGTGTCCCACGCGCACGGCGATGCCCTGTTCGTCCAGTACCTGGCCGACGTCGTGCGGGTGGATGTCACCGAGCGTGAACGAGATCGCGGCTCCGCGGTCCTCGGCCGTGGTGGGGCCGATGATCCGCAGGTCCGGCACCTCGGCGAGGCGCTTGATCGCGTACTCGGTGATCACGTGCTCATGGGCGGCGATCTTGTCCATGCCGATCGCGCTCAGGTAGTCCACGGCCGCGCCGAGGCCGACGGCCTGGGCGATCGGGGGCGTACCCGCCTCGAACTTGTGCGGCGCCGGGGCGTACGTCGACGAGTGCATCGACACGGTCTCGATCATCTCGCCACCACCGAGGAACGGGGGCAGGTCCTCCAGCAGCTCCTGGCGACCCCAGAGCACGCCGATGCCGGTCGGGCCGCACATCTTGTGGCCGGTGAAGGCCACGAAGTCGGCGCCGAGCGCCTGCACGTCCAGCGGCATGTGCGGAGCGGCCTGCGAGGCGTCGATCAGCACCAGCGCGCCGACCTCCTGCGCGCGCCGGACGATCGCGTCGACCGGGTTGACCGTGCCCATGATGTTGGAGACCAGCGTGAAGGAGACGATCTTCGTCTTCTCCGTGATGACCTCTTCGATGTTGGACAGGTCCAGCCGGCCGTCGTCGGTGAGGCCGAACCACTTCAGCTTCGCACCCGTGCGCTGCGAGAGCAGCTGCCACGGCACGATGTTGGAGTGGTGCTCCATCTCCGTGATCGCGATCTCGGTCTCGCGGTCCACCCGGTAGGGCTCGTCCGCCCAGCCGAGCATGTTCGCGACCAGGTTGAGCGACTCCGAGGCGTTCTTGGTGAAGATCACCTCGTCGCGGCTCGGTGCGTTGATGAAGGCGGCGACCTTGTCGCGAGCGCCCTCGTACAGCGCCGTGGCCTCCTCGGCGAGCACGTGCACGCCGCGGTGGACGTTGGCGTTGTGCTGCTCGTAGTACTCGTTCAGCGCGTCGAGCACCTGGCGCGGCTTCTGCGAGGTCGCCGCGTTGTCCAGGTAAACGATCTTCTTCCCGTCGTGGACCACACGATCCAGCAGGGGGAAGTCCTTGCGGATCGCCTCGATGTCGAGGAGGCCAGGCAGCTGTGTCACGCGGTCGCGCCACCCTTCACGTACTTGTCGTAGCCCTCGGCCTCCAGCTGGTCGGCGAGCTCGGCGCCGCCCGACTCGGCGATACGGCCGTTCGCGAACACGTGCACGAAGTCGGGCTTGATGTAGCGCAGGATGCGCGTGTAGTGGGTGATCAGCAGGGTGCCGACCTCGCCCGTCTCGCGGAAGCGGTTGACGCCCTCCGAGACGACGCGCAGCGCGTCGACGTCCAGGCCGGAGTCGGTCTCGTCGAGGATCGCGATCTTCGGCTTGAGGAGCTCCAGCTGCAGGATCTCGTGGCGCTTCTTCTCACCGCCGGAGAAGCCCTCGTTGACGTTGCGCTCGGCGAAGGCCGGGTCCATCTGGAGCTGCTCCATCGCGGACCTGACCTCCTTCACCCAGGTGCGCAGCTTCGGCGCCTCGCCGCGGATGGCGGTGGCCGACGTGCGCAGGAAGTTGGAGACCGAGACGCCGGGGACCTCGACCGGGTACTGCATGGCGAGGAAGAGACCGGCGCGGGCGCGCTCGTCGACGGACATCTCCAGGACGTCTTCGCCGTCGAGGGTCACGGTGCCACCGGTGATGGTGTACTTCGGGTGACCGGCCAGCGAGTACGCCAGGGTGGACTTGCCGGAGCCGTTCGGACCCATGATGGCGTGCGTCTCACCCTGCTTGACGGTGAGGTCGACGCCCTTGAGGATCTCGCGGGAGCCACTCGCCGAGTCGCCGGTCTCGACGGTGACGTGCAGGTCGTGGATTTCAAGCGTTGCCATGGATACCTCAGGACTCCTGGGTGAGGGAGACGAGCACGTCGTCCCCTTCGATCTTTACGGGGTAAACGGGTACGGGACGCGTCGCGGGCAGGCCCGAGGGCTTGCCGGTGCGCAGGTCGAAGGCCGATCCGTGCAGCCAGCACTCGATCATGCAGTCCTCGACCTCGCCCTCCGAGAGCGAGACGTTCGCGTGCGAGCAGATGTCGTTGATCGCGAACACCTCCCCCGCGGTGGAGACGATGGACACCGGCGTGCCGTCGAGTTCCACCCGCTTCGGGGTGTCCTCCTCCAGCTCGCTCAGCGCACAGGCCTTGACGTACGTCATCAGACGGAGCCCTGGAGCTCGGTCTCGATCTTGGAGAGCAGGCGCTCCTCGATGTCCGCGACACCGATCTGCTGGACGAGCTCGGCGAAGAAGCCGCGCACGACCAGTCGGCGGGCCTCGTCGGCCGGGATGCCGCGGGCCTGGAGGTAGAAGAGCTGCTCGTCGTCGAAGCGGCCGGTCGCGGAGGCGTGGCCGGCGCCGACGATCTCGCCGGTCTCGATCTCCAGGTTCGGGACCGAGTCGACGCGCGCACCGTCCGTCAGGACGAGGTTGCGGTTCATCTCGTAGGTGTCGGTGCCCTCGGCGGTCTTCTGGATGAGCACGTCACCGATCCAGACCGCGTGGGCGTCCTGGCCCTGGAGCGCACCCTTGTAGACCACGTTCGACTTGCAGTGCGGGGCGGCGTGGTCGACGAGGAGGCGGTGCTCCTGGTGCTGGCCGGCGTCGGTGAAGTACAGGCCGAAGAGCTCGGCCTCGCCGCCGGGGCCGGCGTAGGTCACGCGCGGGTGCAGGCGGACGAGGTCGCCGCCGAAGGTGACCACGATCGACTTGAAGGTCGCGTCGCGGCCGACCAGCGCGTTGTGCTGGGAGACGTGGACGGCGGTGTCGTCCCAGTCCTGCACGGACACGACGGTCAGCTTGGCGCCGTCGCCGACGAGGAAGTCGACGTTGGCGGCGCGCACGCCGTCACCGGTGTGGTCGATGACCACGACGGCCTCGGCGAAGGCCTGCACGTCGAACACGGTGTGGCCGAAGGTGGTACCGCCCTCGCCGTGCAGGGTGACGCGCACCGGCTCGGTCAGGACGGCCTCCTTGGGCACGGTGACGACCGTGGCCTTGGCGAAGGACGAGAACGCCTGGGCGGCGATCCGGTCCACCGGGGTGCCCGCCTTGCCGATGCGCGCGTCGCCGCGCTCGACCGACTCGACGGTGACGCCCTCGGGCGCGTCGATCTGGGCCTTCAAGGTGCCGTCGGCGACCGCGGTGCCGTTGTGCAGACCGCGCATGCGGGCGAGCGGCGTGAAGCGCCACTCCTCCTCGCGGCCGTTCGGGATCGGGAAGTCCGCCACGTCGAAGGACGGGGGCGCGCTCATCCGGGTGGCGACGGTGGACTCGGCGGCCACCGCGATCGCGCCGGCGGTGGTGGAACCCGCCGGAATGTTCTGAGCCTCAGCCATGGCTGTCGTCTTGCTCACTCTCTTGTAAAGCGCTGCCTGCGTCAGGCACTGCCTGCGTCAAAGAATCCGCTGCGGAACGCGCGGGGCGGTCGGGACTAGCCGACCGAGCCCTCCATCTGCAGCTCGATCAGCCGGTTCAGCTCCAGCGCGTACTCCATCGGCAGCTCCCGCGCGATCGGCTCGACGAAGCCGCGCACGATCATGGCCATGGCCTCGAACTCGGTCAGACCGCGGCTCATCAGGTAGAAGAGCTGGTCGTCGGAGACCTTGGAGACGGTCGCCTCGTGGCCCATCGAGACGTCGTCCTCGCGGACGTCCACGTAGGGGTACGTGTCCGAGCGGGAGATCGTGTCGACCAGGAGCGCGTCGCACAGCACGTTGGACTTCGAGCCGTGGGCGCCCTCGCCGATCTCGACGAGGCCGCGGTACGAGGTGCGGCCGCCGCCCCGGGCCACCGACTTGGAGACGATGTTCGAGGAGGTGTTCGGCGCCATGTGGACCATCTTGGAACCGGCGTCCTGGTGCTGGCCCTCGCCCGCGAAGGCGATGGACAGGGTCTCGCCCTTCGCGTGCTCGCCCATCAGGTAGACGGCCGGGTACTTCATGGTGACCTTGGAACCGATGTTGCCGTCGACCCACTCCATGGTCGCGCCCTCGTACGCCACGGCGCGCTTGGTGACCAGGTTGTAGACGTTGTTCGACCAGTTCTGGATCGTCGTGTAGCGGCAGCGGCCGCCCTTCTTGACGATGATCTCGACCACGGCGCTGTGCAGCGAGTCCGAGGAGTAGATCGGGGCGGTGCAGCCCTCGACGTAGTGGACGTACGCGTCCTCGTCGACGATGATCAGCGTCCGCTCGAACTGGCCCATGTTCTCCGTGTTGATACGGAAGTAGGCCTGGAGCGGGATGTCCACCTGGACGCCCTTGGGGACGTAGATGAACGATCCGCCGGACCACACCGCGGTGTTCAGCGACGCGAACTTGTTGTCGCCGACCGGGATGACGGTGCCGAAGTACTCCTGGAAGAGCTCCGGGTGCTCCTTGAGCGCGGTGTCCGTGTCGAGGAAGATGACGCCCTGCTCCTCCAGGTCCTCGCGGATCTGGTGGTAGACGACCTCGGACTCGTACTGGGCCGCGACACCGGCGACGAGGCGCTGCTTCTCCGCCTCGGGGATGCCGAGCTTGTCGTACGTGTTCTTGATGTCCTCCGGCAGGTCCTCCCAGGAAGCGGCCTGCTTCTCGGTGGAACGCACGAAGTACTTGATGTTGTCGAAGTCGATGCCCGAGAGGTCGGAACCCCAGTTCGGCATGGGCTTGCGGTCGAAGAGCTTGAGGCCCTTGAGGCGGAGGTTCAGCATCCACTCCGGCTCGGACTTCTTCGCCGAGATGTCGCGGACGACCTCTTCGGACAGACCCCGCTTGGCAGCCGCGCCGGCCGCGTCGGAGTCGGCCCAGCCGTATTCGTAGGTGCCCAGGCCATCGAGCTCAGGGTGAGCAGTCTCCGTGGTCATGCGGGGTTCCTCCCGGCCGTACTTGCAGATACTGATGTGTCGGTCTGTGCGGCGCTCGCGCTGCGCGGAATGAACGTCGTGCACACTCCGTCGCCGTGGGCGATCGTGGCGAGGCGCTGTACGTGTGTCCCGAGCAGTCGGGAGAAGACCTCGGTCTCCGCCTCGCAGAGCTGCGGGAACTGCTCGGCGACGTGTGCGACCGGGCAGTGGTGCTGGCAGAGCTGTTCACCGCTGTGCGGACCGGGAGCGCTCTTCGCCGCAGCAGCGTACCCGTCCTTGGTCAACGCCCGGGCAAGGGCCTCCGTGCGGTCCACGGGGTCCGCCGCCTCGACGGCCTCCCGGTAGGGAGCCGCCTGTGCTTCCATCCGCGCCCTGGCGAAGGCGGCGACGGCCGCCTCGCCCTGCTCGCCGCCGCCGACGGACTGCGCGATCCAGCGCAGGGCGTCCGCGGCGAGCGCGTCGTAGGACTGGTCGAAGGCGTCGCGCCCGCAGTCGGTCAGCGCGAACACCTTCGCGGGCCGACCCCGGGTGCGCGCGCCGTAGACGCGCTGCTCGCGGGCCTCCACCACGTCGTCCGCCACGAGCGTGTCGAGGTGGCGGCGGACGGCCGCCTGGGTGAGGCCGAGTCGCTGGGCGAGGTCGGCGACGGTGGACGGACCGTGGTCCAGGATGGACCGCGCGACCCGGTTGCGGGTGGACCGCTCCCCGGTCGCGAGCTCCCCCTGGGGGGTCTCGTGCTTCCGTTCGCCGTATTTCACAACGCCATTGTTGCGTAAATAAGCGAGCCGCGACAAGCCGTGATGGAGGCCACGCATGGTGGCCTCCATCACTAAGGGTCACCTTATTTATCGACGGAGAGTTATTCGGAGCCGAACACTCCGCATTCACCGCGGACCCCTCTGACATATCGCCGCACGGCTCCCACCAGCACGTACGCGCCCACGGCGGGCTCCGGCAAGGTAACGACCGGGTGCCGGAAAAGATCACGGAAACCCGCTGGGCCGTCCGGGATCCGCCGGACGAAAAAAGTCGCGATATCCGAACCCGCGGGCGGGAAGCTCGCGAAAAGGCGGCGGGCCGAAGGGGCCCGTCACCCCCGCACCCCGGGACCCGGGACCCCCCGCACGGCTCCGTAGACTCAACCCCCATGAGCAACGACCCCGCCGTGGAGATCCGCGGTCTGGTGAAGCGGTACGGCCCCAGGACCGCCGTGAACGGCCTGGACCTCACCGTCCCCAGGGCCTCCGTCACGGCGGTCCTCGGCCCCAACGGCGCGGGCAAGACGACCACGGTGGAGACCTGCGAGGGCTACCGCCGCCCCGACGCCGGAACCGTCCGCGTCCTCGGCCTCGACCCGATCGCGCAGGCCGCGGCCCTGCGCCCGCGGATCGGCGTGATGCTCCAGTCCGGAGGCGTGTACTCCGGAGCCCGCGCCGTCGAGATGCTGCGCCACATGGCCAAGCTGTACGCCGACCCGCTCGACGTGGACCTCCTGGTGGAACGCCTCGGGCTCGGCGGGTGCGGCCGCACCGCCTACCGCCGGCTCTCCGGCGGCCAGCAGCAGCGCCTCTCCCTGGCCATGGCCGTGGTCGGCCGCCCGGAGCTGGTCTTCCTCGACGAGCCCACCGCCGGCCTCGATCCGCAGGCCCGCCGAGCGACCTGGGACCTCGTACGGGAACTGCGCGCCGACGGGGTCACCGTCGTCCTCACCACCCACCACATGGACGAGGCCGAGCAGCTCGCCGACGAGATCGCCATCGTGGACACGGGCCGCGTCATCGCCCACGGCAGCCCGGAGCGGCTGTGCCGGGGCGGCGCCGAGAACACCCTGCGCTTCACCGGCCGCCCTTCCCTCGACCTCGCGTCGCTGCTGAAGGCGCTGCCCGACGGCACCGAGGCCGCCGAGCTCACCCCGGGCGTCTACCGGGTCACCGGCGACGTCCACCCCCGGCTGCTGGCCACGGTCGCCTCCTGGTGCGCGCAGCACGGGGTGATGCCGGACAGCCTCTCGGTCGAGCGGCACACCCTCGAAGACGTCTTCCTCGAACTCACGGGCAAGGAGCTGCGCGCATGAGCGCCGGTACGTTCGTCCCCGGCCCGGGAGCGGCCCCCGTCTCCCGCATGATCCTCGCGCAGACGGCCCTGGAGACCCGGATGCTGCTGCGCAACGGGGAGCAGCTGCTGCTCACCGTGATCATCCCGGCCCTGCTGCTGACCCTGTTCTCCGTCGTCGACATCGTGGACACCGGCGCCGGGAAGTCCGTGGACTTCCTCGCCCCCGGGGTCCTGGCCCTCGCCGTGATGTCCACCGCCTTCACCGGACAGGCCATCGCCACCGGATTCGACCGCCGCTACGGGGTCCTCAAGCGGCTCGGGGCCTCTCCTCTGCCGCGCTGGGCGCTGATGGCCGCCAAGACCCTGTCGGTGCTCGTCACCGAGGTGCTCCAGGTCGCCCTGCTGACGGTGATCGCCCTCGGGCTGGGCTGGTCCCCGCAGGGGAACCCGCTGTCGGTCGCCGCGCTGCTCCTGCTGGGCACCGCCGCGTTCTCCGGGTTGGGCCTGCTGATGGCGGGCACCCTCAAGGCCGAGATGACCCTGGCCGCCGCCAACCTGGTGTTCCTGCTGCTACTGGTCGGCGGCGGGGTGATCGTGCCGCTGGAGAAGTTCCCCGGCGCGGTGCGGTCCGCGCTGGAGCTGCTGCCCATCTCGGCCCTGTCCCAGGGGCTGCGCGAGGTGCTCCAGGGCGGGGCCGCGCTGCCGTGGGGCCACGCCGCCGTGCTGGCGGTCTGGGCCGTGCTCGGCCTGGGCGCCGCCGCGCGGTTCTTCCGCTGGGAATGAAACCCTTTCGCCGCGGTCGGCCTTCCCGCGACTATGGACGCCTTCACCCATGAGGTGCGCGGACCACGACGCCGGGGGGCGGACATGGCGGAGCGAGAGGCCGTTCTACGGCTGGACGAGCAGTGGGCACGGATGCGGACGGGAGCCCCGCAGGCACCCCCGCCGGAACGCGAACGGCTCCTCGACGACCTGATCAGTGCGCTGCGGACGCTCCAGGACGACCCCCACTGCGTGGCCCTGCTGGGGCTGCGCCTCGCCGACCGGGCCGCCCTGCGCTTCGCCGAGGGCGACCGCGCCGCGGCCCTCGCCACGATCGAGGAGGGGCTGCGCAGCTCCGAGCGGGCGGCCCCGTACTCCCCCGAGTACGCCCGCTGGTACGCCCGCGGGCTGATCAACCACGGGGTCTGGCTGGCCTGGCCGCTGAGCGACGCGGACCGGCTGCCGAGGCATCCGCTGGGCCCCGGCGCCACCGACGGCCCGAGCCCCATGGAACGGGCGGCCGGCGAACGCGCCCGCGACCTGACCCGGACGGCGGTCGAGGTGTGGACGGGCCTGGACCAGCGGGAGCCGGTCAACCGGCGGGGTCTCGCGCAGGCCAAGGTGTTCCTCGGGGACCGGCTCGCGGAGCTGGGCCTCGCCGAGGAGGCGGTGGCCTGGGCGGTGGCCGCGGAGGCGGACTTCCGGCACCTGCTCCTCGCGGGCCCCGGCGCGGAGGCGGCGGAGGAGGCCGAGGAGGCACTCGACCACATCGACCGCCAGCTGGAACTGCGCCTGCGCTTCCTGTCCTTCGACTCCCTGGTGAACCTGCGCGCGGAGGGCCTGCTGCCCGGACGGCTGCTGCCGCAGGCCGTGGTGGCCGCCCGCATCCAGGGCGTGGCGGAGTCCGCGATCGCCGCACGGCTGCGCCTCGACGGCGAGCAGGTGCGCACGATGCTGGAGGTCACACCCTGGCTCGCGGTGTGGCGCGTCGAGGTGCGCGGCCCCGACGGGCTGTGGAACGTACAGGACCATCCCTGGCACAGCGCCACGGAAGTGCGGAACCGGACAGCCGAGGACGTGGCGTCCGAAGTGGTACGCGGCTTCGTGGGCTCGGCGGACTACCCGGGCGACAGCGCGCACTGGCGCGTCCGGCTGTGGTGGCACGAGGAGGGCGACCCGGCGGGGGCCCGGTTCCGGCTGACCGTCGGCCCCGACGCTCCCGTAGCCACCCCCTCGTGAAACTTTGCACAAGACGCCGCCTACGATAGGTGCCGTGTTCAACCCCCTCGCATACATCGCCAACCGCTGGACTCCGTCACCCCGGATCGTCCGTCGGGCCGCGTTCGCCGCGCTCCTGATGAGCGTGGCCATCGTCGTCACCGGCGGCGCGGTGCGGCTGACCGGTTCCGGCCTCGGCTGCGACACCTGGCCCAAGTGCACGGACGAGAGCCTGCTGGCGACACCGGCCCAGGGCTTCCACGGCGCCGTCGAGTTCGGCAACCGGCTGCTGACGTACGTGCTCTCCGCGGCGGTCGGCTGGGCCATCCTCGCGGCCCGTTCCGCCAAGCCGTGGCGCCACGCGCTGACCCGGCTCGGCTGGCTGCAGTTCCTCATCGTGCTGGCCAACGCCGTGCTCGGCGGGATCACCGTCATGACGGGCCTCAACCCGTACAGCGTGGCCGGGCACTTCCTGCTCGCCACCGCGCTGATCACCGTCACGACGGTCACCTGGCAGCGCACCGGCGAGGGCGACACCCCGACCCGGCCCCGCGTGCCGGGCCCGGTGCGCAAGCTGTCCTGGGCGATGCTCGCGACCACCTTCGTGCTCATCGCGGCGGGCACGGTGGTCACCGGCTCCGGACCCCACGCCGGCGACAGCAGCGAGATCGAGCGGATGCCGTTCGACTGGGCGGCCACCGCGCACGTGCACGCCGTCGCCGCCTGGGTGGTGTGCCTGCTGGCCGTCGCCATGTGGCTGGTCCTGCGGGTGGTCGACGCTCCCGCCGACACCCGGGCCCGCGCCCGCGACCTGCTGATCGTGCTGCTCGCCCAGGGCGCCGTCGGCTACGTCCAGTTCTTCACCGAACTGCCGGAGCTGCTCGTCGCCGCCCACATGCTCGGCTCCTGCCTGGTCTGGATCGCCACGCTGCGGGTCGCGCTGAGCCTGCGCGAACGGCCGACGGACCAGGCCGGCACCGGGGCCCGGGACGAGTCCCGCCTCTCCACCGTCTGAGCGGTCCGGAGCGGCTGGTGCCGTGCCGGGCGTCGCAACCCGGTGGACCTAGCCGGTCACAGCGCTAGCCCCGCTCGTCCAGCCGGTAGACGCGGCGGGCGTTGCCCGCCGCGATCATGGCCGCCACCCGCTCCGCGTCCCGCCAGGACCAGGCCCCGTCGCGGGCCCAGCGGCCCAGCACCCGCCCCAGCGCCTCCCGGAACACCAGGGCGCCCACCGCGTGCAGTTCCGGCAGCCGGCCCCCGCCGCTGGAGAACAGCAGCTTCCCGAACGGCGCCAGCTCCAGCAGCTCGCCGAGCACCGCCTCGGCCCGGGCCCCGGTCCGCCCGAGGGCTGCCCCGGCGTCGGCGTAGACGTGCGGGAACTGCGCCGCCAGGCGCGCCGCGTGCCGGTGGTCCGGGTACCCCCCGAGCAGCACCAGCCGGGTACCGAGCCCGGCGGTGGCCCGTACGAAGCCGGTCAGCGGCGCCGGGTCCAGTACGCGCCCGGCGCCGTCCGCGGGAAGCCGGAGCTGGAGCGGGAGCCCCGAGGCCACCGCGCTCCACAGCAGGTGCCTCCGCAGTGCGGGATCCCGGACCGGCCCTCCCCGGGGCCGGCCGGCCAGCCAGCGTCCGGCCGCCGCGCGCACCTCGCCGGGGGCGGGCGCCTCGGGCCCGGAGGCCAGGACGGCGGCGCCGGCCCGGGCGGAGAAGGCCACCGCCCCGGTGGCGGCGTGGTGCACGGCCCCGGCGAGGTTGGCGAGGAAGGCACCCACGGTGCCGGAGGTGTCGGCCGCCTGCTCGGCGAGCAGCTCCAGCCGGACCACCTCGAAGGCATCGGCGTCCCCGGCCAGCGCCAGTTCCTTGGGTCCGGTGAGGTCCCCGGCCTCCCCGGTGTCGACCAGGTAGGCCGCGACCCCGGACCCCCTCAGCAGCAGCCGCGCCGACTCGGTGACGCCCAGCTCGCGCCGCCTCGCCAGGTACCGGACGGGGGTGGCGTGCGGCTCCAGGCCGAGCAGCGGCGGGCACCAGCGGCGCACGGCGAATCCGGTCTGGGTGTCGAAGGACGTGGTGCCGGGGGCGGGCGGGCCCGCCGAGGGGAACAGCTGGGCCTCGAAGGTGCCCAGGCCCAGCTCCGCACGGAGTACTCCGTGGCAGTACTGGTCCACCAGGGGCGGCGTTTCGATCATCCGGGCATCCCGTTTGCGGACGTGAGGAAGGGGCTTCCACACGTCCTAACGGGTGAGCGGGGTGCGAGGTGTTGCTCGCGCTGTTGACCGAGCGGCTCACCCGTACGGAGCAAGCCGGGACGAGCGGGTCGCGGGACGGGCCCGGAGCAGGGGCTCAGGCCGCCGGGTTCGCCGGCCCGCCGAGCTGGATGCCGGCCATGCGGGTCCATTCGTACGGGCCCGTCCGCACCCGCGCGGCGAACTCGCCGTCGAACTCCTCCTGGAGGGTCAGCCCGGCCTTCTGTGCGGCCAGCCGGGCCGCCTCGTAGGTCGGGGCCACCAGGTCGCCCCAGCCCCCGTCCGTGCCGACGAGCACGATGCGGGTGCCGGCCTGGCCGATGTGGGCGAGGTGGCCCTCGGCGCCGCCGTGCTGCTTGGCGAACGCGCCGATCTGCTTGGCCAGCTTCGCGGCCGTACGGTCCTGCTTCTTGTCCGCGCTGCCTGCGGTGTCCGCCGGGCCTGCGGTGTCTGCGGTGTCTGCCATGTACAGCATGCTACCGGCGAGTAATCAGCGGAGGAAGGGATCCACGGCCACCGCCACGAAGAGCAGCGACACGTACGTGATCGACCAGTGGAACAGCCGCATCTCCTTGAGCTTCGGGCCCGTCACCCCGGCCTTGGCCCGCGCGTGCAGCGCGTGCGCCTCCCACAGCCACCAGCCGCCGGCCACCAGCGCGACCGAGGTGTAGAACCAGCCGGTGTACCCCAGCGGGGTCAGCAGCAGCGAGACCGCCACCATCACCCAGCTGTAGAAGACGATCTGGCGCGCCACGACCCGGTTGCCCGCCACCACCGGCAGCATCGGCACGCCGACCCGCGCGTAGTCGTCCTTGACCTTCATCGACAGCGGCCAGTAGTGCGGCGGCGTCCAGAAGAAGATGACGAGGAAGAGGATGACCGCGGCCCAGGAGACCTCGTCCTTGACGGCCGACCAGCCGATGAGCACCGGCATGCAGCCCGCGATGCCGCCCCAGACGATGTTCTGCGCCGTGCGCCGCTTCAGCAGCATCGTGTAGACCACGACGTAGAAGAGGAGGGCGCCGAGCGCGAGGGCGGCCGACAGCCAGTTGATCAGCAGACCGAAGAACAGGGTGGAGACCACGCCGAGGGTGATGCCGAAGACCAGGCACTCCCGCGGGCTGACCATGCCGGTCACGAGCGGGCGCTGCGAGGTCCGGTCCATCAGGGCGTCGATGTCGCGGTCGATGTACATGTTCAGGGCGTTGGCGCCGCCCGCGGACAAGTAGCCGCCGAAGCAGGTCGCGAGGACCAGCCAGAGGGAGGGCACGCCCTGCTCGGCGAGGAACATCACCGGCACTGTGGTGATCAGCAGAAGTTCGATGATCCGCGGCTTGGTCAATGCCACGAAAGCCATGACCCGGGCCCCGAACGGCCGGTGACCGGGGCTCGTCCCGAGCACCCCCGCTGGACGGGATTCGACGGCCGTCACACGCACCCCTGAGAGAGAATCCAGCAAGCCCCGGTTCGGACCGTTCAAGACATGAAGGGCCGGTAAGGGCTTGCGCGTACCACGCCACTCTAGACGTTGCCCTTACGTCGCCCCGCGCGGGGGTCGCCTCGTGTTGGGCCGATCGGAGCGGCCGGGCGGACGTCCGCGGGGCGTCCGACGGACGTCGGACGGATGCACGAGGGGCACCCCGGCGGCCCCCGCCGGGCACCGACGGCCAGGTGAACAGGCGCTGCCGGGGAGGTGACGGAGTGCGGACACTCGAATAGTTGCACGCCGTGACGGGGGTAGGCTCGGAATCGCGCCGGTGCACCGTTCGTCACCGGGAACAGACATGTGGAGAGGAGCCCTGACCCACGGTGAGCACCAAGCCGACCACCACAGAGCTCGAGTGGACCGAACTGGACCAGCGGGCCGTCGACACCGCCCGCATCCTGGCCGCGGACGCGGTCCAGAAGGTCGGGAACGGCCACCCCGGTACGGCGATGAGCCTGGCCCCCGCCGCGTACACCCTCTTCCAGAAGGTGATGCGGCACGACCCGGCGGACCCCGAGTGGGTCGGCCGCGACCGCTTCGTCCTCTCCGCCGGGCATTCGTCGCTCACCCTTTACACCCAGCTGTACCTCGGCGGGTTCGGGCTGGAGCTGGACGACCTCAAGGCCTTCCGCACCTGGGGCTCCAAGACCCCCGGTCACCCGGAGTACGGCCACACCGCCGGCGTCGAGACCACCACCGGCCCGCTCGGCCAGGGCATCGCGAACGCGGTGGGCATGGCCATGGCCTCCCGCTACGAGCGCGGTCTGTTCGACCCCGAGGCGGCGGAGGGCACCTCCCCCTTCGACCACATGATCTACGCGATCGCGGGCGACGGCTGCCTCCAGGAGGGCATCTCCCACGAGGCGTCCGCCCTGGCCGGCCACCAGAAGCTCGGCAACCTGGTGCTGCTGTGGGACGACAACCACATCTCCATCGAGGGCGACACGGAGACGGCCGTCTCCGAGGACACCCTGGAGCGCTACGCGGCGTACGGCTGGCACGTCCAGCGCGTCGAGCAGCAGGAGAACGGCGACCTCGACCCCAAGGCGCTGTTCGCCGCGCTCCAGGCCGCCAAGGCCGAGACCGGCCGGCCGTCGTTCATCGCGGCCCGCTCGATCATCGCCTGGCCCGCCCCGCACGCCCAGGGCACCGAGGCCTCGCACGGCTCCGCGCTCGGTGACGACGAGGTCGCCGCCACCAAGCGCGTCCTCGGCTTCGACCCGGAGCAGACCTTCGAGGTCTCCGACGAGGTCATCGCGCACACCCGCAAGGCGCTGGACCGGGGCCGCGAGGCCAAGGCCGCCTGGGAGAAGGACTTCTCCGCCTGGCGCACCGCCAACCCGGAGCGCGCCGCCGAGTTCGACCGGATCCAGGCCAACGAGCTGCCCGCGGGCTGGGAGGAGGAGCTCCCCCTCTTCGAGGCCGGCAAGGGCGTCGCCACCCGGGCCGCCTCCGGCAAGGTGCTCGCGGCCCTCGGCGCGGTCATCCCGGAGCTGTGGGGCGGCTCGGCCGACCTGGCCGGCTCCAACAACACCACCATCGACAAGGAATCCTCGTTCCTGCCGGTGGGCAACCCGCTGCCGGAGGCCGACCCGTACGGCCGCACCATCCACTTCGGCATCCGCGAGCACGCCATGGCCGCGGCCATGAACGGCATCGCGCTGCACGGCCACACCCGTATCTACGGCGGCACCTTCCTGGTGTTCTCCGACTACATGCGCAACGCCGTCCGCCTCTCCGCGCTGATGCACGTGCCGGTCACCTACGTGTGGACGCACGACTCCATCGGCCTCGGCGAGGACGGCCCCACGCACCAGCCGGTCGAGCACCTCGCCTCGCTGCGCGCCATCCCGGGCCTGAACGTCGTCCGCCCGGCCGACGCGAACGAGACCGCCGTCGCCTGGCGCGAGATCCTGCGCCGCCACACCAAGGTGTTCGGCAAGGGCGCCCCGCACGGTCTGGCACTGACCCGCCAGGGCGTGCCGACCTACGAGCGCAACGAGGACGCGGCCAAGGGCGGCTACGTGCTGTTCGAGGCCACCGGCGGCGAGCCGCAGGTCGTCCTGATCGGCACCGGCTCCGAGGTGCACCTGGCCGTGGAGGCCCGCGAGCAGCTCCAGGCCCAGGGCATTCCCACCCGCGTCGTCTCGATGCCGTCCGTCGAGTGGTTCGAGGAGCAGGACCAGGCCTACAAGGACAGCGTCCTGCCGCCCTCCGTCCGGGCACGCGTCGCGGTCGAGGCGGGCATCGGCCTGACCTGGCACCGCTACGTCGGTGACGCGGGCCGGATCGTCTCGCTGGAGCACTTCGGCGCCTCCGCCGACGCGAAGGTGCTGTTCCGCGAGTTCGGCTTCACTCCCGAGCGCGTGGCCGCCGCTGCCCACGAGTCCCTCGCCGCCGCGCGCTGACGCCGTACGAGAACCAAGTAGGAGGTGCAATTCCCATGACAGACGCACTCAAGCGCCTCTCCGACGAGGGTGTCGCGATCTGGCTGGACGACCTGTCCCGCCGGCGCATCACGTCCGGCAACCTGGCCGAGCTCATCGACCAGTCGCACGTGGTCGGTGTCACCACCAACCCGGCGATCTTCCAGAAGGCCATCAGCAGCGGTGAGGGCTACGAGCAGCAGCTCGCCGACCTCGCCACCCGCAGGGTCACCGTGGAAGAGGCCCTGCGCATGATCACGACGGCGGACGTCCGCGACGCCGCCGACATCCTGCGCCCGGTCTACGACCGCACCGACGGCCAGGACGGCCGCGTGTCGATCGAGGTCGACCCGCGCCTGGCGCACGACACCGCGGCGACCGTCGCCGAGGCCAAGCAGCTGGCCTGGCTGGTGGACCGCCCGAACACGCTGATCAAGATCCCGGCGACCAAGGCCGGCCTGCCGGCGATCACCGAGGTCATCGGCCGGGGCATCAGCGTCAACGTCACGCTGATCTTCTCGCTGGAGCGCTACCGCGAGGTCATGGACGCGTACCTGGCGGGTCTGGAGAAGGCCAGGTCCGCGGGCCTGGACCTGTCCCTGATCCACTCGGTCGCCTCCTTCTTCGTGTCCCGCGTGGACACCGAGATCGACAAGCGCCTGGACGCCGTCGGCACCGACGAGGCCAAGGCCCTCAAGGGCAAGGCGGCGCTCGCCAACGCCCGTCTGGCCTACGAGGCGTACGAGGAGGTCTTCTCCTCGGACCGCTGGAGCGCCCTGGAGCGCCTCGGAGCCAACAAGCAGCGCGCGCTGTGGGCCTCGACGGGCGTCAAGGACCCGGCGTACAAGGACACCCTGTACGTGGACGACCTGGTCGCACCGAACACGGTGAACACCATGCCGGAGGCCACCCTGGAGGCCGCCGCCGACCACGGCCGGATCACGGGTGACACCGTGCGCGGCACCTACGCGCAGGCCCGCGCCGAGCTCGACGCGGTCGCGAAGGTGGGCGTTTCGTACGACGATGTGGTGCAGCTGCTCGAGGACGAGGGCGTCGACAAGTTCGAGGCGTCCTGGAACGACCTGCTGAAGTCGACCGAGGCGGAGCTCCAGCGCCTCGCCCCCACGGAGGCCTGAACACTTTGACTGTGAACGGAGCGAACCCGCTTCGTGACGCACAGGACCGGCGGCTCCCGCGCATCGCGGGGCCGTCCGGCCTGGTCATTTTCGGCGTTACGGGTGACCTGTCGCGCAAGAAGCTGATGCCCGCCGTCTACGACCTGGCGAACCGGGGCCTGCTCCCGCCGGGCTTCTCGCTGATCGGCTTCGCCCGCCGGGAGTGGGAGCACGAGGACTTCGCGACGGAGGTGTACGAGGCCGTCAAGGAGCACTCGCGCACGCCGTTCCGCGAGGAGGTCTGGCAGCAACTGGTGCAGGGCTGCCGGTTCGTCCAGGGCGACTTCGACGACGACGCGGCCTTCGAGACCCTCAAGGCCACCATCGAGGAACTGGACAAGGCGCAGGGCACGGGCGGCAACTTCGCCTTCTACCTGTCCGTCCCGCCCAAGTTCTTCCCCAAGGTGGTCCAGCAGCTCAAGGACCACGGGCTGGCCCAGAAGGAGGGCTCCTGGCGGCGCGCCGTCATCGAGAAGCCCTTCGGGCACGACCTGAAGAGCGCCGAGGAGCTCAACAAGGTCGTCCACGAGGTCTTCCCGCGGGACGAGGTCTTCCGGATCGACCACTACCTCGGCAAGGAGACCGTCCAGAACATCCTGGCGCTCCGCTTCGCCAACACCATGTTCGAGCCGATCTGGAACCGGTCGTACGTCGACCACGTGCAGATCACCATGGCCGAGGACATCGGCATCGGCGGCCGGGCCGGGTACTACGACGGCATCGGCGCGGCCCGCGACGTCATCCAGAACCACCTGCTCCAACTGCTGGCGCTCACGGCGATGGAGGAGCCCGGCTCCTTCCACCCCAAGGCGCTCGTGGCCGAGAAGCTCAAGGTGCTGACCGCGGTGGAGCTGCCCGAGGACCTGGGCAAGTACACCGTGCGCGGCCAGTACTCGGCGGCATGGCAGGGCGGCGAGAAGGTCGTCGGGTACCTCGAAGAGGACGGCATCGACCCCAAGTCGAAGACCGACACCTACGCGGCCGTCCGCCTGGAGATCAACAACCGCCGCTGGGCGGGAGTGCCGTTCTACTTGCGGACCGGCAAGCGGCTCGGCCGCCGGGTGACCGAGATCGCGGTCGTCTTCAAGCGGGCCCCGTACCTGCCGTTCGAGTCGGGCGCGACCGAGGAACTGGGGCAGAACGCCCTGGTCATCCGGGTCCAGCCGGACGAGGGCGTGACGGTGCGCTTCGGCTCCAAGGTTCCGGGCACCTCGATGGAGGTCCGGGACGTCACGATGGACTTCGCCTACGGCGAGTCCTTCACGGAGTCGAGCCCCGAGGCGTACGAGCGGCTCATCCTCGACGTGCTCCTCGGCGACGCGAACCTCTTCCCGCGTCACCAGGAGGTCGAGCTGTCCTGGAACATCCTCGACCCGATCGAGGAGTACTGGGACAAGCACGGCAAGCCCGCCCAGTACCCGTCGGGCACCTGGGGACCGGTCGAGGCGGACGAGATGCTCGCACGAGACGGACGGAGCTGGCGCCGGCCATGAAGATCGACCTCACGGAGACCAACTCCAGCAAGATCAACGCCGCGATGGTGCAGGCGCGCCGGGACATCGGCACGCCGGCCATCGGCATGGTGCTCACGCTGGTGATCGTGACCGACGAGGAGAACGCGTACGACGCGCTCAAGTCGGCGAACGACGCGTCCCACGAGCACCCCTCGCGGATCGTCGTCGTCATCAAGCGGGTCAGCCGCTCGCCGCGCAGCCGCCGCGACGCCCGTCTCGACGCGGAAGTGCGCGTCGGGGCGGACTCCGGCAGCGGCGAGACGGTGGTACTGCGCCTGCACGGCGAACTGGTCGACCACGCCCAGTCCGTGGTGCTCCCGCTGCTGCTGCCGGACGCCCCCGTGGTCGTCTGGTGGCCGCACGGCGCTCCGGCGGACCTGGCGGGCGACCCGCTGGGGGTGCTGGGCCAGCGCCGGATCACGGACACGTACTCCTGCGAGGACCCGACCGGAACGCTCGCGACCCGCGCGGCGGCCTACGCGCCCGGGGACACGGACCTGTCCTGGACCCGGATCACCCCGTGGCGCTCCATGCTGGCGGCCGCGCTGGACCAGCAGAACCTCGCGGTCGTCTCCGCGACCGTCGAGGGCGAGGACGACAACCCGAGCTGCGAGTTGCTGGCCATGTGGCTGGCGGACCGGCTCCAGGTCCCCGTCCGGCGCACCCTGTCGTCGGGACCCGGCCTGACGTCCGTACGCCTGGAGACCAAGGACGGCGACATCGTCCTGGACCGGGCGGACGGGGCGCTGGCCACGCTGTGCATGCCGGGGCAGCCCGACCGTGCGGTGGCGCTCAAGCGCCGCGAGACGGCCGAGCTCCTCGCGGAGGAGCTGCGCCGGCTGGACCCGGACAACACGTACGAGTCCTCGCTGAAGTTCGGCGTGGCGAAGCTGGACGCCGCGCAGGCGGCTCCGCCGAAGGACAGGGCGCCCGCGACCGAGGCCGCCGGGGCCGCGGCTCCGGCGGAGGCCCCGGCCCCGAAGCCGGCGGCCAAGCCGGCGAAGAAGCCCGCGGCCAAGTAAGCGGGTTCCGCCCGGACCCGGTCCTCGGACGCCGGCGGGCTGGAGGAATCCAGCCCGCCGGCGATCGGGTCGCGGAGTCCGGGGCGGAGCCCCGTCGACCCCGAACTACCGACAAGGCGGCAGCACATGGGTATGACGACTCCCCAGGTCGTCGTCCACCGGGACAAGGAGCTGATGGCGCAGGCCACGGCGGCCCGGCTCATCACGACGGTCGTGGACGCGCAGTCCGCCCGCGGCGCGGCGTCCGTGGTCCTCACCGGCGGCCGCAACGGCAACGGCCTGCTCGCGGCCCTCGCGGCCGCCCCGGCCCGGGACGCGATCGACTGGTCGCGGCTGGACCTGTGGTGGGGCGACGAGCGCTACGTTCCCGCCGACGACCCCGAGCGCAACCACACGCAGGCCCGTGAGGCCCTGCTGGACGCCGTCCCGCTGGACCCGGCCCGCGTGCACGTCATGCCGGCTTCGGACGGCCCGTACGGGGCCGACGTGGACGCGGCGGCCGCCTCGTACGCGGCCGAGCTGGCGCGCGCGGCCGGACCGGAGGACCACGGCCCGGTCCCCCGCTTCGACGTGCTGATGCTGGGCGTGGGCCCGGACACGCACGTGGCCTCCCTCTTCCCTGAGCACCCGGCCGCCCGCGAGAGCGAGCGCACGGTGGTCGGCGTCCACGGCGCCCCGAAGCCCCCGCCCACCCGGATCTCCCTGACGCTCCCGGCGATCCGGTCGGCCCGGGAGGTCTGGCTGCTGGCGGCGGGCGAGGACAAGGCGGGCGCGGTGGCCATCGCCCTCGGGGGCGCGGGCCAGGTCCAGGCACCGGCCGCGGCCGCGTACGGCCGCTCGCGCACCCTGTGGCTCCTGGACCGCGCGGCGGCCGCCAAGCTGCCGGCGGACCTGTACCCGCGGGCCTCCTCCTGACGTACGGCGAAGCGCCCCGCACCTTCCGGTGCGGGGCGCTTCGCCGTGCGGGTCAGCTCCGGCCGCGCAGCCGCCGGTACGTCGCCACCAGGGCCTTCGTCGAGGCGTCCAGCCCCGCCACCTCGGCGCCGTCGGTCAGGGCCGGCTCGATCCGCTTGGCGAGGACCTTGCCGAGCTCCACGCCCCACTGGTCGAAGGAGTCGATGTTCCACACCGCGCCCTGGACGAACACCTTGTGCTCGTAGAGCGCGATCAGCTGCCCCAGCACCGCCGGGGTGAGTTCGGCCGCCAGGACGGTGGTCGTGGGGTGGTTGCCCCGGAAGGTCTTGTGCGCGACGAGCGGCTCGGGGACACCCTCCGCCCGCACCTCGTCGGGGGTCTTGCCGAAGGCGAGCGCCTGGGTCTGCGCGAAGAAGTTCGCCATCAGCAGGTCGTGCTGGGCCGCCAGCTCCGGCGACAGCTCCGCCACCGGCCGAGCGAAGCCGATGAAGTCGGCGGGGATGGTCTTCGTCCCCTGGTGGATCAGCTGGTAGTAGGCGTGCTGCCCGTTGGTGCCGGGCGTACCCCACACCACCGGGCCGGTCTGCCACTCCACCGGATCGCCCTGCCGGTCCACGGACTTGCCGTTGGACTCCATGTCCAGCTGCTGCAAGTACGCCGTGAAACGCGAGAGGTAGTGGCTGTAGGGGAGCACCGCGTGCGCCTGGGCGTCGAAGAAGGCCCCGTACCAAATCCCCAACAGCCCCAGCAGCAGCGGGACGTTCTCCTCGGGCGGCGCCGTGCGGAAGTGCCGGTCCATGGTGTGGAAGCCGCCGAGCAGCTCGCGGAAGTTGTCCGGGCCGATCGCGATCATCAGCGAGAGGCCGATGGCGGAGTCGAAGGAGTAGCGGCCGCCGACCCAGTCCCAGAACTCGAACATGTTGTCCGGGTCGATACCGAAGCCGGTGACCTTCTCCGCGTTGGTCGACAGGGCCACGAAGTGGCGTGCCACGGCGGCCCGGTCGCCGCCCAGCCCCGCGAGCAGCCAGTCGCGCGCCGATTCGGCGTTGGTGATGGTCTCGATGGTCGTGAAGGTCTTGGAGGCGATGATGAACAGCGTCTCGGCCGGGTCCAGGTCGCGTACGGCCTCGTGCAGGTCCGCGCCGTCGACGTTGGAGACGAAACGCAGCGTCAGGCCCCGGTCGGCGAAGGCGCGCAGCGCCTCGTACGCCATCGCCGGGCCGAGGTCGGAGCCGCCGATGCCGATGTTGACGACGTTCTTGATGCGCTTGCCGGTGGAGCCGGTCCACTCCCCCGACCGGACCCGGTCGCTGAAGGCCGCCATCTTGTCGAGTACGGCGTGCACGGCGGGGACGACGTTCTCGCCGTCCACCTCGACCACGGCGTCCGCGGGCGCGCGCAGTGCGGTGTGCAGCACCGCCCGGTCCTCGGTCGTGTTGATCTTCTCGCCGCTGAACATCGCTTCGCGCAGCTCGGCCACGCCCGTCGCCGCGGCGAGCTCGCGGAGCAGTGCCAGCGTCTCGTCGGTCACGAGGTGCTTCGAGTAGTCGACGTGCAGGTCCCCGGCGCGCAGGGTGTAGCCGGAGCCGCGTCCCGGATTCTCCTCGAACAGCTCCCGCAGATGCGTCTGCCCGAACTCCTCCCGGTGCTTGCCGAGTGCGAGCCACTCCGGCATCCGGTTGAGCTTCGTACGGCTGTCTGCGTTCATCTCGGACATCAACCCACTTCTTCCGTCCTGTCGTGCCCCGCCGGTCTCCAACTTAAGGGATATGCGGCGGCGTAACGGACAGGCGCCTTCGGGGCGGGCGCACGCGAAGGGCCCGGCGCCGCAGGGATGGTTCCTGCGGGGCCGGGCCCCATGACTCACGATGCCGTGCGGTCTCAGATCTCGCCGCGGAGCTTGGCGAGCGCCTCGGCGAGGATCGCCTCGCCGTCGGCGTCCGTGCGTCGCTCCCGTACGTACGCCAGGTGCGTCTTGTACGGCTCGGTGCGCGGCGGCGCCGGCGGGTTGTCCCGGTCCTGGCCGGCCGGGAACCCGCAGCGCGGGCAGTCCCAGGTGTCCGGCACCTGCGCGTCGCTGGCGAAGCTCGGCTGCGTCTCGTGCCCGTTCGAGCACCAGAAGGAGATGCGCAGGCGGGGCGCGGACTCGCCGCGCTCGGCCTCACCCATCGGCCCCGCTCCGACCCGACTGCCACGGATCGCGTTGCCACTTGCCACGGTCGTAACTCCCTGCGTGATGGTGCCGCGGAGCGTGAGGGAAATGTCCGCCGCGGGCGCCCAAGTCTACGTAAGGCCCAACGCGCGTCCCGCGAACGGAGTTACTCGTTCCATGTCATGGACGCCGGGTCCCATAGTAGGCCGGGCGGGGCCGACCGGACTGCCGGAATGGCGAGAACGGTCAGCTGCTCGACTTCATCAGGAGACCGAGCGCCATGATGCAGGCGAACCACAGCAGACCGACGACGACGGTGATCCGGTCCAGGTTGCGCTCCGCGACGGAGGAACCGCCGACCGACGACTGCATGCCGCCGCCGAACATGTCGGAAAGGCCGCCGCCCTTGCCCTTGTGCATCAGCACGAGCAGCATCAGCAGGGCGCTGAAGACGATCAGGGCGATCGAGAACCCCATAATCACGGCTGATTCCTACTTTCTGGCTTTTCTGGCTTTCCGGCTCTGCTGGTACGTGCGCGGGGGCCAGTGGCTGCTGTTCAGCCTCCTGGCCCCCGCAAGGGTACGACGGATCCGTCCTACCGCATACTCACAGCGAACTTCACTGGTCGCGGAAGCGGACGATCTTGACGAACTCCTCCGCGTCCAGCGCCGCGCCGCCGATCAGGGCGCCGTCGACGTCGGGCTGGGCCATGATCGCCGCGATGTTCCCGGACTTCACCGAGCCGCCGTACTGGATGCGGACCTTGTCGGCCAGCTCCTGCGAGTAGAGCTCGGCGAGACGGCCGCGGATCGCTCCGCAGACCTCCTGGGCGTCCTCGGGGGTGGCGACCTCGCCGGTCCCGATGGCCCACACGGGCTCGTACGCGATCACGATGGACTCGACCTGCTCGGCCGGGACGTCCTTGAGGCCGCCGTCGAGCTGGGCCAGCGTGTACGCGACCTGCTCGCCGGCCTTGCGGACGTCCAGGCCCTCGCCGACGCACAGGATCGGGGTGATCCCGTGCCGGTACGCGGCCTTGACCTTGGCGTTGCAGATCTCGTCGTTCTCACCGTGGTACTGGCGGCGCTCACTGTGGCCTACGGCCACGTACGAGCACTTCAGCTTCGACAGCATCGATCCGGAGATCTCACCGGTGTAGGCACCGGAGTCGTGCGCCGACAGGTCCTGGGCGCCGTACTTGATCTTCAACTTGTCGCCGTCGACCAGGGTCTGCACGGAGCGCAGGTCGATGAAGGGCGGCAGCACGGCGACCTCGACGGCGTCGAAGTCCTTGTCGGTCAGTGCGAAGGCGAGCTTCTGGACGTGGGCGATGGCCTCCAGGTGGTTGAGGTTCATCTTCCAGTTGCCCGCCATGAGCGGGGTGCGCGTGGTCATGAAGTGTCAGCCCTCCAGGGCGGCGAGACCGGGGAGCGTCTTGCCCTCAAGGTATTCGAGGGAGGCGCCGCCACCGGTGGAAATGTGGCCGAAAGCGTTTTCGTCGAAGCCCAGGATGCGGACCGCGGCAGCGCTGTCGCCGCCGCCGACGACGGTGAAGGCGTTGCTGTCGACGAGAGCCTGCGCGATGGCGGTGGTGCCGCCCGCGTAGTCGGGGTGTTCGAAGACGCCGACCGGGCCGTTCCAGAAGACGGTCTCGGCGTCGGCGATCTTGGACGCGTAGAGCTCGCGCGTCTTCGGGCCGATGTCCAGGCCTTCCTTGGTCTTCGGGATCGCGTCCGCGGCGACGGTCTCGAAGTCGGCGGGAGCCTTGGTCTTCAGGTTCGGGAACTCGGGGGAGACCAGGACGTCGACGGGGAGCACCAGCTCGACGCCGGTGTCCTTGGCCCGCTGCATGTACTCGGTGACCTTCTCCAGCTGGTCCTCCTGGAGCAGGGAGATGCCGACCTCGTGGCCGAGGGCCTTGAGGAAGGTGTAGGCCATGCCACCGCCGATGAGGATGCGGTCGGCCTTGCCGAGCAGCTCGTCGATGACGGCGAGCTTGTCGGAGACCTTGGCGCCGCCGAGGACGACCACGTACGGGCGCTTGACCTCGGCGGTCAGCTTCTTCAGGACGCCGACCTCGGTGGCGATGAGGGAGCCGGCCGCGTGCGGCAGGCGGGCGGGGAGGTCGAAGACCGAGGCGTGCTTGCGGTGGACGGCGCCGAAGCCGTCGCCGACGTAGATGTCGGCGAGCTCCGCGAGCTGGTCCGCGAAGGCGCCGCGCTCGGCGTCGTCCTTCGCGGTCTCACCGGCGTTGAAGCGCAGGTTCTCGATGACGGCGACCCGGCCGTCGGTGAGGGCGGCGACGGTCGCGCGGGCGGAGTCGCCGACGGTGTCGGTGGCGAACGCGACGTCCGCGCCGAGCAGTTCGCCCAGGCGCTTCGCGGCCGGGGCGAGCGAGAAGGCAGGGTCCGGAGCGCCCTTGGGGCGGCCCAGGTGCGAGGCCACGACGACGCGGGCGCCGGCTTCGGCGAGCTTCGCGATCGTGGGCTGCACGGCGCGGATGCGGCCGTCGTCGGTGATAACGCCCTCGGCGAGCGGGACGTTCAGGTCCGCGCGGACGAAGACCCGCTTGCCCTTGACGCCTTCGGCGAGCAGTTCGTCGATCGTCTTCATGTGTTCCTACTCCTTGTGAGCCCTTCACCCGGAGGGCGAGGAAGGGAGAACGAGGCAAGCGACAGGGCCCGTGCGGCGCTTCGTCGCGCTGCCCGGACCCTGTGCTCACATCGTGGTGCCTTGCCTTGGTACCGGGGCGACCTTAGAGCTGGCCACCGACGAAGACCGTAAGGTCCACGAGACGGTTGGAGTAGCCCCACTCGTTGTCGTACCAGCCGATGACCTTGACGTTCTTGCCCTGGACCATCGTCAGGGAGGAGTCGAAGGTGCAGGACGCGGGCCAGTTCACGATGTCGGAAGAGACGATCGCGTCCTCGGTGTAGTCGAGGATGCCCTTCAGCTGGCCCTCCGCGGCCTTCTGGAAGGCGGTGTTGACCTCGTCCTTGGTGACCTCGCGCTCCAGCTCGATGACCAGGTCGGTCACGGAGCCGGTCGGGACCGGGACGCGCATCGCGATGCCGTCGAGCTTGCCCGCCAGCTCCGGGATCACCAGCGCGGTGGCCTTGGCGGCACCGGTGGTGGTCGGGATGATGTTCTCGGCGGCGGCGCGGGCGCGGCGCAGGTCCGAGTGCGGGAAGTCCAGGATGCGCTGGTCGTTCGTGTAGGCGTGGACCGTCGTCATCATGCCCTTGACGATGCCGAAGTTCTCCAGGAGGACCTTGGCCATCGGCGCCACGCAGTTGGTGGTGCAGGAGGCGTTGGAGATGACGTGGTGGTTGGCCGCCTCGTACTTGTCCTGGTTGACGCCCATCACGATCGTGATGTCCTCGTCCTTGGCCGGAGCCGAGATGAGGACCTTCTTCGCGCCGGCGGCGATGTGCTTGGCGGCGTCGGCCTTCTTGGTGAAGATGCCGGTCGACTCGATGACGATGTCGGCACCCAGTTCGCCCCAGGGGAGGTTCGCGGGGTCGCGCTCGGCGAAGGTCTTGAAGGTGTTGCCACCGACCGTGATGGTGTCGGCGGTGTGGGTGACCTCGTGCTTGAGGCGGCCCAGGATGGTGTCGTACTTGAGAAGGTGCACCAGGGTGGCGTTGTCAGTCAGGTCGTTGACACCGACGATCTCGATGTCCGCTCCCTGCTCCAGGAGCGCCCGAAAGTAGTTGCGGCCAATTCGGCCAAAACCGTTGATGCCTACGCGGATCGTCACGAACCGATCTCCTCGTTGGTGCGCCGGTCAGTGCGCCGGCGAGCTGTATGGGATGTCCCCGACCGCTTACGACCCTACCTCTCTGTGAGCTTTCGAGTGACATCGGCGGGGACCTGACACGCCCCCGGACCCCGTACGGGAAGCTCCCGGCGGGACCCCGGGGACTTTGCGCCCCGTCACACAGGGTGAGTGACGGGAGGGCCGCTGATCAGCGGTTCAGCGCATGCAGCGCCTTACCGACGAGTAGGGCGCGGTCCTTCGCGGCCGGCAGGTGTTCGAGGCCGAAGCCGAGCAGGACGGTGTCACGCGTAGTGACGGCCGCGTAGGACCTGAACAGCTCTCCCGACCGGGTCCAATCGCCCGGAACTTCGGGGCTTCCGGCAGGTGCGCCCCCGGCGGTCCACGCGCCCAGGGAGGTCTCGAATCCCTCCGCGGGGCGATCGGTGCCGCCCACGTTCAGGCGCGCCTCGTCCGCGAAGACGCCGCGGCCGCCGGAGCCCGGGTCGGTGACGTAGGAGAGCGAGACCTCGACGGTCCTGCCCGCGTAGGCGCTCAGGTCGAAGGAGACCTGCTTCCAGCCGCCGGAGGAGCCGGTGAAGCTGTTCCAGGCCCCGCTGCTTCCCTGCGGGGTGCAGCCGCCGCCGGCCAGGGTGAGGTAGCGGCGCAGGAACGGGTGGTCGTTCATGAAGAACCCGGCCGCGCACTCCTGTGGGACGGCGGTGCCGCTCAGGCCGCCCGTGTCGGGCAGCGTGGTCCAGTCGTCGCCGCCGGCCGTGCGCGCCTCCAGGAGGGCGTGGTCGTAGCCCTCCTCGGTGTTCCAGTTCAGCGCGAGCTTGAGCTGCGGCTTGTCGGCGGCGGCGACCTGCGTCAGGTCGATGGCGGTGACCAGCCGCTTCCAGTCGCTGTCCTCGTGCAGGGCCGAGGCCATCGTGGCGCCGGCATAGGGGGCGTACGGGTTCACGACCCCGCCGAACTGCCCCGCCTGCGCGCTCTTGAACTGCGGGAAGAGTTCCGGCGCCAGGGTCTCGGAGGTCACCGTGTAGGACCCGGGCGCGTCCAGCGGGTTGCCCGCGGCGTCGCCGAGGCCGCCCGCCGCGCCGGCGAGGGTCCCCGCCCCGGCGAACCCGGTGGCGCCGCGCACGCCCGTACGGCCGTAGGCCCCGAGCCAGTACTGGCTGAAGTCGTTGGTCACGGCCCGGCCGACCCGGGCGTTGCCGCCGGCCAGTTCACCGGCCTCGATCAGCTTGCCGCCCTCGTTCAGGAAGTCGCGGATCGCGAGCTGCGTGTCACCGCCCGGTGTCTTGGCGCCGGTGTGGTGCACGGCCGTCCGGAAGTGGGAGAGGACCCCGAGGTGGTGCGGGGCGCCCTGCACCGCGACGTCCCACACCGCCGCGGACCTGCCGTTGGCGCGCAGGGCGTCGACGTAGGTCCGGGCGTGCTGCGCCGGGGCGCCCTCCTCGGCGACGACCAGCACGTCCGCGCGCGGCCGCTCGGCCACCGTGTAGGTGAAGCGCTCACTGGACACCTGCTCGCCGGAGCGGTCGCGGCCGGTGAACCAGACCTCGACCCGGTCGCCCGGCTTCGTCCCGTCGACCTCGGCCCGGTACTCGTCGAACCAGTTGTTGTCCTCGCCGCCGTAGACGTCGCCGCCCTTCCAGGGCTTGAGGTCCTCGTCGTGCGTACGGCCGCCGTTGACGCGGTAGTTGAGCTCCTTGTCCCGCAGCGCCTTGCGGGCCGTGACCGAGACCGCCTGCTCCTCGCCGCGGGCCGCGTAGGAGGTGGTGAAGGGGTCGAGGGTGAAGTCGGCGGCGGTCAGGCCCACGGCGGAAGCCGGGCGGTCCGGGTGCGCGGCGCTCTCGCCGACCGAGAGGGCGAACGAGACGTTCTTCGCGAACTCGGCCTGGACGAGCTTCTCGTCGTCCGGGAAGTTGAAGCCGGAGGCGCAGTCCTCGGGCTTCCACCGGTCGTTTGGATCGATCTCGGAGGCCGTCTGGCAGGTGGTCATCTCCGGTGTGAACATCATGATGCCGTTGACGTTGGACGCGTGTCCGTCGGCCTCTCCGTTGGTGGTGTACAGCTCGGAGGAGACCTGCGGGTAGTAGCCCGGGACGGCGGGGTTCTCGGGGGTGCCGGCCAGCGCCTGGTAGGCGATGTCGTCCGGGGTGGGCGTGGCCACCTGCCAGCCGACGCCGTAGAGCAGCAGCTCGGCGGCTGAGTGGTAGTTGATGGCGTACTCGAAGCCGATGCGCTTCTGGAACCGGTCGAGGGCGACGGTCTCGGGCTCGGAGGAGGCCCGGGGGCCCCGGTAGGTCTCGCTCGCCCGATGGGGTGAGGAGCCCTCGTTGTCGTAGCCCCACTTGTAGGCGAAGTTGCGGTTGAGGTCGACGCCGTCGACCGCGGTGGTCCTGCCGTCGCCGTTGTTGTCGCGCAGGTTCTTGCGCCACAGCCGCTCGCCGTCGGGGGCGTGCGTGTAGTCGTACCCGTCGGGGTTGGCGGAGAGCAGGAACCACAGCTCGGTGGAGTCCACCAGGGCGGTGATCCGCGGGTCCTTGCCGTAGCTGTCGATCGTGTGGTGCATCAGCCGCCGGGTCATCTCCGGGGTGATCCACTCGCGGGCGTGCTGGTTGGACATGTACAGCACGGAGGGCTTGTCGCCGTCCTTGGTCTTCGCGGCGTTCTTGCTGACCTTGAGGGCGAGGATGTCCTGGCCCCGGACGGTCTTGCCGAGGGAGACGACCTTGGTGAGGCCGGGGTTCGCCCGGCCCGCCGCGAGGATCTCCTCCCGCAGGCCGTCCTTGCCGCTGTACGGGCGGAAGACTCCGTCGCCGGCGGCCTTGGACCGGGCCGTGCCCTCGGCCCCGACCTTGCGTTCCGTGAGCCGCAGGCCCTGGGCGGCGAGGTCCCCGGCCCCGCCGGGCGTGAGGAAGAGCTCGACCCTGGCCGTCCCGGTCTCCGGAGCGCGCTCGGAGAGCTCGTGGGCGTCCTGGCCTGCGGCGAGGACGAGCGGGACCTGCTCCCGGGTGATGTCGGCCTCGTAGACCCGGATCTCCTCGTCGGCGGAGCCGGCCGCGGTGGCGGGGCCCGGCCGGGCCTGGGCCGTGGCGGGTAACGCGGCGAATGTGGTTGCGAAGACGAGTGCGGTTGCGGCGAGGATCGATCTCGCGCGGTGCCTCATGTGCCCCCCTGGGCGTCGTCTGCCACGAAAGCTGTGGACGACAGACTCAAGACCGGCCCATGGTCATGTCAATGGGGCGTGCCGCGAGGGGCCCGCACGGGTGATCGTGCGGGCCCCTCGCGGCGTACGGGCGCCGGCTGGTCAGCCGGCCATGTTGTCGGCCAGCTCCTCGCTGAGGTCGAGGTTCGACTCGGTGCCCGGGATGCCGAGGTCCTGGGCGCGCTTGTCGGCCATCGCCAGCAGCCGGCGGATCCGGCCGGCGACCGCGTCCTTGGTCAGCGGCGGGTCGGCGAGCGCGCCGAGCTCCTCCAGCGAGGCCTGCTTGTGCTCCATGCGCAGCCGGCCGGCCGCCGCGAGGTGCTCGGGGACCTCCTCGCCGAGGATCTCCAGCGCGCGCTGTACGCGGGCTCCCGCGGCCACGGCCGCCCGGGCCGAGCGGCGCAGGTTCGCGTCGTCGAAGTTGGCGAGCCGGTTGGCGGTGGCGCGCACCTCGCGCCGCATCCGCCGCTCCTCCCAGGCCAGCACCGACTCGTGGGCGCCGAGGCGGGTCAGCAGGGCTCCGATCGCGTCGCCGTCGCGGACGACGACCCGGTCCACGCCCCGCACCTCGCGGGCCTTGGCGGCGATGGACAGCCTGCGGGCGGCGCCCACCAGGGCCAGGGCGGCCTCCGGGCCGGGGCAGGTGACCTCCAGGGAGGAGGACCGGCCCGGCTCGGTGAGCGAGCCGTGGGCCAGGAAGGCGCCGCGCCAGGCGGCCTCCGCATCGCAGGTGGCCCCGGAGACCACCTGCGGGGGAAGACCCCGGATCGGTCGGCCCCGGCCGTCCACGAGGCCCGTCTGGCGGGCCAGCTGGTCGCCCCCGGCCACGACGCGGACCACGTAGCGGCTTCCGCGGCGCAGTCCGCCGGGGGCCATCACCACGAGGTCCGAGGAATGGCCGAAGATCTCCAGGATGTCCTTGCGCAGCCGGCGGGCGGCGATGCCCGTGTCCAGCTCCGCCTCGATGACGATCCGTCCGCTGACCAGGTGCAACCCGCCCGCGAACCGAAGAATCGCCGAGACCTCCGCTTTTCTGCAGCAGGTCCGGGTGACGGGCAGGCGGGAGATCTCATCCTTCACCGCGGGCGTCATCGCCATGGGCCGATCCTTCCATGCATCCGAAAAATACGGTCGTACGCGGCGGCGAGCAGCTCCGGATCATGCTTCGGAGACCCGTCCCGCCTGGCAACCGGCGCCAGCTCGACCGCGGCGCCGAACCGTTGTGCGGCATCGGCGAGGGACTCGCGGTCGGGCACGGCGGCCACGTCGGCCAGCACCACGTCCAGGGCGAGTTTAGGGGCGTGTCGGGCCAAAACCTCCAAATGACGCTGCGGAGAGAAGCCCTCGGTTTCGCCGGGCTGCGGCGCGAGGTTCAGCGACAGGACCCGGCGGGCCTTCGTCCCGCTCAGCGCGTCGAGCAGTTCCGGCACCAGCAGGTGCGGGATCACGGAGGAGAACCAGGACCCCGGGCCGAGGACCACCCAGTCTGCGTCCAGCACCGCCGCGACGGCCTCGGGCACGGCCGGCGGGTCGCTCGGCACGACCTGCACGGAGAGCACCTCACCGGGGGTGAGGGCCACCGTGGCCTGCCCCCGTACGGTGTCCACGTCCTCCGGACGCGCCGGGTCGTGGCCCTTGACCAGGGCCTGGAGCTCCAGCGGCACCGCCGACATGGGCAGCACCCGGCCCTGCGCGCCGAGCAGCCTGCCGACGAGGTCGAGGGCCTGGACCGGGTCGCCGAGCTGCTCCCACAGGGCGACGATCAGCAGGTTGCCGACGGCGTGCTCGTGCAGGTCGCCGCGCGACTGGAAGCGGTGCTGGATGACGCGGGCCCAGGTCTGGCCCCACTCGTCGTCCCCGCACAGCGCGGCCAGCGCCTTGCGCAGGTCGCCGGGCGGCAGCACGCCGAGCTCCTCGCGGAGCCGGCCGCTGGAACCGCCGTCGTCGGCGACGGTGACCACGGCGGTGAGGTCACCGGTGATCCGGCGCAGGGCGGCGAGGGAGGCCGACAGGCCCTGGCCGCCGCCGAGCGCCACCACCTTGGGCGTGGCGGCGCGCCGGCGGCCGCTGCGGCCGCCGGCGCCGTCGCCGCGGCCGGGGGTGAGCCGCCGCAGGCGGCTCAGCCTCAGGGTCCGTGCGGTCACTCGCGCCCCATGTCCCGGTGGACGACGACGGTCTCGACTCCTTCGGAGGCAAGGCGGGCGGCGAGCTTCTCGGACATGGCCACGCTGCGGTGCTTGCCGCCCGTGCACCCGACCGCGATGGTCACGTACCGCTTGCCCTCGCGGCGGTAGCCGGCGGCGATGAGCTGGAGCAGCTCGGTGTAGCGGTCGAGGAACTCCTTGGCGCCGGGCTGGCTGAAGACGTAGCCCGACACCTCCTCGTTGAGCCCGGTGAAGGGGCGCAGCTCCGGGACCCAGTGCGGGTTGGGGATGAAACGGCAGTCGACGACGAGGTCGGCGTCGACGGGCAGGCCGTACTTGAAGCCGAAGGACATGACGGTGGCCCGCAGCTCGGGCTCCTCGTCCCCGGCGAACTGGGCGTCCATCTTGGCGCGCAGCTCGTGCACGTTCAGGCTGGAGGTGTCGATCACCAGGTCGGCGTCGCCGCGCAGCTCGCGCAGCAGGTCGCGCTCGGCGGCGATGCCGTCGGTGATGCGTCCGTCGCCCTGCAGCGGGTGCGGCCGGCGGACCGACTCGAAGCGGCGCACCAGCGCGTCGTCGGAGGACTCCAGGAAGACGATGCGCCGGGTGACGCCCTTGCTGTCGAGGTCGGCGAGGGACTCGCGCAGGGCGTCGAAGAACTGGCGGCCTCGGACGTCGACGACGACGGCGATGCGCGCCACATTGCCCTGCGAGCGGGCACCGAGCTCCACCATGGTGGGGATCAGCGCGGGCGGCAGGTTGTCGACGACGAACCAGCCGAGGTCCTCCAGACACTTCGCCGCCGTACTGCGGCCGGCCCCGGACATTCCGGAGATGATCACCAGCTCGGGGATGGCCGCCTCGGCGGTCTCGCCGCCGGGCTCCGCTGTCGTGCCCGTACTCACCTGTGCTCCGTCTCGGTCGTGCGCGGTCTCGTGCTCGGTCATTGCTCGGTCCCCCGTTCGGACGTTGCTCCCGCGGGTGCGGGGGTCTCGTCCTCAATGATCTCTCCTGTGGCCGTGTTGACGGCGGGACCGGCCGGTACGGCCCCGGCGAGGGCCGCGGCCACGGTCTCGGCCGTCTTGCGTCCTATGCCCGGGACCTCGCAGATCTGGTCGATTGTCGCCTGTCTCAGCTTTTTCACCGAACCGAAGTGTTTGACCAGGGCCTGCTTGCGGCTCTCGCCGAGACCGGGCACGTCGTCCAGCGGGCCGGACCGCAGGCGCTTGCCCCGTTTGTTGCGCTGGTACTGGATGGCGAACCGGTGCGCTTCGTCACGCACCCGCTGGAGCAGGTAGAGGCCCTCACTGGTGCGGGGCAGCACCACCGGGTCGTCCTCGCCGGGCAGCCAGACCTCCTCCAGCCGCTTGGCCAGGCCGCACACGGCGACGTCGTCGACCCCGAGCTCCTCCAGCGCCCGCTTGGCGGCGGCGACCTGAGGCCGGCCGCCGTCGACCACCACGAGCTGGGGCGGGTACGCGAACCGCTTGGGCCGGCCGTCGTCCTCGGGCGCCTCCCCGACCTCGCCGGACTCCTCCGACTCCCACTCCCCCGTCTTCAGCTTCTCCTGGAGGTAGCGGCGGAAGCGGCGGGACACCACCTCGTGCATGGAGCGGACGTCGTCCTGCCCCTCGAAGGACTTGACCTGGAAGCGCCGGTACTCGCTCTTGCGCGCGAGCCCGTCCTCGAAGACGACCATCGACGCCACCACGTCGTCGCCCTGGAGGTGCGAGATGTCGTAGCACTCGATGCGCAGCGGGGCGCTGTCCAGCTCCAGGGCCTCGGCGATCTCCTCCAGGGCCCGCGAGCGGGTGGTCAGGTCGCTGGCGCGCTTGGTCTTGTGCAGCATGAGGGACTGCTGCGCGTTGCGGTGGACGGTCTCCATGAGGGCCTTCTTGTCGCCGCGCTGCGGGATGCGCAGGCTGACGTTCGACCCGCGGCGCTCGGCGAGCCACTGGCTCAGGGCCGGGGTGTCCTCGGGGAGGGCCGGGACCAGCACCTCCTTGGGGACCGCCTCGCCCTTCTCCTCCCCGTAGAGCTGCTGGAGCGCGTGCTCGACGAGCCCGGCCGTGTCGACGGCCTCGACCTTGTCGGTGACCCAGCCGCGCTGGCCGCGGACCCGGCCGCCGCGTACGTGGAAGATCTGCACGGCGGCTTCGAGCTCGTCCTCGGCGACCGCGACGAGGTCGGCGTCGGTGGCATCGGCGAGCACCACGGCGTTCTTCTCCATGGCGCGGCGCAGCGCCCCTATGTCGTCGCGCAGCCGGGCGGCCTTCTCGTACTCCATCTCCTCGGCGGCCTCACGCATCTGCTGTTCGAGGCGGGAGAGGTAGGTGCCGGTGCGGCCGGCCATGAAGTCGCAGAAGTCCTCGGCGAGGTCGCGGTGCTCGTCGGGGGTGACCCGGCCGACGCACGGCGCGGAGCACTTGCCGATGTAGCCGAGCAGGCAGGGGCGGCCGATCTGCGCGGAGCGCTTGAACACTCCGGCGGAGCAGGTGCGGACGGGGAAGACCCGCAGCATCAGGTCGACGGTCTCGCGGATGGCCCAGGCGTGCCCGTAGGGGCCGAAGTAGCGCACGCCCTTCTTCTTGGGCCCGCGCATGACCTGGACCCTCGGGTACTCCTCGTTGAGGGTGACGGCGAGGGAGGGGTAGCTCTTGTCGTCCCGGTACTTGACGTTGAACCGGGGGTCGAACTCCTTGATCCAGGAGTACTCCAGCTGGAGCGCCTCGACCTCGGTGGAGACGACGGTCCACTCGACGGAGGCGGCCGTGGTCACCATGGTGGCGGTACGGGGGTGCAGTCCGGCGACGTCCTGGAAGTAGCTGGCCAGGCGTTGGCGCAGGCTCTTGGCCTTCCCGACGTAGATCACCCGGCGGTGCTCGTCGCGGAACTTGTAGACCCCCGGGGAGTCGGGGACCTGCCCTGGCTTGGGGCGGTAGCTGGAAGGGTCGGCCATGCCGCCACCCTACTTGCGCCGACTGACAACGCCCCGTACCCGTCCGCTCCCGGCGCCCCCCACCGGCCACTCCCGGCCGGGCTCCCCGGGGCGCCGCGACCCACCGGCCCCTCCAGCCCACCGCCCCTCCAGCCCCGCCGGCGATTGAGGCGCGGGTCCGGGCAGAGCCCGGTGCCGGCGGAGCCGGGTTCCCTCGGCAACGCCGGCGGGCTGAATCTGGCCCCCGCTCGGGAGCCGGACCCCACCGGGGACCGGACCCGACGGGCCCGGCCCCCTGCGGTGGGTTACGCGGCGGGGGTGCGGCGGCGGAAGAGGAGTGCTCCCGCTGCGGTCAGCGCGAGCGCCCCGCCGGCCACCGGCGCCACCGGAGTCCCGGCCCCGGAGTCCGGCGGCGGCGGCGCGGCGATGTCGACCGGCCCCGCGGCGGAGCCATCGGCGAAGCCTCCCGCCATGCCTGCCTCCGCGTACGCGGAACCGGCCAGCTTGTCCCCGTACGCCTTCACGACGCGCGCCCGGTACCCGGCCAGCGTGGTGCCCCCGCCGCCCACCGCCCGCGCGGCGTCCTCGTCCAGCGGCAGCACCCTGCCGTCACCGGCCACGTACCACGCGTCGATCTGCGGTTCCCGGAAGACGGTGCCGCCGGGCAGCGCGGCCGCGCCGAGCCGTGCGTAGCGGAACTCGTCGTCGCCGGTCGCGATGTTCACGACCTGCCACCCGGCCTCGGTCCTCGCGGTCCACAGCGCGGCCTGCTGGCCGTCGGAGGAGACCGCCTTGCTGGCGAGGAACTCCAGGCGGGCCACCGGCGCGCCCGCCCGGCCCGCGACGAACTCCGGCGAGAGGTGGTGCACGGGCAGCGCCTCGCCCTCGATGCGCGGCTGCGCGGCGGCGGGCGAGACCTTGCCCTCGCGGGCGAAGAAGCGGGACAGCGTGGCCAGGGTCTCGGGGGCGGCGGCCGCCCGCCCGGCCTCGGCCCGGGTCTCGGCGGTGGCGGCCAGGGGCTGCGGCACGGGCGCCGCCGCGGCCGCCTGCGGGGCGATGCCGAGGAGGACGGTGGCGGCGAGGACCGCGCCGGCGGCGGTCAGCGGGCGCAGGGTCATGGCGGTCACGCCCCGATCCGGTAGAGAGAGTGGGTCCAGGAGAAGGTGTTGTTGTTGACGTACCAGGCGTGGGAGGCCCAGTTGTAGCGGTCGCTGGACGGCCACGGGTCTCCCCAGTAGACCCAGTTGTTGGCGGTGTCGTAGCCGTAGACCACGTGCATGTGCCCGCCGCCGTTGGACCACTGGATCCTGGTCTCGATCGGGCGGTTGGCGTTGATCTCGTTCTGCACGGTGGAGTACTGGAGCCAGCCGTTGACGTACGAGCCGGAGTTGATGCCCGCCCAGCGCAGTCCGGTCTGGACGTTGCCGAGGGTGGCCTGGTTGTTGGGGCAGTCGTAGCCCTGCTGGCGGTTGAAGGCGGCGTTGCAGAACTGGTTCTGGCTGTAGGTGCGGCCGAACCAGGTGGCGATGGTGTTGCCACCGGCCGCCCAGCACCAGTTCGTCTTCTGCTGTGCCTGCATGGTGATGTTCAGCCGCTTGGAGGCGAGGACGGCGGTGTCCGTGCCGGAGGCGGCCGTGGCCGTGGCCGTGGCCGTGGGGACGGCCAGGAGCAGGGCGGTCAGTAGGGCGGCCAGGGAAAGCCGCCGGTTTCGGTTGCGCATCGCGTTCCTCCCGAGGTGGGGAGAGTGGGGGTGGAGGAGCGCGTCCGGACGCTGTGGGGAGCATCAGGGTGTTGTCGCGATCAGGTCAACACGCTTCAATACGCCCTGACATTGCGGTGTGAACGGTGAGGCTGCGGTGTGAACGGTTGCTGTCGTTTCACCTGGTCCCCGTGAGCCGTCGGAGCGCTCTCCCGCCCGGGCGCCAGTGAACGTTCACAGAGGAGTCGTCATGCGGCCGACCGGAGACACGGCGGATCTCGGACAGCTCCTGCGCGGCGGACCCTTCCACCTGGCCCTGCGCGCCGCCCTCGCCGCGCGCGGGCTCCCCCTGCACCGGGTGCAGCACCGGCTCGCGGCGCGCGGCATCAAGCTGGGTGTCACCAGCCTCAGTTACTGGCAGCAGGGCGCCCGGCGGCCGCGCCGTGCGGAGTCGCTCCGGGCCGTCCGCGCCCTGGAGCAGATACTGGAGCTGCCGGACGGCGCGCTCGTCCGGCTGCTGGGCACGCCGGAGCCCGGACCCTCCCGCCCGGCCGCCCGCTCGTACCGGGCCCTGGTGAGCGTGGGCGCGGCCGTCGAGCAGCTGCTCGACGGCCTGGACCTGCCGACCGACGGCGGACTGCACTCGGTCGGCCATCACGAACGGGTCGGCATCGGGCCGGACGGCGAACTGCGGACGCGGGACTCGGAGCAGATCGTCCGCGCCCACCGCGACGGGGTCGACCGCTACCTCGCCGTCCACCACGGCGATCCGGGCTGCGACCCGTCCCGGGTGCGGGTGCGGGCGCGGGAGAACTGCCGCACGGGCCGGGTGCGGCACCATCCGGCGGCCGGCGTCGTCGTCGCGGAGCTGCTCTTCGACGCCCGGCTGCGGCACGGGGACACGTACGTCTTCGGGTACGGCATCGAGGACGGCACCGGCGCGCGCAGCGGGGAGTACGTGCGCGGCTTCAGCTACGCGGGCGGCCAGTACATGCTCCAGGTCCGGTTCGACGACGCCGCCCTGCCCGTGCGCTGCCGGCGCTTCGCCCGTACCGGCCCGCAGGCCCCGCGCACGGCCCTCGCGGACCTGACGCCGAGCGGGCGGCACCAGGCGGTGCACCTGGTGGAGCAGACGGTGTCGCGGGGCATCCTCGGGATCGCCTGGGACTGGGACTAGACCGCGGACACGGACGGGACCGGGACCAGGGCCGGGACCGGGAGCGGGACCAGGGCCAGGACCGGGAGCGGGACCAGGGCCAGGACCGGGAGCGGTATCCGCCCCGGCCGGTGCCCGGGCCCGGTCAGCCCGCGATGAGCCTGCCGTTCTCCGCCCGGACCGGGACGGCGGGCAGCGGGTCGGTGGCCGGGCCGCGCAGGGCCCGGCCGGTGGTCACGTCGAAACGGCTCCCGTGGCAGGGGCAGTTGCCCTCGCCCTCGACGATCTCGTCGAGGACGCAGCCCGCGTGCGTGCACTGGGCGCTGAACGCCTTGTACTGGCCCTCGGCCGGGCAGCTGACGACCAGCTTCCGCTCCCGGTACAGCTTCGCGCCACCCACCGGGACGTCGGCCGCGGCGCCCAGCTCCACCGGGGCGGTGGGGGTCGCCGGGGTGTTCCCGCCGCTGTTCGTCGCGGTCGAGCAGGCCGCGAGGGTCGCTCCGGCGCCGGCGGCCCCCACGAGGGCGGCGGCGCCCTTGAGGACGGTACGGCGGGTGGAGGACTGCGACGCGGACATGGAACTCTCCTGGGTGACGAGCGGGGCCGGTGCCGAGCGGGGCTCCGGCCCACCCGACGATACCGGCGGCCGATGGGGTAGCTTCCCCCGCGTGATCGTCGTCGGCGGAGAAGCGCTCATCGACCTGGTGCCCGTGGCCCACCCCCCGGGCGCACTGCTGCCCCGCCCGGGCGGCGGACCGTACAACACCGCCCTCGCGCTGGGCCGGCTCGGCGCGCCGGTCGCCTTCTGCTCGCGGGTCTCGGCGGACGGCTTCGGCGAGAGCCTGCTGGCCGGGCTGCGGGCGGCCGGGGTGGACCTGTCGCTGGTCCGGCGCGGGCCGGAGCCCACCACCCTCGCCGTGCCGTCGCTGGCCCCGGACGGCTCGGCCTCGTACGGCTTCTACGTCGAGGGCACGGCGGACCGCCTGTTCACCCTCCCGCCCGCCTTTCCCGACACGGTGCGGGCCCTCGCGCTCGGCACCTGCTCGCTGGTCCTGGAACCGGGCGCGAGCGCCTACGAGGCCCTGCTGCGGCGGGAGTCGCGGCGCGGGGTGCTGACCCTGCTCGACCCCAACATCCGGCCGGCGCTGATCGCCGACCCGGAGGCGTACCGGGCCCGGTTCCGGGAGCGGCTGCTTCCGCACACGACGGTGCTCAAGCTGTCGGAGGAGGACGCGGCCTGGCTGGGCGGCCGGGTCGGCGACTGGCTCGCGGCGGGCCCCGCGGCGGTGGTGCTGACCCGGGGCGCGGCGGGCCTGACGGTGTGGACGCGGGACGGGGCGGAGCACTCGGTGGCGGCCCGCCGGGTCGCCGTGGCGGACACCATCGGCGCCGGTGACACCGTCAACGCGGCGCTGCTGCACCGGCTCGCGGCCGTCGGCCCGCCGGGGCCGGCGGTGGACTGGCCGGACGTGCTGTCCTACGCCGCGCACGCGGCCGCGCTGACGTGCACCCGCGCCGGCGCCGAGCCGCCGTACGCGGCGGAGCTCGACGCCTAGCGCTGTGACCGGCGGCGCCCGCCGGCGGTCGCGCCCGCGCACCGTGCGCCGGCGCGGCCGAAAGACCCGGGGCTCCGCCCGGACCCTCCGCCCGGAGGCGGGGAAGGGGCCCGGCCCGGCGGCCGAACCCCTTCCCGCACCCGGTTCCGCTCGGCGGCTACGCCTTGCGGGCTCGGGGTGTCGCCTTCTTCGCCGGGGCGGCGGCGGTCTTCTTCGCGGCCGCCGCCTTCTTCGCGGGGGCCTTCTTCGCCGGGGCCTTCTTCGCGGCCTTGACCGTCCGCGCCGGAGGCGACCCGGCGTCGGAGATCCGGTCCGCTCCCAGGATGTCCCGCAGGAACTTGCCCGTGTGGCTCGCGCCGACCGAGGCCACCTGCTCGGGCGTGCCCTCGGCGACCACGATGCCGCCGCCGTAGCCGCCCTCCGGACCCATGTCGATGACCCAGTCCGCGGTCTTGACGACGTCCAGGTTGTGCTCGATGACGATCACCGAGTTGCCCTTGTCCACCAGCCCCGACAGCACCTTGATCAGCTTCGAGATGTCCTCGAAGTGCAGGCCCGTCGTCGGCTCGTCGAGCACGTACACCGTGCGGCCCGTCGACCGCTTCTGCAGCTCGGACGCGAGCTTCACGCGCTGCGCCTCACCGCCCGACAGCGTCGGCGCCGACTGGCCGAGGCGGACGTAGCCCAGCCCGACCTCGTTGAGCGTCTTGAGGTGGCGAGCGATCGTCGGCACCGCTTCGAAGAAGCCCAGCGCCTCCTCGATCGGCATGTTCAGGACTTCCGCGATGGACTTGCCCTTGTAGTGGACCTCCAGCGTCTCCCGGTTGTACCGGTCGCCGTGGCAGACCTCGCACGGGACGTAGACGTCCGGCAGGAAGTTCATCTCGATCTTGATCGTGCCGTCGCCGGAGCAGTTCTCGCACCGGCCGCCCTTCACGTTGAAGGAGAAGCGGCCCGGCAGGTAGCCGCGCACCTTCGCCTCCATGGTCTCCGCGAAGAGCCTGCGCACGTGGTCGAAGACGCCGGTGTACGTGGCCGGGTTCGACCGGGGGGTCCGGCCGATCGGCGACTGGTCGACGTGCACGACCTTGTCGACGAGGTCGTCCCCCTCCACCCGGGTGTGCCGGCCCGGCACCGAGCGGGCGCCGTTCAGCTCGCGCGCCAGGTGCGTGTAGAGGATGTCGTTGACCAGTGTCGACTTGCCCGAGCCCGACACGCCGGTGACCGCCGTGAGCACGCCCAGCGGGAAGGACACGTCGATGTCCCGCAGGTTGTTCTCCTTGGCGCCGTGGACGGTCAGCTGCCGCTCGCCGTTCACGGGCCGGCGCACGTCAGGGATCGCGATGGAGCGCTTGCCCGACAGGTACTGCCCCGTCACCGACTCGGTGTTCTCCAGCAGATCCTTGAGCGAGCCGCTGTGGACGACCTTGCCGCCGTGCTCGCCCGCTCCCGGGCCGATGTCGACGACCCAGTCGGCCACCTTGATGGTGTCCTCGTCGTGCTCGACGACGATGAGCGTGTTGCCCATGTCGCGCAGCCGCACCAGCGTCTCGATCAGCCGGTGGTTGTCCCGCTGGTGCAGGCCGATCGAGGGCTCGTCCAGGACGTACAGCACGCCGACCAGGCCGGAGCCGATCTGCGTGGCGAGCCGGATGCGCTGGGCCTCGCCGCCGGAGAGGGTGCCGGCCGCGCGGTTGAGCGAGAGGTAGTCCAGGCCGACGTCGACGAGGAAGCGCAGCCGCTCGTTGACCTCCTTGAGGACCCGCTCGGCGATCTTCTTCTCGCGGGCGTCGAGCCGCATCCGTCCGAGGAACTCCGCGCACTCGCTGATCGACATGGCGGCGACGTCGGCGATGGACTTCTCCATCACCGTCACCGCGAGGACGATCGGCTTGAGCCGGGTCCCCTCACAGGTCGGACAGGGCACCTCGCGCATGTAGCCCTCGAAGCGCTCGCGGCTGGCGTCGCTCTCGGACTCCGCGTGCCGCCGCTTGACGAACGGCACGGCGCCCTCGAAGGCGGTCGTGTACGCCCGCTCGCGCCCGTACCGGTTGCGGTAGCGGACCTCGATCTGCGTCTTGTGCCCGTAGAGCAGGGCCTTCTTCGCGCGCAGCGGGAGCCCCGCCCACGCGATGTCCGTGCGGAAGCCCAGTTCCTGGGCGAGCGCGCCGATCAGCCGCTGGAAGTAGTCCTTGGTGTGGCCCAGCGACCACGGCGATACGGCGCCCTCGTCCAGGGACTTGTCCTCGTCCGGAATGATCAGATCCGGGTCCACCTCCATGCGCGTGCCGATGCCGGTGCACTCGGGGCAGGCGCCGAAGGGGGAGTTGAAGGAGAAGGAGCGCGGCTCCAGCTCCTCGAAGGACAGGTCGTCGTACGGGCAGTAGAGGTGCTCGGAATACATCCGCTCACGCTCGGGGTCGTCCTCGGCGAGGTCGACGAAGTCCAGGATGACCATGCCGCCGGAGAGGCCGAGGGCGGTCTCGACGGAGTCCGTGAGCCGGCGCTTGGCGCTGTCCTTGACGGTGAGGCGGTCGATGACCACCTCGATGGTGTGCTTCTCCTGCTTCTTCAGCGCGGGCGGCTCGGAGAGCTGGATGGTCTCCCCGTCCACCCGCGCCCGGCTGTACCCCTTGGTCTGGAGGTCGGAGAAGAGGTCGACGAACTCGCCCTTGCGCTCGCGCACGAGCGGGGACAGCACCTGGAAGCGGCTGCCCTCGGGGAGCGCGAGCACCTTGTCGACGATCGCCTGCGGCGACTGGCGCGAGATGGGGCGGCTGCACTCGGGGCAGTGCGGCTTGCCGATGCGCGCGAAGAGGAGGCGGAGGTAGTCGTAGACCTCGGTGATGGTGCCCACGGTCGAGCGCGGGTTGCGCGAGGTCGACTTCTGGTCGATCGAGACGGCCGGGGAGAGGCCCTCGATGAAGTCGACGTCGGGCTTGTCCATCTGCCCGAGGAACTGGCGGGCGTACGACGAGAGCGACTCGACGTAGCGGCGCTGGCCCTCGGCGAAGATCGTGTCGAAGGCCAGGGAGGACTTGCCCGACCCGGAGAGTCCGGTGAAGACGATGAGTGAGTCGCGGGGCAGGTCGAGCGAGACGTTCTTGAGGTTGTGCTCGCGAGCGCCACGAACGATGAGACGGTCGGTCACGCCGGTCCGCACCTTTCTTGAGAGAGCGGGGGCACGGGCCCCCGTCCCAGGGTATGGGGGGCGCCTCTGCGGTGGAGATGGAGTCTGGACTTCCGAGCGTATAGCACGCACATTCGATTTACGGCACTCGGCCAACCGCATCACCCGATCGTGTGGTCGGGGACCGGGAGCCACTAGGCTCGCCGTCATGACTGATCATGTGCACGACCTGCGATCTGTACGTGAGGCCACGGAACGGCTACTGACCGCCGTGGCGAAACTGGACGACGCCGCGCTCGCCGGGGAGTCACACCTCCCCGGCTGGACCCGCGGCCACGTCCTGGCCCACCTCGCACGCAACGCGGACGCCCTCGTCAACGTTTTCGAGGGCCGCCCCATGTACGAGAGCGGCACCGCGCGCGACGCGGACATCGCACGCGACTCCGGTCGGCCTCTGGAAGAACAACTGGCGGACGTCCGTGATTCCGCCGACCGCTTCCTGGCCGTCGGCGACCGCGACCGGGACTGGTCCCGCACGGTCGAGCTCCGCAACGGCGTCACCGACCTCGCCGCCAACATTCCCTTCCGGCGCCTGGTCGAGGTGGAGCTGCACCACGTCGACCTGAACATCGGCTACGAGCTCTCCGACCTCCCGGACGAGTTCACCGGACGCGAGATCGACTTCCTCGCCGCCCGCTGGTCCGGGCGCCCCGAGGTGCCGCCGACCGCCCTGGAGGCGACCGACGGGACCCGCCGGCGCACCGGCTCCGCCGGCGACCCGGTCGTCACCGTGTCCGGCACCCCCGCCGGGCTGCTGGCCTGGCTGGCCGGCCGGGGCGACAAGGGCGCCTCCCTGACCACGGCGGGCGGGCCCCTTCCCGCACTCCCCCCGCTCTAGGACGCCACACCTCTAGGATCGAGACATGACGTACAGCGGAGCGGTCAAGGTCGGCGGTCCGGCCGACGTGCACGAACTCGCGGACCTG
This sequence comes from Streptomyces sp. NPDC055254, assembly GCF_053606025.1. NCBI lineage: Bacteria > Bacillati > Actinomycetota > Actinomycetes > Kitasatosporales > Streptomycetaceae > Streptomyces > Streptomyces sp. NPDC055254. The sequence continues at coordinate 63,324 of NZ_JBSGQV010000013.1, read as the reverse complement.
ATGATTTCCAAGGTCGCGGTGGGCGAGATGAACAACAACGCCTACCTGCTGCGCTGCCGGGCGACGGGCGAGCAGCTGCTGATCGACGCGGCCGCCGAGGCGGGCACGCTGCTCAACCTGATCGGGGACGACGGCATCGCGTCCGTCGTCACCACCCACCGGCACGGCGACCACTGGGGCGCGCTCCAGGCGGTGGTCGACGCGACGGGCGCCACCACGTACGCGGGGGTCCACGACGCCGAGGGCATCCCGGTGCCGACCGCGGTACCGGTCGCGGACGGGGACACCGTGCGCGTGGGCAGGGTCGAGCTGACGGCCCGGCACCTGGTCGGGCACACGCCCGGCTCGATCGCGCTGATCTACGACGACCCGCACGGGCACCCGCACGTGTTCACCGGCGACTGCCTCTTCCCGGGCGGCGTCGGCAACACCTGGGGCGACCCGAAGGCCTTCGAGCGGCTCGTCGACGACGTGCAGCACAAGCTCTTCGAGCAGCTCCCGGACGAGACCTGGGTGTACCCGGGGCACGGCAACGACACCATGCTGGGAGCGGAGCGGCCGCACCTGGCCGAATGGCGCGAGCGCGGCTGGTAGCCGACCGAATCCGTCAACTTCGCCGCCGGGCGCACTCCTTCCGGTCGATGACGACCGAACCCACCCCGTGGGGGCCGGGGAGGGGGTAACTGCTGCACCATGCACCAGGATCCCTCCCCGCCCCCCTCCATGCTGCGGCTGGCCACGGCCTCCCTCGCCGGGACCGCCATCGAGTTCTACGACTTCTTCGTCTACGGCACGGCCGCCGCCCTCGTGCTCGGCCCGCTCTTCTTCCCGTCCTTCTCCCCGCTCGCCGGCACCCTCGCCGCCTTCGGCACCTTCGGCGTCGGCTTCCTCGCCCGCCCGCTCGGCTCGGCGGTCTTCGGCCACATCGGCGACCGCTACGGCCGCCGCCCGGTGCTCCTCGGCTCGCTGCTGCTCACCGGCCTCGCCACCGTGGCGGTCGGCTGCGTGCCCACGTACGGGTCGATCGGCACGGCCGCGCCGGTCCTGCTGCTCCTGCTGCGCTTCCTCCAGGGCCTCGGGCTCGGCGGCGAGTGGGGCGGGGCGGTGCTGCTCACCGCCGAGCACGCCCCCGAGGGGCGGCGGGGGCTGTGGTCGAGCTTCCCGCAGACCGGTCCGGCCGTGGGCTTCCTGCTGGCCAACGGCATGATCCTGGCCCTGTCGGCGCTGCTGACCGACTCCCAGTTCACCTCGTGGGGGTGGCGGGTGCCGTTCTGGGCCGCCGGGGTGCTGGCGCTGGCCGGGCTGTGGCTGCGCCGCACCGTCGAGGAGACCCCGCAGTTCCGGGAGCTGACCGAGTCCGACGGCCGGGCCCGGGCCCCGCTGGCGGAGGTGGTACGCGGGCACTGGCGGCTGCTGCTGTTGACCGGCGGGGCGCTCGCCGTGGGGTACGCCGTCTTCTACGCGGTCACCACCTGGTCACTCGCGTACGCCACCGAGCACCTCGGTGTGGGCCGCACGGTGATGCTGGCCTGCATCATGGCGGCGGTCGCGCTCAAGGGCCTGGTGACCCCGCTGGTGGCGGTGCTCGGCGACCACTACGGGCGCCGTCCGCTGTGCCTGGCGGGGTGCGCGGTGTGCGCGGTGTGGATGTTCCCGCTGGTGGCGCTGCTCGGTACGGCGGACCCGGTGCTGATGACCGCGGGCTTCGTCGGAGCCCTGCTGGGGATGGTGACGATGTTCGCGGTGGTCGGCGCGTACCTACCGGAGCTGTACGCCCCGCGGATCCGCTGCACGGGGGCGGCCGTGGGATACAACCTGGGCGGGGTGCTGGGCGGGGCGCTGACCCCGATCGTGGCGACGGCGCTGGCGGACGGGTCCGGGCCGCCGTGGGGCGTGGCGGCGTACCTGAGCGGGATCGCCCTGGTCAGCCTCGGCTGCTTCGCGCTGCTGCCGGAGACCAGCCCCAAGGTGGTGCGGGCGCGGGCGGAGGCCGACGGAGCCATGGAGAAGGGGGCGGCCGAAACGGCCGCCCCCGTGTAGCCCCGTAGCGCCGCGCCCGTCGCTCAGGCGCTCAGGCGCTCAGGCGCTCAGGCGCTCAGGCGCTCAGGCGTCGATGCTCTCCGACCGGGCGGCGGTCTCGGCCGCCGCCTGCTTCTTGGAGGCGATCAGGCTGGTGATCGTGGTGATGACCAGGACACCGCAGATGACGCCGAGCGAGACGGGGATCGAGATCACCGGGACGTGGACGCCGGACTCGTGCAGGGCGTGGAGCACCAGCTTGATGCCGATGAAGCCCAGGATGATCGACAGGCCGTAGCTGAGGTGGACCAGCTTCTTGAGCAGGCCGCCGATGAGGAAGTACAGCTGGCGCAGGCCCATGAGGGCGAAGGCGTTGGCCGTGAAGACGATGTACGGGTCCTGGGTCAGGCCGAAGATCGCGGGGATGGAGTCCAGGGCGAACAGCACGTCGGTGGTGCCGATGGCGAGCATGACGACCATGAGGGGGGTCAGTACGCGCTTGCCGTTCTGCTCGATGAAGAGCTTGGTGCCGTGGTACCGGTCCGCGACGCCGAACTTCTTCTCGACGGACTTGAGGAGCCGGTTCTCCTCGAACTCCTCGTCCACTTCGTCCTTGCGGGCCTCCTGGACCAGCTTCCAGGCGGTGTAGATCAGGAACGCGCCGAAGATGTAGAACACCCAGGAGAAGCTGGCGATGATCGCCGCGCCCGCCGCGATGAAGATCGCGCGCAGCACCAGGGCGATCAGTACGCCCACGAGCAGCACGCGCTGCTGGAGGTGGGAGGGCACCGCGAACTTCGCCATGATCAGGACGAAGACGAAGAGGTTGTCGACGCTCAGGGACTTCTCGGTGATGAAGCCGGCGAAGAACTCCTGGGAGGCCTGGCCGTTGCCGAAGTACCACAGGCCGAGGCCGAACAGTCCGGCGAGGACGATCCAGACGATCGACCAGATGCCCGCTTCCTTGATGGACACGTCGTGCGGTTTGCGGCCGATGAAGAAATCGGCGCCGATGAGCAGGGACAGACCGAGAATGGTCAGGACCCACAGATTCCAGGAAACTTCCACGGTTGACACGCCTCCGGCGGATGGCTCAGCACTTCGTCAGCGTCATCGCTGCCGGAGGTCTCTTCCACCCGGGCGGCCTGGAGGCCGTGGGCCGACGCCCCGGGACCGACTGCGCTGTGCAACCGAGTGGTCCGTATTGACGGGTACGTCGTAGCAGGAAAGCAGGAATACTCCCCTCCGCACGCACCAGGGTACCCGCCGGAGCCGGTAAAGGTAAAGGGAGTCCCAAGGATTGGTCAGCGGCTGGTCAGCGACGGCCCTCGGCCACCCGGTCCAGTGCCTGGTCGAGGACCCGGCTGCCCTGCGGGGGGAGGTCCGGTTCGAAGGTCCAGGCGTGGTGGACCCAGGGATCGGCGAGGTGGTTGTCCGGGACGGGCGACAACCGCATCAGCGACCGCCACAGCGGATCCAGCAGCGGCCCGTACGCCGAGGCCTCGTCACGGTCCGCGACCATCAGCAGGTGCACGCCGACCGCGGGACCCTCGTCCGCCAGGTACCGCAGCTGGGTGACCGAGCGGTCGTCGAAACCGTGCGGGAAGTCGTGCACGATCAGCAGCTGGTCCGCCGTGTCCACGTCCGGCGGCAGGTCCTCCGGAGCGCCGGCCCGCAGCGCCATCTGCACGAGGTCCACCCGGCGGGTCAGGTCCGCCAGGGTCCGGGTGACCCCCGCGGCCCCGGCGGCGGGCGGAGCCGCCAGCACCCCGGAGCGCACGAGGGGCGCCAAGGCCGCGGACCCGGCACCGGCCGCGTCGATGACGTGGACGGAGAAGCGGCCACCGGGGTGGACGGCCAGCAGCCGCACGGCGTGCGCCACGGCCATGTCCATGGCGGCGCGGCGCAGCCGGTCGGTGTCCATGGCCATGGCGGCCTCGGAGCCGGTGCGGCCGTTGTCGATCCACAGGCCGCGCTCCAGCGGGACCCGGACCAGCATCGGTATCCGCAGGTCGGGCCGCTCGGGCAGGTGCAGGTCCCCCAGCCGCAGGGCCAGCGGGGCCTCCTCGGGCACGCGGTGCCCCTGCCAGACGGGGTTGTCCCAGCGGGCGCAGGCGGCCGGCAGCGCGGGCTCGACGACGTCGCACTCGGCGGCCAGCTGGACGAGGTCCCGGTCGAGGACGGCGCGGGCCTGGGCCACGAGCTCGTCGCGGCGGGCCCGCGCGGTGTCGCGGGCCGCGTTGCCGGAGCCGCCCAGCCGGTGGCGCGGGTCGGACAGGGCCTCGTCGAGCTCGCGGTCCAGGCGGGTGTCGGCGAAGTCGACGGCGCTGCGGTAGGCGGCGACCGAGCGGGCCATGTCCTCGAACATGCCCCAGACCTGGTTGTAGAGCCGCTCCTCCATGGACCAGCCGCTGGCGTCCCCCGCGACCGGGCGCGGGGTCTCGCCGGGCTGCGCGGGCGGCGCCGGGCGCGGCGCGGGCTCGGGCGGCTCGGTGCTCGCCCGGCGGCGGCGCGGGTGCACGTAGCTGAGGGTGGCCGGGCCGGAGTCGGCAGGGGTGTCCGCGCCGTCCGCGGCGGGCAGGGGGCCGGGCGCGCCGGGGTACGGGACGCCGGGGACCGGCACCGGGTCCGGCCCGGTCGGTGCGGGCGGCCGGGCGCCGCCCTGCGGCGCGCGCACGTCGGCCACCGGGGCAGGCAGGGCGGCGCGCGTGCCGTGGCCCCGCCCGGCTGCGGGGGCGGCCGCCGCCAGCACGGCGGAGGCCAGCGCGGTGGCGGCCGGGGCGGGAAGTCCGCCGTCGGCCAGCAGGGCGCCCAGGCCCCGCGCGTAGCCCTGGCCCACGGCGCGGACCTTCCAGGCACCCTGGCGCCGGTACAGCTCCATGGCCACGACGGCGGTCTCGGCGTCCAGCCCGGTCAGGGTGTACCCGGCGAGCTCGGCCCCCTCCGGGTCGGCCACGGCCACGTGGGAGGCCGGGACCGCGCCGAAGCCGACGGGGCCGCCGGGCGGCAGCACCAGCAGCACGGCGACCCGGTGGACGTCCGCCGCGACGGCGTCGAGGTCCACCGCGAAGGTGTGCCGGGCGGCGAGCTCCCCCGGCGCGCGCACGCCGGGGAGGGACGGGGCGCCCGGGTGCGCCAGTACCTCGGAGCCGGAGAACCGGCCCTGCTCGTCGGCGAGCGAGGCCAGGGCGAGCACGGGTGTGCCCGCCGAGACCCTGATCTCCACCCGACTCCGGGACACGGGGTGGTTCTGCCCCCGGACCAGTTCGGCCGTCATCGTGCAGCCCCTCCCCCGTGCCTTCTTCTCTTGTCCGGTCCTGCTACAGGTGCGGCAGGATCGAGGGCATCAGGTCCTGGAACGTACGGCCGTTGGCCGGGTTCCCGAGGGCCGTCATCTGCCAGCCGGTGCCCGCGCGGGACACCTTCGCCATGATCTGCGCGGTGTACTGGCCGCCACCGTCGAGGGTGTAGCGGGCCAGCTCCTGGCCGTTGGTCTCGTCGACGATGCGGCAGAACGCGTTCTGCACCTCCTGGAACGTCTGGCCGGTGAAGGAGTTCACCGTGAAGACGATCTGGTCGATGTGCACCGGTACCCGCTGGAGGTCGACGAGGATCGCCTCGTCGTCCCCGCCCTGGCCGACGCCGCCGACGAGGTTGTCACCGGTGTGCCGGACCGAGCCGTCGTCGCTCTGCAGGTGCCGGAAGAAGACGACGTCCACCGGCTGCTTGTCGGCGAAGAGCACCGCCGACGCGTCCAGGTCGATCTCCCGGGTCCGCGAGCCGAACAACCCGCGGCGCTTCGCCGCCTGCCAACCGAGGCCCATGCGGACCGCGGTCAGCGTGCCTCCGTCCGCCTTCTGCAGACTGATGGCCTGACCCTTGGTCATGTTGACCGTCACGCGCTGTCCCCTCTCCGTAGCCCGCCCCGAAATACCGGTGCGCAGCGTGTACCTGCGGCCGTACCCCAACCCTACTGACCCGGTCCGGGTCAGGCGAGGCCCGCTTCCTTCATCTGCCGCAGCTCCTTCTTCAGCTCGCCCACCTCGTCCCGGATCCGGGCGGCGACCTCGAACTGCAACTCGGCCGCGGCCGCGCGCATCCGCTCGGTCATCTGCTCGATGAGCGAGGCCAGTTCGGCGGCGGGACGGTCGGTGAGCACCTCGCCGGACGCGGCCCCCTTGGCGCCCCTGCCCGCCTTGGACCGGTCCGCCTTGCCGCCGAGCGCGGGCACCGGCGCCTTGGCCGCCCTGCCGTCCTTCGCCTGCCGGTAGCCGGTACCGAGGAGCTCCTCGGTGTCGAGTTCCTCTCGGGCGATGGTGGCGACGATGTCGTTGATCTTCTTGCGCAGCGGCTGCGGGTCGATCCCGTTGGCCGTGTTGTAGGCGATCTGCTTCTCGCGGCGCCGGTTGGTCTCGTCGATGGCCTTCTCCATCGCCGGCGTCATCTTGTCCGCGTACATATGGACCTGGCCCGACACGTTGCGCGCGGCACGGCCGATGGTCTGGATGAGCGAGGTCCCCGAGCGCAGGAAGCCCTCCTTGTCGGCGTCGAGGATCGCCACCAGGGACACCTCGGGCAGGTCGAGGCCCTCGCGGAGCAGGTTGATGCCCACGAGCACGTCGTACTCGCCGGCCCGCAGCTCCCGCAGGAGCTCGATGCGGCGCAGGGTGTCGACGTCGCTGTGCAGGTAGCGGACCTGGATGCCGAGCTCCAGGAAGTAGTCGGTGAGGTCCTCGGACATCTTCTTGGTCAGGGTGGTGACCAGGACCCGCTCGTCCTTCTCGACGCGCCCGCGGATCTCGTGCACCAGGTCGTCGATCTGGCCCTCGGTGGGCTTGACGACGACCTCGGGGTCGATGAGGCCGGTGGGGCGGATGATCTGCTCGACGAAGCCGTCCCCGCGGGAGAGCTCGTACTTGCCGGGGGTCGCCGACAGGTAGACGGTCTGGCCGATCCGCTTCTGGAACTCCTCCCACTTCAACGGCCGGTTGTCGAGAGCGGAGGGCAGGCGGAAGCCGTGGTCCACGAGGGTCCGCTTGCGCGAGGCGTCACCCTCGTACATCGCGCCGATCTGCGGGACCGTGACGTGCGACTCGTCGATGACGAGGAGGAAGTCCTCGGGGAAGTAGTCGATGAGCGTGTTGGGCGCCGAGCCGCGCTCGCGGTCGTCCATGTGCAGCGAGTAGTTCTCAATGCCGGAGCAGGACCCGATCTGGCGCATCATCTCCAGGTCGTAGGTGGTGCGCATGCGCAGCCGCTGGGCCTCCAGCATCTTGCCCTGCTTCTCCAGCTCGGCGAGCCGCTCGGTGAGCTCAGCCTCGATGCCCCGGACCGCCTTCTCCATGCGCTCGGGGCCCGCGACGTAGTGGCTGGCGGGGAAGACGTACAGCTCGCGGTCCTCGCTGATGACCTCGCCCGTCAGCGGGTGCAGGGTGGAGAGGGCCTCGATCTCGTCGCCGAACATCTCGATGCGGACGGCCAGTTCCTCGTAGACCGGAAAGATCTCGATGGTGTCGCCGCGCACCCGGAAGGTGCCCCGGGTGAAGGCCACGTCGTTGCGGGTGTACTGGATGTCCACGAAGCGGCGCAGCAGCTGGTCCCGGTCGATCTCCTCGCCGATCTTGAGGGAGACCATCCGGTCGACGTACTCCTGCGGGGTTCCGAGGCCGTAGATGCAGGACACGGAGGCGACGACGATCACGTCGCGCCGGGTCAGCAGCGAGTTGGTGGCGGAGTGGCGCAGCCGCTCCACCTCCTCGTTGATCGAGGAGTCCTTCTCGATGTACGTGTCCGACTGCGGTACGTACGCCTCGGGCTGGTAGTAGTCGTAGTACGAGACGAAGTACTCGACGGCGTTGTTCGGCAGGAGCTCGCGGAACTCGTTCGCCAGCTGGGCGGCCAGCGTCTTGTTCGGGGCCATCACCAGGGTCGGGCGCTGTAGCTTCTCGATCATCCAGGCCGTGGTCGCCGACTTGCCGGTGCCGGTCGCACCCAGCAGGACGACGTCCTTCTCCCCCGCGCGGATGCGCTTCTCCAGCTCGGCGATGGCCGCCGGCTGGTCCCCGCTGGGCTGGTAGGGGCTGACGACCTCGAAAGGCGCCACCGTGCGTTCGATCTTCGATACGGGCCGCATGGGTCAACCGTACGACCCCCCACTGACACTCACGCCCCACCCGCGCGTGCGCTCCGGGCGGTGACGGGTGGGTACCGCACCGTGGCCGGGCGGCGGCGGGGCGACGACGCGGTGAAGGCCGGGTGAAAGCACGGCGGCGGCGGCGCGCCCGGCTGCGGCGGGACCTCGGCCGCGTGGTCCGTTTGTCGTAGTTCGGTGGCGCCCATGTGATCTTCAACCACATGATCGCCTGACAAAGACCGCCGTGAAGTGCATCGCCGCAACGTCTGCCGCGCCGCGTCCGTTCGGGACGGGGACCAGGGTTCACGACCCGAGGAGAACGCACATGTACGTCGTCCGACCCGCCGCCGCGGCAGCCGCCGCATTCCTGGGTTTCACCCTCACCGTGCTCGGCGGGACAGTCTCCGCCGCCTCCGCCGCCTCCCCGGGCCGCCCCTTCGCCCCCCGGTCCGCCGGGGACGGCGGCCTGTTCGAGGGGCCCGTGGTGTACGCCCACCGGGGGGCTTCGGCCTACGCCCCGGAGAACACCCTCGAAGCGGTCGACCTGGCGATGCGGCTCGGATTCGACTGGGTCGAGAACGACGTGCAGCGCACGAAGGACGGCGAGCTGGTGGTGATCCACGACGACACCCTGGCCCGCACCACCGACGTCGAGCAGGTGTTCCCGGACCGCAAGCCCTGGCGGGTCAGGGACTTCACCGCGGCGGAGATCGCCACCCTGGACGCGGGCACCTGGTTCGACGAGGAGTACGCGGGGGCCTTCGTACCGACGCTGCGGGAGTACCTCGACCGGGTGCGGCGCAACCAGCAGCGGCTGCTGCTGGAGATCAAGAAGCCCGAGCTCTACCCCGGCATCGAGGAGGAGACCCTCAAGGTGCTCGGCGAGGCCGGCTGGCTCGAAAAGCGGTACGTGACGCAGCGTCTGGTGGTGCAGAGCTTCAGCACCGACTGCGTCCGCATCGTGCACCGGCTGCGCCCGGACCTCGTCACGGCGTTCCTGGGCACTCCGTCGGTGGCGGACCTGCCGAAGTACGCCGAGTTCACCGACCGGATCAACCCGTGGCACACCACGATCTCGGCCGACTGGGTCGCGGCCGTGCACGGCCTGCGCGGCGCCCACGGCAGGACCATGGAGGTGGACACCTGGATCGTGGACGACGCGGCCACGGCCCGGAAGGTGCGGAGCATGGGGGTGGACGGGATCATCACCAACGCCCCGGACGTGGTGCGGGAGGCCGTGGGCGGGTTCTGAGCACCTCTGGGGCCGCCGGCCCCGGGCGACCGGGCCCGGTGACCCGTTCCGGTGACCCTCTCCGCGGCGGGTCCCGCGAGGCCGGTCCCGCGACCGGTTCCGCGGCGGGTCCTGCGACCAGTCCCGAGACCCGTCACCGGTGTGACCGATAGTGATCCATGACGCCGGTACGGGGCCCGCACTGTCGGTCCCGCCCCGTACCGTGGACGTGTGGACAGCACCGAGCGGCCCCGCGGGCCGCACCTCGAATGGACCGTCGTCCCCAGCGGCGTCGGCCCCCTGCTCCTGGCAGCGACCCCGGAGGGTCTGGTCCGGGTCGAGTTCCATGCCGGACCGGACCGCGTCGACGCGCTGATCGGCCGGCTCGTCTCCCGGCTCGGCGCCGACGCCCGGCGGCCCGCGCCGGGTGAGGAAGTGCTGCTCGCCGAGCCCGTACGCCAACTCGCCGCGTACTTCGACGGTTCGCTGCGGCGTTTCGAGCTGCCGCTGGACTGGCGCCTCAGCTCCGGCTTCAACCGGCAGGTGCTGCTGGAACTGGACCGTTCCGTGCCCTACGGGGCGGTCGTGGGGTACGGAGAACTGGCCGCGCGCGTCGGCCGGCCCTCCGGGGCCCAGGCCGTGGGCAATGCCATGGGGTCGAATCCGCTGCCGCTGGTGGTGGCCTGCCACCGGGTCGTCGAGAACGACGGCGGCATCGGCGGGTTCGGCGGCGGGCTGGAGACCAAGCGCCTGCTCCTCGCCCTGGAGGGGGTCCTTCCGCAGCCGCTGTTCTGACACGGCCGGGGTGCGCACCGCCCGGACGGACAACCGGTCCGATTTTCGGTTCCGTGCGCGCGGTGGGGGGTGGCACACTGCCGCGGTGACTCCTGCCGCCGCCGCGCCCGGCCCCGCCGCCCGCCCTTGTCCCCCGTATCCGCCCCGCGGGACAGCTGCCCGCCGATCGCGGCAGGGGCGCGCGGCGTGAGCGCCTCGCCCGGTACCGACCGGCCGTCGGCCGTGACCGCGGCCGACCTGCCGGGGCTCCGGCGGCGCACGACGGGCGTGCTGATAGCGGCCCAGGTCCTCGGCGGCATCGGCGTGCCCATCAGCATCGCCCTGGCCCCGGTGCTCGCCACCGAGGTCAGCGGCACCGAGGCACTGTCCGGCTTCGCCTCCACCGCCTCGGTGGTCGGCACCGCCCTGCTCTCCCTGCCCCTCGCCGCCCTGATGACCGCGCGGGGCCGCCGGCCCGGACTGGTCCTGGCGTACCTGATCGGTGCCTTCGGCGCGGGCCTCGTCGTCCTCGCCACCATCGTCAAGAGCTTCCCGCTGCTGATGATCGGCATGGCCGCCTTCGGTGCCGCGTCCTCCGCCAACCTCCAGTCCCGGTTCGCCGCCGCCGACCTCGCCGCCCCGGACCGGCGGGCCCGGGCGATCTCCCTCGTCGTGTGGGCCTCCACCCTCGGGGCGGTGCTCGGACCCAACCTGTCCGCCCCGGCCAGCCGGAGCTTCGCCGGCACCTCGATACCCCAGACGGCGGGCCCCTTCGTATGGGCCGCCGCCGTCTTCCTGCTCACCGGCGCGCTGATCGCCGTACTCCTGCGACCGGATCCGCTGCTGACCGCCCGGGCCCTGGCCGCGCCGGAGGAGCAGACCCGCGCGAGCCGTTCGCTGCGCGCGGCGCTCGCCGCCGTCCAGGCGTCCCCGCGCGCCCGGCTCGCCCTGCTCACCGTCGCCGTGTCCCACACCACGATGGTGTCGATCATGGTGATGACCCCGGTGGACCTCGGCCACCACGGCGCCGGACTGGAGCTCATCGGCCTGGTCATCAGCGGTCACATCGCGGGCATGTTCGCCTTCTCGCCCGTGATGGGGTGGCTCGCGGACCGTCTGGGGCGGCTGTCCGTGATCGGTCTGGCGGCCGGGCTGCTGTCGGTCGCGGCGCTGCTCGCGGGCACGGCCGGGCCGAGCCACGTCCAGAGCGCCCTCGGACTGTTCCTGCTCGGCCTGGGCTGGTCAGCCGGGATGGTGTCCGGCTCCGCGCTGCTCACCGACTCGGTGCCGCAGCCCGCGCGGGCCGCCGTACAGGGCTTGAGCGACCTGACCATGAACACGGCCGCCGCGGTGGGCGGCGCGGCGTCCGGCCTGGTCATGGCGCAGGCCGGCTACGGCTGGCTCAACGCGATCGGGGCCGCGCTGCTGCTGCCGATGGCGGCGCTCGCGCTGTTCACCGCGCGGCGCCACCCCCGTCAGGAGTAGCTGATGTGGTAGGCCTTGCGGAGCGTCTCGTGCACGGTCCAGACGGTCCGGTCGCCCTCGCGGAGCACGCAGGCGGAGCCGGGGCCGACCTCCAGGGTGGGGCCGTCCTCGACCTCGATCGTGGCCCGGCCGCTGACCACCACGAACAGCTCGTTGGCCTCGATGTCGGTGACCACGCCCGGGGTGATCTGCCAGATGCCGCGCACCTGCTTGCCGTCCGCCGACTCCCACAGCACCCGGCCCGTCACCACCGGGTCGCCGGAGACGATCTGCTCGGGGTCGAGCTCGTCGTCCTCCAGTTCGGCGTCGGGGACGTCGGTCACGGAGACGGCGAAGGAGGCGGGGGCGGCGGACTCGTCCGTGTGATCACTGGTGCTCATGGCCCGCCAGCCTAATCCGGCCCGCCGGCCCGGCACGGTGACCACAGCGTCCAGCAACGCGAGCGCCGACGCGTCACCCTGTCCAGCGGTTCCCCTGGCGCGTGCCGGCGCGGGGCGTGCGGGAGGACCGGCGGGTTCCGGCCGTCGCGGTGCCCGCGTCCTCGGCGGTCGGCGGGTGGGGCGGGGCGTCGTCGGCGCAGGCCGCGGTGTCGAAGGGGGCGTCCGCGAAGAGCAGGGCGCGCAGGCCCGCGGCGGCATCGGGCCGGCTCCCTCCTCGCGACCGGCCCCGGGGGCGGCGCGGGGTGCTACTCGGACACGATCGGCCCGGTGCGGCCGGTGCGCGTTTGGGGGCGCGAATCCTGTGCCATGGATGGGGACATGTCACAACACACAGCAGCCCGGGGGCCGCTTCCCGTACCCGTCCTGTCCGAAGAGGTACGCGAGGCACTCGCCCGGCGCCGGCCCGTCGTGGCCCTCGAATCGACGATCATCGCGCACGGTCTGCCGCGCCCACGCAATCTGGCGGTGGGGACGGAACTGGAGGCGCTGGTCCGCTCGGAGGGCGCGGTACCGGCGACGATCGCGGTCGTGGACGGCGTGGCGTACGCGGGTCTCGACAAGGCGCAGCTGGAGCGGATCGCCGGCGGCGAGGGGGTGCGCAAGCTCGGCCACCGGGACCTGGCCCCCGCGCTCGCGACGGGGGCGACCGGCGCGACGACGGTGTCCGCGACCGCCTTCCTGGCCGCGCGGGCGGGCCTGCGGGTCTTCGCCACGGGCGGGCTGGGGGGCGTGCACCGGGAGTGGGTGCGGGCGCAGGACGAGTCGGCGGACCTGTCGCTGCTGGCGCGGACGCGGATCACGGTGGTGTGCGCGGGGGTGAAGTCCATCCTGGACGTACCGGCCACGCTGCAGCGGCTGGAGACGCTGGGGGTGGGGGTGCTCGGGTACCGGACGCGCCGCTTCCCCGGCTTCTACCTGGCCGATTCCGGCGAGCCGGTGGACTGGACGGTGGACCGGCCGGAGGAGGTGGCGGCGGTGATGGCCGCTCAGGACGCGCTCGGCGGTCCGGAGTCGGCGCTGCTGGTGGCCCATCCGGTGGCGGAGGCGGAGCAACTGGATCCGGACCTGCACGACCGGGTGCTGGCGGAGGCACTCGCCGAGTGCCGGGTGCGGGGCGTCACGGGGCAGGCGGTGACGCCGTTCCTGCTGGACTTCCTGGTACGGGCGACGGAGGGGGCCTCGCTGGAGGCGAACCTGGCGGCGGTACGGGGCAACGTGCGGCTCGGGGCCGGCATCGCGCGGGCCTGGGCGGCCCGGGCATGACCGGGCCGGGGGGCGAGACGGGCGCACACGGGCCGGCGGACGCCGCGCGGGCGCCCGGGGCGGGGGCGGGGGCGTCCGGGCCTGGCGCGGCGGAGGGTGCGGGAGCGGGAGCGGCAGCGGGCGCGGGAGCGGCAGCGGGCGCGGCGGAGCATGCGGGGGCGGGAGCGGAGGCGGGGGCGCGGGCGTCCGGGCCGGGGGCGTTGCTGGTCGTCGGGGGCGTCGTGACCGACGTGGTGGCGGTCCACCCGGAGCCACTGGTTCCGGCCACGGACACGGTCGCCCGGATCCGGACCCTGCCGGGCGGAGCCGGCGCCAACGCCGCCTGCTGGGCGGCCCGTACGGGGGAGGGGGAGGTACGGCTCCTCGCCCGGGTGGGCGCCGAATCGGCGCGCTGGCACGAGCGGGCACTGCTGGCGTCGGGCGTCCGGCCCCGGCTGGTGACCGACCGGACCGAGCCGACCGGGACGGTGGTGGTGCTCGTCGGCAAGGACGCGGAGCGGACCTTCCTGACCGACTTCGGGGCGGCGCTGCGGCTCTGCCCGGCCGACTGGGCCCCCTCGCTGCTCGACGGGGCGGCCCACCTCCACCTGTCCGGCTACCTGTTCTTCGCCGACTCCAGCCGGGAACTGGCCCTGGTCGCGCTGCGGGCGGCGCGGACCCGGGGGGTGCCGGTGAGCGTGGATCCGGCCTCGGCCGGGTTCCTGGCGCGGCTGGGGCCCGACCGTTTCCTCGACGCCGTGGCGGGGATCGGCGTACTCCTGCCCAACGAGGACGAGGCCCGGCTGCTGGCGGGCCTGCCGGAGCCGGCCGGGGTGGCCCGGGCCGCGGCGGAGCTCAGCCTGCGGGTGCCGCTGGTGGTGGTGACCCGGGGCGCGGCCGGGGCCCTGGTCGCCGAGCGGGGGCGGATCACCGCCGAGGTGGCGGCGGAGCCGGCCGAGGCGGTGGACTCCACGGGGGCCGGGGACGCGTTCACCGGTGGCTTCCTCGCCGCCCGGCTGGCGGGCGCGGACCCCGTCGAGGCGGCGCGCGCCGGGTGCCGCGCGGCCGCCGTGGCGGTGACGCTCCTGGGCGGGAGGCCGTAGGCGGGCACCGCCGGACGGGCGGGCATCCCCGGACGGACGGCACCGTTGGCGCCCCGCTACCGCTCCCGGACGCCCGTCCAGGCGGGGTGGCGCGGGTCATCGGCCCTGACCAGCACGTCGGCGGCCGACGCCGGGTCGGTCTCGGCCTCGTAGCGGGCGAAGGCGGGCAGGGTCCAGCGCGCCGACTCCTCGGTGCGGCGGGCCAGCGCCCCCGCCGAGAGCCGCACGTGGACGACGAGGTCGAAGGGGAACCAGTGCCCCAGCAGCAGCGGGCCGTGCACGATCAGCACCCCGCCGGGGGGGAGTTCCGCATAGGGGCTGCGGGTCGCCCGGTCCGTCACCGGGTCCCAGAGGTCGGGCAGCACCCGCCCGGTGCCGCCGGGGTCCGTGGGGCCGAACACCTCCCGCCAGAGCGCGGCCGTGTCGTACCAGGCGCCGAGGTAGGAGTCCACGTCCTCGCGCCCGAACTCGAAGCGGAGGGAGGCCGGCCGCAGGAAGCCCCCGGCGGGGACCACCAGGACCGGCCGGCCGCGCGACCGCAGCGCGTCGGCGAGCTCGGCGGCCAGTACGCCGGTGTCGGCGGCCGGGGCCCCGTCGATGCCCACGCGCTGCCATCCGCCCGCGCCGGACTCGGGGGCGTTCCCGCCGGAGGGGCCCGCGAGGGTCCCGAGGTGGCCGGCGAGCCGCTCGGCCATCCGCTGCCATGTGATCGCTTCGAACTGCACGGACCCATTGTGTCGGCCCGTTGTCAGTGCCGGCCCCTAGTGTTTTTGACGAGGGATCACCGGCGGACAGGAGCCGGCGGCCCGGCCTTCGGGGAGGGGTCTGTCATGGCTCGGGAGACGACGTATCTGGAGCTGTCGCAGGAGGACGGCGCGGCGCACAAGTTCTACGAGGTGACGGTCGACGGGACCGCCGTCTCCGTGCGGTACGGGCGCATCGGCGCGGCCGGCCAGCTGCAGAGCTC
Source organism: Streptomyces sp. NPDC055254 (assembly GCF_053606025.1). Taxonomy (NCBI): domain Bacteria; kingdom Bacillati; phylum Actinomycetota; class Actinomycetes; order Kitasatosporales; family Streptomycetaceae; genus Streptomyces; species Streptomyces sp. NPDC055254. Next base: position 47,930 of record NZ_JBSGQV010000013.1, on the reverse strand, counting down.
CTCGTTCCCGACGGTCGACAAGGCGCGGGCCGCCGCCGCGAAGAAGATCGGCGAGAAGGTGCGCAAGGGGTACGCCCCGGCGGTGCGGGGACAGCGCGCGGCCCGGTCGGTGACGCGCCGCCAGGTGGTCTCGGCGCCGTCGACGGCGCGGGCGGTGGCTCCCGTGCTGTGGCGCTTCCGTACGGGCTCCGCCGCCTTCGGGATCCATGTGGACGAGGAGCGCTGCTGGGTCGGGAACCAGGCGGGGGACGTCTACACGCTGAGCCACGGCGGCGAGGTGCTGGCGCGCTACGCCCTGCCGGACGGGGTGAAGTGCCTGGTCGCGGACGAGTTCTGGATATACGCGGGCTGCGACGACGGCACGGTGTACGACCTGTCGTCGAAGGTGCCGTTCGGGGCGTACGACATCGCGGAGGACGTGGACATCTTCTGGCTCGACATCCGCGAGGGCGTGCTGAACGTGTCCGACCGCGACGGCGGTCTGACGGTCATCGACCACGAGGACGAGTTCCAGTGGTCGCGCCGGTCGGACGGCTCCCACGCCTGGATGGTCCGGGCCGACGAGCGGGGGGTCTACCACGGGCACAGCAAGGGGGTCACCGCGTACGCCCCGGACGGCGGGCGGCAGTTGTGGCACACCGGCACCAACGGCGGGGTGCTGTTCGGCTGGCAGGAGGAGCACGTGGTGTACGCGGGCACCGGGCGCAACACCGTGCAGCGGCTCTCGAAGGCCACCGGTGCGATCGAGGCGTCCTACCAGTGCGACGCGGCGGTGTACTCGTGCGCGACGTCCCCGGACGGCAAGCACGTCTTCGCCGGTGACTACAGCTCCTCGGTGTACTGCTTCGACGCCGACGGGCGGCGGCTGTGGAAGCTGGGTACCGGCAGCGGCTCCGCGCTGTCGATGCAGTACCTGGACGAGCGGCTGTACCTGGTCACCACGGACGGATCGCTGGTCTGCGTCGACGCGAGCGAGCAGGCCATCGCGGCGGCGCAGCGGGGCACGGTCCCGGCGGCGGTCGACGTGAAGTCGGCGGCGGCCCTGCCCGTGTACACGCCGGCCGCTTCGGCCGCGTCCATGGCCTCGGTGTCGGTGGCGGCGGCCCCGGCGGGGGGCGTGATCGTGGAGTGCGTGCAGCAGGGGAACAGGATGCGCGTGCAGGTGGTGTCGGGGGGCTTCGAGCCGTCGTGGAACGTGCAGTTCCCCCGCGGGATCCGGGAGCCCGGCGCCCGGTACGTGGTGGACGGGCTGCACGCCTCCTCGGGAGGCTTCTACCGGGTGCGCGGGGAGATACGCCGCCTGGTGTGAGCCGGCTCCGGCACGCGCGGGGCGGGCACGCGCGGGGCGGGCACGCGCGGGGCGGGTACGCGCGGGGCGGGCCGGTCGGGCGGGTTCACTCGGGGTGCGCCCGGCAGACCGCCGGGCTCGCACCGGGGGGCGGGGGGACGGGTATCGCGAAGGGCTCCCGGTCGGGGCCCGCCGGGGTCACGTAGAGGACGACCGGCTCGGTCCCGAGGTTGTGGCCCAGGTGGACGTGGCCGATGCCCGCCCGTTCCACGAAGGTGGTGCCGGCCGCGTGCACCTCTATGGTGCGGTCGTGCAGAACCCGGGTCAGGGTTCCCGACCGCACGACGGCGTTCAACTGGACCCGGTGGTAGTGCCAGCCGGTACAGGCGCCGGGCGCGATGACTATCTCCCGGCCGACCGGGGGTATCACGTAGCGCGCCCTCGCGGGCCGTACCGTCGCCTGCCGTCCACCCATGTGTCCTCCCCCGGTGAGCCGTCGCGGCTCACCGGCCCCACCGTAGGAGGACAGCACCGCATCCAGGAAGAGTTGATGAAACATCGAACTCCGTTCTTCCGCAGGTGATAGGAGCCCGGCGCGGCGGTATCACACCTGCATGAGCCTGGTGGTGTTCGAGTCCCGGAAGCAGATCCACTGCGCCGAGTGCCGACGGGGGCCGCTGCGGCACCTCGTGCGCGAGGCGGGCGTGCCGCGCTGCCTGGACTGCGCCGATCTCGGTCATCTGGTGTACCTCCCGCGCGGGGACGCCGCGCTCACCCGGCGTTCCCGGGAGGCCAGTTCACTGTCCGCGGTCGTCGTCCGCTTCAACCGGCGGCGCCGTCGCTACGAGCGGCAGGGCCTCCTCGTCGAGGACGCCGCCCTGGCCCGCGCGGAGCGCGCCTGTCTCGCGGACTCCGAGGCACGGGCCAGGCGCCGGGAGCGCGACCGGTTGCGCCGCGCGGCCGAGGACACCCGTTTCACGGCGGCGTTCGCGGCGGAGATACTCCGGCTGTTCCCGGGGTGCCCGCCCGCCCGAGCGCAGGCGATCGCGACCCACGCCTCGGTGCGCGGCAGCGGCCGGGTGGGCCGCAGCGCCGCCGGCCGGGCCCTCGACGGGCCGGCGGTGTCGATGGCGGTGCGGGCGGCCGTGCGGCACACCGACACCGAGTACGACGCCCTGCTGATGGCGGGTGTCCCGAGGTTCGCGGCCCGGGCCCGACTGGCCGCGCGGATCGACGCCGTCCTGGACGGCTGGCGGACGGATCCGCTACCGGAGGCGGAAGCGGCGGTACAGGAGCGCCCCGCCCAGTAGCAGCGCTCCACCGCCGGGCAGCAGGTATCCGAGGCCGTCGGCGCCGGTGTGGGCGAGTGCCTCGGTGTGCCGCGGCGGGGCCACGGGGGCGGGCGGGGTCGCCGGTCGCTCGGTCACGGGCGGCCCGACCACGGACGGCTGGGCGGGCTTGCCGCCGGTGGGCCGCTCGCCGTTGACGGAGGTGTTGCCGTGGGAGCCGTTGCCGACGCCGACGACATTGACGGAGTTGCCGCTGACGTTCAGCGGCAGGTCGACGGGGAGCTGGATCCCGTTGCCGGACAGCAGCCCCGGAGAATCCTTTCCGCGCGCGTCGGCGACGGCCCCGCCGCCGTTGCCGGCGCCGGGTTTCGACGGCCCCGCCGGACGGGGCGCCGCATGCGAGCTCGACCCCGCATACCCACCGCCACCGCCCCCGGTCTCGTTGGCGCAGCGGTTCCCGGCGGCCGGATTGAGCAGGCCGATCACGCTCACCGTGTTGCCGCAGACGTTCACCGGCGTGTTCACCGGCAGTTGGACCAGATTCCCCGACAGCAGTCCGGGCGAGCGTTCGGCCCGCCCACCGGCCTCCGCGTCGGCGTGCGCGAGCCCGCCGATACCCGCGACCGCCAGCCCGCCTCCCGCGACCACCGCCGCGATCAAGCCATTCCGACGACTGTGACGCATCAGTTCCCTGCCTTCCGGAGGAGTCCGCGGGCGCTGCACCCGCACCGGAGACAACGCCCTGAACCCGTTCGGGTTATAGGGCCGGTAAGCATTTCACCCCATCGTGTACTGGGTAGTGCCTACTTCCTGACTGAACGACCGCCGCTCCTCCCGAACGTGGACGGCCCGCTCGACCCGTTCCGTGCCGCCTTCCCGGGCCTGCGCGGATGCACAGGTCACCGGGTACACAGGTCGCCGGATGCACCCGACCGTGTGGACGGCCCGGCGCGGTGCGGGGTTCAGCAGCGCCCGGCGCGGGTTGAGGGCCCGGCTGCACCCGTCCCACTTCTCACGGCGTTGACGACGTGGGCGGCGGCGATCAGTGCCGGAGGGCGGTGACCGGGTCCGGGGAGGGGTGGCCGGTGGGCCACCAGTCCTCCTCGTCCGGCCGGGACTCGTAGGCGTACCAGAGCGCGTCCCGGCCCAGCCGGAGCTGCCGGGTGAGGGCCGTCAGGCGGTTGCGGGCGGGGCGGAAGGAGCCCTCGCCGGCGGCGAGTAGCGCCGGGCGGGCCCGGTCGAAGGGGCCGGCCGGAGGATCCCAGGGCTCCTCCAGCGCGGCGAGGGCGCGGAGGCCGCCCTGGCGCCAGGCCGCGGCGGCCCGGGCCAGATCGGTGCTGGTCCGGCCGGTGGCACGGGCCAGGTCGCGGTAGAGGGTGCGGGCCGCACCGGTCAGGCCCGCCGTGGGGTGCGCCGAGGCCAGGCGGACGGCGTCCTGCCACAGGTCGAGCCCGGCGATCGGGTCCTCGGCGGTGGTGAGCAGGGCCAGGGCGCGGGCGGCCGCGTCGCAGGCGAGCTGGTCCAGGGCCAGCGGATCCGGGGCCGCCGGGTCCGCCGGGTACGCGGGCGGCAGGCCGGCGGCGGCGGGTGCGGCGAGCGGGGCCGGCAGCAGCGGCAGAGCGGTCCGGGCGAGCGCGGCCCGGGCCGGCACGCCGGGGAAGTCCGGCGCGTCCTCCGGCCGTTCGCGCGCTGCGTGGGCGGCGCTGCGGCGGGTCAGCTCGTCGAGGAGCTCCCGCTCGCCCCGGCCGCGCAGGAGCAGCAGGACGAACGGGTCCTCGTCGAGGAGCCGGGCGGCGCGGTAGCACAGGGCCGCCGCGTGCTTGCAGGGCGGCCGTGCGACGTCGGGGCAGGAGCAGCGCGGGACGAGCTCGCCCTCGGCCGGCAGGACACCGTCCGCGAGCGACTGCGGAACCTCCCGCTCCAGCAGTGCGGCCAGGGCTGCCGGATCGGCCGCGACGGCCTCCAGCAGGTCGTCCCACTCGGGTCCGGAGAAGGCGGGCAAGGACAACTCGGTGCGGTACGGGCGGGCCCGACTGCCCCGCACGTACGCCACGATCCGGCCCGGGGTGACGGTGACGGCGTCCACGTGGCCCTCGGCGGCGTACGTGCGGCCGCGGGCCAGGCGCGCCGGGTCCCGGGACACCTCTTCGAGGGCCGAGACCCAGGCCCGGCCCCACCAGCTGGCGGCCTCCACCCCTGCGGGCACGGCGTCGAAGGTGCGGCGGCGGTCGTCCCGGGCGGTGATCACGCGGGCCTCCGCAGGGAGACGAGGTCGGCCAACTCCCGGTCGGTCAGCTCGGTCAGGGCCGACTCCCCGGAACCGAGGACGGCGTCGGCCAGGGCCCGCTTCGTCTCCAGCATCTCGGCGATGCGGTCCTCGACCGTCCCCTCCGCGATGATGCGGTGGACCTGGACGGGCTGGGTCTGGCCGATCCGGTAGGCGCGGTCGGTGGCCTGCTCCTCGACGGCCGGGTTCCACCAGCGGTCGAAGTGGATGACGTGTCCGGCGCGGGTGAGGTTCAGTCCGGTGCCCGCCGCCTTCAAGGACAGCAGGAACACCGGGACCTCGCCCGCCTGGAAGCGGTCCACCAGCTCCTCGCGCCGCGGCACCGGCGTCCCGCCGTGCAGCAGCTGGTGCGGGATGTCCCGGTCGGACAGGTGCCGCTCGATGAGCCGGGCCGTGGTCACGTACTGGGTGAAGACCAGGACCGAGCCGCCCTCGGCCAGGATCGTGTCCAACAGCTCGTCCAGCAGCGCGAGTTTGCCCGAGCGGTGCGCGATGCGCAGCCGCCCGTCCGCGGACGGGGCCTCCTTCAGGTACTGCGCGGGGTGGTTGCAGATCTGCTTGAGCGAGGCCAGCAACTTCATGATCATGCCGCGCCGCTCCATGCCCTCGCTCGACTCGATCACGGCCATCGCCTCGTCCACCGCTGCCTGGTACAGCGAGGCCTGCTCGCGGGTGAGCGAGACGGGGTGATCGGTCTCCGTCTTCGGCGGCAGCTCCGGCGCGATCCCGGGGTCGGACTTCTTGCGGCGCAGCAGGAAGGGGCGTACCAGCGCGGCCAGCCGGGCGACCGCCGCCTCATTGGCCCCGTCCTCCTCCTGCTGGTGCTCCACCGGCCGGGCATGGCGGGCCCGGAAGGTGGTGAGCGGGCCCAGCAGCCCCGGCGTGGTCCAGTCGAGCAGCGCCCACAGCTCGGAGAGGTTGTTCTCCACGGGGGTGCCGGTCAGCGCCACCCGGGCCGGCGCGGGGAGCGTGCGCAGTGCCTTGGCCGTCGCGGAATGGGGGTTCTTGACGTGCTGCGCCTCGTCGGCGACGACCATGCCCCAGCTCTGCTCCGCGAGCAACGGGGCGCTGGCGCGCATCGTCCCGTACGTGGTGAGCACGAAACCGCCCGCGCAGGAGGTCAGGTCGTCGGAGCTGCGGCTGCCGCCGTGGAAGCGGCGCACGGGCGTACCGGGCGCGAACTTCTCGATCTCGCGCTGCCAGTTCCCCAGGAGCGACGCGGGGCACACCACGAGCGTCGGCTCCGGTCGGTTCCGGTGCAGGTGGAGCGCGATGAGGGTGACGGTCTTGCCCAGGCCCATGTCGTCGGCGAGGCAGCCGCCGAGGCCGAGCGAGGTCATCAGGTCCAACCAGGCCAGTCCGCGTGCCTGGTAGTCGCGCAGGGTGGCCTTGAGCGCGGGCGGTGGCGGCAGCGGTTCCAGCTCGCCCGTGAGCCGCTCCCGCAGGGCGGCGAGGGCCCCCACCGGAACCGCCTCGACCGGCTGCCCGTCGACCTCGGCCGTTCCCGACAGTACGGTGGCCAGCGCGTCCACCGGATCCAGCAGCCCGAGCTCCCGTTTGCGCGCCTTGCGCACGAGCTCGGGGTCGACCCGCACCCACTGGTCCCGCAGCCGCACCACCGGCCGGTGGGCCTGCGCCAGGGCGTCCATCTCCCCGGGGGTGAGGCGGTCGCCGCCGAGCGCCAGTTCCCAGGAGAAGGCGAAGAGGTGCTCCGCGTCGAAGAACGCCGTGCCGTCGGTGGCGGAGCCGGGCGCGGTGGACCGTACGACGGCGGTCGCGGTGAGGCTGCGGGCGAGCTCGCGCGGCCAGTGGACCAGGACCCCGGCTTCGGCCAGCCGGGTCGCGGCCACGCCCAGCAGGTCTTCGAGCTCCGGGTCCGACAGGGCGAGGACATCGGGCGCGGGCTGGTCCAGCAGGCGCAGCAGCGGCGGCCACACGCGCGCGGCCCGGCGCAGCGCGAGCACCGCGTCGATCCGGGCGCGGGCGCCGAACCCGGCGGCGGCCGTGCCCGCCCACAGCGTCCCGGCGTCGGTGACGAGGGTGGGATCGGCGAGGCTGTGCACCTGGACGACGGCGGCCCCCGCGCGGCGCGGCGCATCGGCGCGGCCCGCCGCTCCTCCGTCCTCGTACGCCTCGCCGTACCCGCCTTCCTCGTCCTCGTCCTGATCGAACATGCGGAAGGAGGACAGGTCCAGCCTGAGCGAGATCCCGACGCCCGTGTCGGCTCCGGCCGCCACCTGTGCGGCCCAGTCCTGTATCCCGGGCACCCGCTGCGGTTCCCGGGCGGCGAAGGGGCGGCCGGCGGCCACGGCTGCGGCGGGGGTACGGGGCAGGCTGTCGGCGACGGCGTCGAGGAAGGCGCGCAGCAGTGCCTCCGGATCGGGCAGCTGGAGCGGACGACGGTCGACCAGGGGCGTCGCGTACCCCTCGTACGGGAGGGCGGCCGCCACCGCGCGCAGGTGGTCGATGTCGGCGGCGTCCAGCGGGCCGGCGCGCCAGGCGTCGATGCCCTCGGGGGTGAGCCCGGGGAGCAAGCGGCCCCGGGCGACCAGGGTCAGGGCCTGGACGGCGGCGGTCCCCCAGGCGCGGGTGGCGGGGTGCGCGCCGGGACTGCGGGGCGCCCGGGCGAGCAGCGGCAGGGCGGTGGTGACGGACAGGGTCACGGCGGGCACCGTACGGCTGCGGACGCCGTCCCCGTGCGGCCGCACGACCGTGAGCGGTACCGCCTTCCCCGCTTCGGGCAGGTCGTCCCCGTCGGGCGCCCAGAAGGCGACCCGCCCCTCGCGCGGGACGGCGGCGGGCAGGAAGACGGCGGCGTGGCGCAGCAGGGCGCGCGCGAAGCCGTGCGGGGGCTGCGTCTGCGTCTGCGATGTCACGGCGCCTCCCCCTTCGCTGGTCTGCTCTGCTCTGTTCCGCTCTGATCGCGACCGGTACGGATGTCCGGTGCCGCCGAGTCTAGGCGCGGCCACTGACAACCCCGCTGACCTGCGCACTCCTCAGGCCGAGGGGTCGACCCGAGCCGGTCAGCGGCTCCAGCGGGACTGCTCCGCCGCGTAGCCGTACACCGGTCGGCCCGTGGTGGCGCTCGTGCGCAGCGGACGGCCGGAGTCGTCGAGGCGCAGGGTGCCGGAGCCGGACGGCCCGGTCCAGCGCAGGTCCAGGGACCAGTCGCAGTCGCAGCCCGTGGTGGCGGCCTCCACCCGCAGCACGACGGGCTCGGCGGCCGACACGCGCAGGGGGAAGGCGGGGGCGGGCAGCGCCGAACCGGCGTCGTTGCCCGCGACGGGCCGGGCCAGCGGGCGCGGCGCGTCCAGGTTCACCGCGAAGGCGGCCGGCGTCAGGGCCCCGCCGCAGCCCTGCGACATCTGGTACACGTTCCAGGCGGGCGGGGTCCGGCGCGCGGTCACCCGTACGTCCAGGCCCTCCAAGACCACGGTGCCCGCACCCGTGCCGTGCAGGGTGGCCTCCACGATCTGGGTCCCGGCGTGCACGGCGCGCTGCGCCCCCGCCCAAGCGGGCGCGTCCGCCTCCACGGGCGGCGGCGGCACCGAGCCGGGACCCCCCTCGGCCAGGTAGGCGTGGTCGCAGCCGGCCGCCCAGACATGGGTCCGCACCGCCGCCCTCAGCGGTACCGCCGGAGCGGCGGGCGGGCCGGACGGAGTGGTGAGGGCCGTCGGCGCGGCCGTGGCGGACGGCTCGGTCGGGACCGCCGAAACGGACGACCCGGACGACCCGGACGCCGTGGACGACGGGGAGGGGTACGGCGCGCGGTCGGCGGGCGCCGACGCCGTCGGTCCGGCCCCCGCCCGCGGATCACGCCGTTGCGGACCGGCCGCCGCCAGGACCGCGACGACCACCGCCCCCGCCGTCACGCCCGCCGCGGCGGCCACCGCCCCCCGCCGCCGGTACCAGGGCGGCCGTACCGCGGCCGCGGGAACGGAGACGAGGACGGTAGCGGCACCAGGAGCGCTCGCCACCACGACCGCCACCGGCTCCGGCTCGTCGGTCGGGACGGCAGCAACGGCAGAAGCACCCGCAGCGGTCGCGGCGGCCGGCTCCCCGGTCACCGCGGCGACCGTCGCCCCCGCCGCCCCCGTCACTCCCGTCACCCCCGCCCCCGACGGCGCCGTCCGCGCCGCCGCCCGTCGCCGCGCGTCCGCCAGCAGCCACGCCCGGTGCAGCTCCACCGCCTCCGCCTGCGAGGCCCCGCAGAGCCGCGCGAAGCGGTCGACCACCGCGAACTCCGTCGGGACCGCCTCCCCCTTGCAGTACCGGTGCAGGGTCGAGGTGCTCGTGTGCAGCTTCCGCGCGAGCACCCCGTAACTCAGCCCCGCCCGTTCCTTCAGTTCCCGCAAGCGCCGGGCGAACCGCTCCGCCTCGCCCGAACCCGCTCCTTCGCCCCCGACCTCGCCCCGACCCGCACCCACGGCGTTCCCCCGTCCCACGACTGCGTTCCATGCAAGGGGTGTTCCCCCAGGTGACAGCACGTACGGCCGTTCCAGTGTCCCGAATCCGACGCGATCCGTCGCCCGACACCCCGGGCCGGGGGAAGGCTGTCGACGTACCCCTCAGCAGCGATCACCACACCGACCACCACGGGGAGAACCGACCATGTTCCGACGCTCCGGCACCGCCACCACCCTCACCACCGCGCTCGTCGCGGCGGCCGCCGCCCTCGTCCTCACCGCCTCGACCTCCGCCACGGCCGCGACCGCACCCGGGTTCCTGAGCGGCGCCGACCTGCCGCCCCACCCCGGCTCGCCGTGGTTCGCCGGCCAGGTCAACCGGGGGCTGCCCGCGTTCGCGCCGTTCTGCCTGGGCGGCGTGCTCCCGGCCGCGGGCAGCTGGCACCGCGAGTTCGGCACCGAGTACGACACGGGTGCCACGCAGATCTCCGTCCGCGCCGCGTCGACGGCGGCCGCCGTCGAGCTGGTCGGGAAGCTGGAGCGGCGGGTCGCGGCCTGCGCCGCCGACTGGCTGCGGACGAGCCCGGGCGGCACGGCCTCCTGGCAGGACTACGGGACCCTTCCCGTGGAGGAGGGCGCGCACGTCTACGGGGTGCACAGCTCGATGCCGGAGTCCGAGCCCGGCGTGCACCTGTACGGGGTCGGGCGCGACGGCTCCACGGTCACCGTCGTGACGTGGGGGGAGATGGGCGACCTGTCCCGGGCCCCGGTCGCCGCCTTCAAGAAGACCACCACCAAGGCCGTGAACAAGCTCAACCCGTGAGCACGGCGCCCCCGCGCCCCACCGGTGGGACCATGGAGACCGGGCCCCTCCAGCCGATCCGAGGCGATGGCCATGCGTTCCGGGAACGAGCCGGTGACCGCCCGCAGTCCGCTGCGGATGCGGTTCTGGCTGAGTCTGTGGGGGCTGCTCTGGTCCGTCGCCGGGACGGTGGCCTTCTCACTGGCCGACCGTTCCGGCTGGGCGGCGGTCTGCGGGGCGATCGCGCTGCTGGCCGCCGTGGACCTGATCGTGGTGACCCGGCACATCCGCCAGGGGCCGCACTACCAGCCGGGCCCGGACGTCCCCCCGTACGAGCCGCCGGAGCAGCCGAGGATGCCGAAGCCGCCCCGAACGCACTGAGGGCGGCCGGGGCCGCGGGCTGGGGCGCGCCCCAGCCCTGCTACCGCTCGAAGCGGGCGGCCTCCAGGTACTCCGGCTGCGGATCGAGGGCGGCGGCCAGCCGGAAGTGCTTGCGCGCCTGCTCGGGCCGGCCCGAGCGCTGATGGGTGCGGGCCAGCGCGAAGTGGGCGAAGGCGTTGTCCGGCTCCCGCTCCAGCACCAGCTCGAACTCCAGGGCGGCCGGGCGCAGTTGGGCCGCCGCGAAGAAGGCCCGGGCGCGCAGCAGCCGGGCCGCCGTGTTCTCCGGGTGGGCCGCTATGACGGAGTCGAGCAGCTTCACCGCGCCGCGCGGGTCGCGTGCGGCGAGCAGCTGCTCGGCGGCCCGGTAGTCGATGACGTGCGTCTCCGGACTCGCCGATCCGGAGGACGAAGACGACGAGGACGGCGGCGGCGTGGTGTCGGACACGATCTGTTCCTTCCCTCTACGGCCGCGTTCAACGCTCGACGGCGGGCCCGCTATTCCATGGGCACGTCACGCCCCGCGGTCGGCGGCCCGCGCCGCGGCCCGCGCCGTGAGCTCCTCCCACACCGTGCGGACCTGCGGCTCCAGCGCCTCCAGCGGACCGTCGTTGTCGATGACGAGCGTGGCCACCGCCAGCCGCCGCTCCCGCGTGGCCTGCGCGGCCATCCGGGCCCGCGCCTCCTCCTCGGCCATCCCGCGCCGCGCGGTCAGCCGCGCCAGCTGCGTCTCGGTCGCCGCGTCCACCACGACCACCAGGTCGTACAGCGGCGCCAGGCCGTTCTCCGCGAGCAGCGGTACGTCGTGCACCACGATGGCGTCGGCTCCCGCGGCGGCCTCCAGCTCGGCGGACCGGGCGCCGACCAGCGGGTGCACGATGGCGTTGAGGATCTGGAGCTTCGCCGGGTCGGCGAACACGATCGAGCCCAACTCGGGCCGGTCCAGCCTCCCCTCGGGGGTCAGTACCGACTCCCCGAAGGCCGCCACGACGGCCGCGAGCCCAGGCGTACCCGGCTCGACGACCTCCCGTGCGATCCGGTCGGCGTCCACGACCACGGCACCGTACCCCGCCAGCAGGCGCGAGACCTCGCTCTTGCCGGCACCTATTCCGCCCGTCAGGCCCACTTTCAGCATGGTCAGCAGCCTAGCGCCGCGTTCACCGGATCGCGGGGCCCCGGGGTGTCCGGGTACCCGGGCGGCCCGGGTGCCCAGGGGGTGGTCTCAGCCCTCGCCCTCGCGCTCCGCCAGGAACCGTTCGAACTCGCGCCCGATCTCGTCCGCCGACGGGATCTCCGCGGGCTCGGCGATCATGTTGCCCCGGGTCTCGGCGCCGGCCGCCGCGTCGTACTGGTGCTCCAGACCCTGCACCAGGGCGACCAGCTCCTCGTCGCCCTCCCGGATCTGCCGGTCGATCTCCGTCTGGGTGCGGTGCGCCTCGGTGCGCAGCGCGTGCGCCACGGCCGGCAGCACCAGCCCGGTCGCCGCCGTGATCGCCTCCAGCGCCGTCAGCGCGGCGTCCGGGTACGGGGAGCGGGCGACGTAGTGCGGGACGTGCGCGGCGACCCCGAGCACATCGTGCCCGGCCTGTGCGAGGCGGAACTCCACGAGCGACTCCGCGCTGCCCGGTACCTGTGCCTCGTCGAAGGGGCTGCGGTGGCCGGGCATGAGGTCGGTCCGGTTGCCGTGCGGGGTGATGCCGACGGGCCGGGTGTGCGGGACGCCCATCGGGATGCCCCGGAAGTTGACGGAGAGGCGGACCCCGAGGCGCTCGACGATCTGCCGGACGGCGACCGAGAAGCGCTCCCACTCCACGTCCGGCTCCGGGCCGGACAGGAGGAGGAAGGGGGCTCCGGTGGCGTCCTGGACGATCCGGACCTCCAGCCGGGGCTCCTCGAACTCGCTCCAGTGGTCACGCCGGAAGGTCAGCAGCGGGCGCCGGGCCCGGTAGTCCACCAGGCGGTCGGCGTCGAACCGGGCCACCAGTTGGTGGGGCAGGGTGTCGAGCAGTCGCTCGATGATCTGGTCGCCGGCCTCGCCCGCGTCCATGTAGCCCTCGAAGTGATACAGCATGACCAGGCCGGCCGAGTCCTGGGTCAGCGCCAGGTCGGCCACCGCCAGGCCCTTGGCGTCCCATTCGTACAAACCCTGCGGATCAAGCACCGTCACCACTCCTCCTCGCCGTGTTCTCTGCCAAGAACGTCCAAGGAGCCTTCACCATTCCCCAGTTGGGCTCCTTCGTGTCCCTTCACGAGAACGCAACAGATCTCGGGGCGGAAAACGCGGTGAGGCCCGCCCCCCGAAGGGGACGGGCCTCACCGTGCTACGCGACTACTCAGCTCGGCTCACACCGGAGTGTGATGCGCGCTGCGATCAGCTCTGGCCGCCGGCCAGCTTCTCGCGGAGCGCGGCCAGGGCCTCGTCCGACGCCAGGGCGCCGGAGGTCTCGTCCGACTCCGAGGAGTACGAACCACCCGAGATGCCCGCACCGGCGTTGCCACTGGCGGCCGGGGCGGCAGCGCCCTCGGCGGCAGCGGCCTCGTCGGCCTCGCGGCTCTTGATGACCTGAGCCTGGTGCTGCTCGAAGCGCTGCTGCGCCTCGGCGTACTGGGTCTCCCAGGCCTCGCGCTGCTTGTCGAAGCCCTCGAGCCAGTCGTTGGTCTCGGGGTCGAAGCCCTCGGGGTAGATGTAGTTGCCCTGGTCGTCGTACGACGCGGCCATGCCGTACAGGGTCGGGTCGAACTCGACCGACGCCGGGTCGGCACCGAAGGACTCGTTGGCCTGCTTGAGCGACAGCGAGATCCGGCGACGCTCAAGGTCGATGTCGATGACCTTGACGAAGATCTCGTCGTTGACCTGGACGACCTGCTCCGGGATCTCCACGTGGCGCTCGGCCAGCTCGGAGATGTGGACCAGACCCTCGATGCCCTCGTCCACGCGGACGAACGCACCGAACGGAACCAGCTTGGTGACCTTACCCGGGACGACCTGACCGATCTGGTGGGTCCGGGCGAACTGCTGCCACGGGTCCTCCTGCGTCGCCTTCAGCGACAGGGAGACACGCTCGCGGTCCATGTCGACGTCGAGGACCTCGACGGTGACTTCCTGACCGACCTCGACGACCTCGGAGGGGTGGTCGATGTGCTTCCAGGACAGCTCGGAGACGTGCACGAGACCGTCGACGCCACCCAGGTCCACGAAGGCACCGAAGTTGACGATCGAGGAGACGACGCCGGAGCGGACCTGACCCTTCTGCAGGGTGGTGAGGAACGTCTGGCGAACCTCGGACTGGGTCTGCTCGAGCCAGGCGCGGCGGGACAGGACCACGTTGTTGCGGTTCTTGTCCAGCTCGATGATCTTCGCCTCGAGCTCCTTGCCCACGTAGGGCTGGAGGTCGCGGACGCGACGCATCTCGACGAGAGAGGCCGGCAGGAAGCCGCGGAGGCCGATGTCGAGGATGAGACCACCCTTGACGACCTCGATGACGGTACCGGTGACGATGCCGTCTTCTTCCTTGATCTTCTCGATGGTGCCCCAGGCACGCTCGTACTGAGCGCGCTTCTTCGAGAGGATCAGGCGGCCTTCCTTGTCCTCCTTCTGGAGAACCAGGGCCTCGATCTCGTCGCCGACCTTGACGACCTCGTTCGGGTCGACGTCGTGCTTGATCGAGAGCTCGCGGCTCGGGATGACGCCTTCGGTCTTGTAACCGATGTCGAGGAGAACCTCGTCCCGGTCAACCTTGACGATGACGCCGTCGACGATGTCGCCATCGTTGAAGTACTTGATCGTCGCGTCGATCGCCGCGAGGAACGCGTCCGCGTCGCCGATGTCGTTGACCGCTACCTGCGGAGTGGTGGCGGTGGTCTCGGTGCTGCTCGTCATGTGGGAAAGGGCTCCGGTTACGGACAGAAAGTCGTAGGTACTGCTACGCCGGGAGCCCTTATCGGCATCCACCGAAGACCGGACAGCCAAGGAGACCCCCGATCCGCAGGGGAGCGGCGGGGCCTCGAAAACCGAGGGGACATCAACAGATGCAAGCGCAGCCTGCTAGGTCTGAGGAGCACAGGCTCGCAGCGCAACTTGTAGCATACGGGGGCGGCCGGACAGGGTCAATGCGCGAAGGGGCACACCCCGGGCAGATCGCCGCACAACCGGCAGAATTCATGGACGGGAAGGCCCTGATGACGCTTCCTGCCACATTTCGCAGACTACGACGACGGGCCCCATGAACCAAGAGGACTACGCCATCGAAGACGCGCACGGGGCGGATTCGGTGCCCGCGGACGACGCCGAGGCCACCCGGCGTAACGCCGGGGAAGCGGAGAGCAGCCGAGCGAGCCGCGCCTGGTGGGACCGCAACGCCGACGAGTACCAGAGCGAGCACGGCGCCTTCCTCGGCGACGACCGCTTCGTATGGGGGCCCGAGGGCCTGGACGAGGCCGAGGCCGCGCTCCTCGGCCCCGCGGCCTCCCTCCAGGGCAAGGACGTCCTGGAGATCGGCGCCGGCGCCGCCCAGTGCTCGCGCTGGCTGGCCGCCCGGGGCGCCCGCCCGGTCGCCCTGGACCTCTCGCACCGCCAGCTCCAGCACGCCCTGCGCATCGGCGACGACGTTCCCCTGGTCGAGGCCGACGCCGGCAGGCTGCCCTTCCGCGACGGCTCCTTCGACCTCGCCTGCTCCGCCTACGGGGCCGTCCCCTTCGTCGCCGACCCGGTGAACGTCATGCGCGAGGTGCGCCGCGTGCTGCGCCCCGGCGGCCGCTGGGTCTTCTCCGTCACCCACCCGGTCCGCTGGGCCTTCCCCGACGAGCCCGGACCCGAGGGCCTGTCCGTCGCCGCTTCCTACTTCGACCGGACGCCGTACGTGGAGCAGGACGAGGAGGGCCGCGCGGTGTACGTCGAGCACCACCGGACCCTCGGCGACCGGGTCCGCGACGTGGTCGCGGGCGGCTTCCGGCTCGTGGACCTGGTCGAACCGGAGTGGCCCGCCTGGAACCGCCAGGAGTGGGGCGGCTGGTCCCCGCTGCGCGGCAATCTGATCCCCGGCACCGCGATCTTCGTCTGCGAGCGCGGCTGACGTGATCCGTACCGCCGCCCTGGACGCCCTCCCGGTACGGGAAGCCGTGCCCGCCCTCGTCTCCGCGCTGGCCGGCCACGGTGCGGCAGTGCTCTGCGCGCCGCCGGGCACCGGCAAGACCACCCTGGTGCCGCTGGTCCTGGCCGGGCTGGTCGGCGGCGGTGAGCGCCGCCGGGTCGTGGTGGCCGAGCCCCGGCGGATCGCCGCCCGGGCGGCGGCGCGCCGGATGGCCTGGTTGCTGGGCGAGCGGGTCGGCGACTCGGTGGGCTTCACCGTGCGCGGCGAGCGGGTCGCGGGCCCCGGCACGGTGGTCGAGGTGGTGACCACCGGCGTACTGCTCCAGCGGCTCCAGCGGGACCAGGAACTGGCCGGCGTGGACGTGGTCGTCCTGGACGAGTGCCACGAGCGGCACCTGGACGCCGACACCGTCGCCGCCTTCCTCCTGGACGTACGGGAGACCCTGCGCCCGGAGCTGGGCCTGGTGGCGGCCTCGGCGACCACCGACGCGGCGGGCTGGGCCCGGGTGCTGGGCGGCGCGCCGGTGGTGGAGGCCGCCGGGGTCGCGTACCCGGTGGAGACGGTGTGGGCGCCGCCGACCCGGCCGGTACGGCCTCCGCACGGGATGCGGGTGGACCCCGCGCAGCTGACGCACGTGGCCACGGTGGTGCGGCGGGCGCTGGCGGAGCGCACCGGCGACGTCCTGTGCTTCCTGCCGGGTGTCGGGGAGATCGCCCGCGTCGCCGGGCAGCTGGGCGGGGTGGACGCGCAGGTGCTCCAGGTCCACGGCCGGGCCCCGGCGGCCGTGCAGGACGCGGCGCTGACGGCCGCGGCGCACCGCCGCGTGATCCTGTCGACCTCGCTCGCGGAGTCGAGCCTGACCGTGCCGGGCGTCCGGGTGGTGGTGGACTCCGGACTCGCCCGCGAACCCCGGGTGGACCACGCCCGGGGGCTCGGCGCGCTGGCGACCGTACGGGCGTCGCGCGCGGCGGGCCGCCAGCGGGCGGGCCGGGCCGGGCGTGAGGCGCCGGGCACGGTGTACCGCTGCTGGACCGAGGCGGAGGACGTCCGGCTGCCCGCGTTCCCGGCACCGGAGATCCGGGTCGCCGATCTGACGCAGTTCGCCCTGCAGGCCGCTTGCTGGGGCGACCCGGACGCGGCCGGGCTGGCGCTGCTGGACCCGCCGCCGGCCGGGGCGATGGCCGCCGCCCGGGAGGTCCTGACCGCCGTGGGCGCCGTGGACGGCGCCGGCCGGCCGACCCCGCGCGGGCTGCGCATGGCCCGGCTGGGGCTGCACCCTCGGCTGGCCCGGGCCCTGCTGGACGGCTGCGCCGCCCTCGGCGCCCGGCGGGCGGCGGAGGTGGTGGCCCTGCTCAGCGAGGAACCGCCGCGGGAGTACGGGGACGACCTGGCCGCCGCCTGGCGGGCGGCGCGGCGGGGTGCGGACGGCTACGCCGCGCGTTGGCGCGCGGAGGTCCGCCGCCTGGAACGGGCCGCCGCCGACCCGGCGGGGCCCACCCCCGAACCCGGGGCCGGATCCCGGGGCTCCGTCCCCGACCCGGCGGGGGCTGCGTCCCCGGACCCCCGCGCCTCGAACGCCGACGGGGCCGGATCTTCCCTGCGGGCCGCCCGGCCCGCGCCGGGCGAACGACAGCAGCCGCACCCGGCCTCACCGGCGTGCGAGGTGAGGGGTCCGGAGCGGAGCCTCGGAGACGACGCCGCCGCCGGGCTGATCGCTGCCCTCGCCTTCCCCGAGCGGGTCGCGAAGGCCAGGGGCGAGGGGGCCTTCTTGATGGCCTCCGGGACCGGGGCCGAGCTGGGCGACGGGTCCGGGCTGCGCAGCGCGGCCTGGTTGGCCGTGGCCGTCGCCGACCGGGCCGCCCACGCCGCCTCCGCACGGATCCGGCTGGCCGCCGTCGTCGACGAGGGCACCGCCCTGGCCGCCGCCGGGCACCTCCGTACGGACGGCGAGGAGGTGCGCTGGGAGGACGGGGACGTCGTCGCCCGCGCCGCCCAGCGGCTCGGGGCGATCGAACTCGCCGCGCGGCCCCTGCGCGCCCCCGCCCCGGCGCGCGTCCGGGCCGCCCTGCTGGACGGGCTCCGCACGGAGGGGCTGGACCTGCTGCGCTGGTCCGAGGACGCCCGCTCGCTCCGGGCCCGGCTGGGGTTCCTGCACCGGACGCTCGGCGGCGGCTGGCCCGACGTGGCGGACGACGCCGCCCTGCTGGACCGGGCCGACGACTGGCTGGAGCCCGAGCTGTCCCGGGCCCGGCGGCGCTCCGACCTCGGCCGGATCGACGCCGGGCAGGCCTTGAACCGGCTGCTGCCCTGGGCCACCGGCGAGGCCGTCCGACTGGACGAGCTGGCTCCGGAGCGCCTCCAGGTGCCCAGCGGGTCCCGGATCCGGGTGGACTACTCCGCCGAGCAGCCGGTGCTCGCCGTGAAGCTCCAGGAACTGTTCGGGCTGGCCGAGACCCCCCGGGTGGCCGGCGTACCGGTGCTGGTGCACCTGCTGTCCCCCGCCGGGCGGCCGGCGGCCGTCACCGCCGACCTGGCTTCCTTCTGGCGGGGCGGCTACCGCGCCGTCCGCGCCGAGCTGCGCGGCCGCTACCCCAAGCACCCCTGGCCCGAGGACCCGGCCACCGCCGAGCCCACCCGCCACACCAACGCCCGCCTCAGGCGCTGAGCTCCCCGTCCGGCGCGCGCCTGGCGCGCGCCCGCGCCTCCAGCCACAGCGCGCACCCGAGGAGCACGATCCCGGCGCCGGCCAGCCCGATCGGCGCGTAGGTGTGCAGCGTGAGGACCTTCGTACGGTTCGACGTGACGAGTGCGACGGTGTAATCGCTGTAGTCCTCGCGCATGGTCACGTGCCCGGCGAAGGCGGTGAGCCTGCCGTCCGGGGCGCCCGCCGCGAGGCCGCCGCGCATCTCCTGCTGGATGTCCTGCTCGGCGTTGACGGGCGCGCCGGTCACCGGGTCGACCCAGAACCTCGCCTTGACCGTGTACCAGAGGCTGGTGCCGGTGGTGGCCTCGATCGTCGCCGGATCGATGCCCTCGATCGGCATCTTCTTCGGCATGGGAACCTTGGTCCAGGGGATGTCCTGCTCGAAGTAGTAGACGTCCATGCCCTTGAACGTCCGGGGGCCGACGTAGTGGATCGGCGACGAGGTGCGGGTCTGCGCGTCGAAGTACAGGTAGTCGCGCGGCTCGGTGAAGAACGGCCACTTGAACTCGATGCCCTCGCGCTCGACCGGGTCCCCGTCGACCATCTCGCCGGTGGCGTGCACCGGGTCCTGGGTGTGCGCGTCGAAGATGTAGCGCTCGGGGATCTGGGAGACCATTTTGCCGTCCGGGCCGATGATGTAGGACAGCGTGTCCCAGACGACGACGTCCTTGCCGGCGCTCGCCTCGATCTCCTCGGACGCTTCCACGTTGCCCTTGAGGGTCTGGACGATGGTGACCTTGTCCACCTTCTTCGGCTTCATGCCGTCGAAGTAGTCGAGGAGGGTCGCGTCCTTCGCCTCCAGGACCACCTCCTGGTACTGGTTCGGCGGGATCTTCGCCAGACGCGGGTACGCGTACCAGCGCAGCAGCGGCGCGAGGGCCGTGCAGAACACGGCGAGGGCCAGCAGGACGAGGCTCGCTCTGCGTCGCATGGCCGAGCCCTCCTCTACTTTCCGGGCGCGGCGGGCGCGGTGGTGAGCAGGGGCTTGGGGGAGGTCTTGCCCTCGGTCGCCCCGAGCGCCGTGACGGCGAGGACGAGGAGCACCGCGAGGGCGAGCCCGCTGGCGGCGGCGACGAGTGCGCGCATGCCGGGCCTCCGGAATCTGATTGGGCGTCAGGGCGGAGGCACCGTAGCAACGCCGCCGCCAGATGAGAACCGTCCGACCCCCACGAACCCGGTGGTCGGCGCCCCGGAACGCCGTCCCCGGCCCGCGAAGGCGGTGGCGGTGGCGGTGGCGGTGGGTCCCCTCACGCCGGGCGGGGCTCCCCCCCGCCCGGCGGAGGTCGGCCAGGAGGTCGCGCCGGCTCAGGGTGCCGGGAAGGACCGCGCGCCCTCGCGTTCGCCCACCTGGGGTGGCACCCGGCCGGCCGACCCGGGCGCCCGCAGACCGGGGCCGGGGCTCGGGCCGTAGCCCGTGTCCGGCGTGTCGGGCCCCGGCAGGTCGGGGACCCCGTCGACCAGGGTGATCAGCGCCGTCAACGCGTTGAGGATCCGGTCCGGACGGTAAAGGACCGCGCTCTCCAGGTTCATCAGCGCCGTCTCCAGTTCACCGTCGCCCACTCTGCTCGCGTTCTCGATGAGGCGCTTGAGGTGGTACTCGACGCGTTCGGTGTCGTCCGGACGCTTCAACCCGGCCGCTCCGGACCGGATGGCCGTCAGAATGCCGAGGAGCTGGTGGATGCCGTCCCCTCGGCCCTCCCGGATGAGGCCGTCCCTCCAGGT
Organism: Streptomyces sp. NPDC055254; assembly: GCF_053606025.1. Classification (NCBI taxonomy): domain Bacteria; kingdom Bacillati; phylum Actinomycetota; class Actinomycetes; order Kitasatosporales; family Streptomycetaceae; genus Streptomyces; species Streptomyces sp. NPDC055254. Next base: position 27,964 of record NZ_JBSGQV010000013.1, on the reverse strand, counting down.
CACGTACTGGACGAGCCACATCGACATCGTGGCCAACCAATCCCGGGCCTGCCGGCGGGCCGCCTCCATGGGTTCCGAGACAGTAATGAAGCCCCCCGTCGTGACCTCGTGCACGGCGGCGGACGCCAGGGCAACGCCCCCGACGGTGAAGGAGCTGGTGAGGTCCTGGTCGAACCCGACGTGCATCAGGAAGGTCGACGCGACGCCCGCCGTCGCGGTGCGGGCGAGGGCGATGACGCGCCGGTGCACGGCAACGGCCTCGTTGCGAGTCCGTCCCCTGTGGACCTGCGCCGACATTCGGTCGCGGACCTCGTTCAGTCCGTCGTCCACCAGGGCGTGGCTGAGCAGCAACGCGGAGGTCTTGGCCACGACCCGCTGGGCGAATAGGTGGGCGCGGTCCTCGATCGCCGGGAAGCGTGCGTGGTCGAGCGCCTCGACCCCGTCATGCGTTTCGGCTGCGGCCCTGGCCCATCGGTAGAGCCGATCCCAGTAGGTTGAGGCGTGCGGGCCGTCGTGGAGGGGGTAACGCACACCCTGGGTGATTTTCTCGCGCAGCCAGCGTCCGGTCTTCGTGAAGAATCCGGTACGGGCTTCCATCGGTACGAAGAGTGCTTCGAGGATCTCGCACAGGCGGAGGGCCGCCTCATGGATGGCGTGGGGTGTGGGGTCGTCGACGTCGTCGCCAACCATGAGGGCGTTGACCACCGCTTGGTAGCGCACGTAGCGGTACCAACGACGTTGATTGAGGATGCGCCAGCCGACACGGGCCGCACGGACCGCGCCGGGGCCTGGACCGGCACCGGTTAAATCTGTCACTCGTGGATGGTAGGGCAGCCAACAGCCCGCTCTCGGGGACGTGTTGACCGCAGGAGCGTTCGACTACGGGATGGCCGCCGGGCCGGGCGTGCGCGGCGCGACGGAGGGCGACGCGTCGGGATCGGTGACGGGGCGGGGCGCGGGGCAGGGGTCGGGGCGGGCGGGGTCGGCTTCGGGGGTGTCGTCGGCGGCGCGCCCTTGTCCGGGGCGGCCGCCTGGCCGTCCGGGACCTCGTGCGTGCCCTTGAGGTAGTACGTGAACCCGGACCGCACCGTGCGCAGGTACTCCGTGGACCGGTCGGCGGAGAGCACCGCCCGGTCCAGGTCTGCCTCCACCCGCAGGTCCCGCGACCCGGCGCACAGGTACCGGCCGGCCGCGAGGGCGCGTCGTGCATGTTGTTCGGGTCGCACCTGCCGTCGCCGTCCGCGTCCTGGCCCCAGGCCGCCCAGGTGGACGGTCCGGCCCCAGGATCGGCCGCAGCATGGTCCCGCCCGCGCCCACCCGCCCCCCGCGCGCCTGCCCGGACTCGACCTTGCCGATCGCCGCGAGGGTCGACCCGCTGCACAGGGCACGCACCGCGGTCCTGGCTCCGCCACGTCCCCCCGTCCCGGCACGGGTCGCGCATACTGTCCGGACCCTTCCGGGGCACCGGCCGACGACGGGGCCGCGCCGGACACCGCGGAACCGCGGGAACAGAGGACCGCAGGACCGCAGGACCCCCGGGACCGTAGAGCCGCCGAACCGCCGAACCGCCGAAAAGCAGAGCACCCCAGGAGACGCGCCGTGCCGTTCACCCTCAGCCACGCGGCCGCCGTGCTGCCCGCCCTCCGCCGGACCGGCCGCGCCCGGGGCCCGCTGGTCGCCTCGGCGCTGGTCCTCGGGTCGTTCGCCCCCGACACCGTGTACTTCGCGGACGCCGTCGTGCAGGGCGCCATGCGCCACGGCGCCCTCACGCACTCGCCGGTGGGCGTGCTCACGGTGGACGCCCTGCTCACCGCCGCCCTCGCGGCCTGCTGGCTGCTGCTGCGCGAACCCCTGATCGCGCTGCTGCCGCGCCGCCGGCGCGGCCGGGTGCACGCCCTGCTCCGCGGCGAGCACTGGCGCGGGCGCCGACTGCCGTCGCTGGCGGTCTGGTTCTACCTGTCCGCGGTCGCCGGCTCGTTCACGCACGTCGCGTGGGACAGCTTCACGCACCCCGGCCGCTGGGGGACCGAGGTGCTGCCGGCGCTCGGTGAGCCCTTCGCCTTCGGTCTGCCCCTCTACTCGTACGTGCAGTACGGCAGTTCGGCCGCGGCGGCCTGCGTGCTGGCGTGGTTCGCGGCGACCGCGCTGCGGCGGCTGCCGGACCGCCCCGTTCCGGCGTCCGTGCCGGTGCTCCGCCGCACGGAGGTGCTGGGCGCGCTGGCCCTGGTCGTGGTGTGCGTGGCGGTGGGGATCACACTGCGCGTGATCCGCTGGTTCACGTTCTTCGACCGGATCCGCACGCCGCTGGACATCATTCCGACGGTCTGCTTCGGCGCGGGCGGCGGCCTCGCCGTGGCCCTGCTGCTGTACGGGGTCCTCGTACGGCTGCGCCACCGCGGCGGCGACCGCCACCGCGAGGCCGGGGCCGAGGCCGGGGACGCGCGAACGCCCGCCCCCACCGTCTAGGACGGGCGGGGACGGGCGCGGAGCGAACCGTACGCACGCGGACCGGCCCGCAGGCGGTCCGCCGGACCGGCGGGACAGTGCGCGGCGCGTCAGTCCACGGCCCGCAGCGCCCGGCCCGTCAGTGCGCGGCGGACTCCCAGTCGGGGCCGACGCCCACGGACACGTCCAGCGGTGCGCGGAGCTCGACGGCGGCGCCCATCTCGCGGCGCACCAGCTCCTCCACCTTCTTCCGCTCGCCCGGAGCGATCTCCAGCACGATTTCGTCGTGGACCTGGAGCAGCATCCGCGACGCCAGCCCGGCCTCGGCGATCGCCCGGTCCACGCGCAGCATGGCCACCTTGACGATGTCGGCGGCCGTGCCCTGGATCGGGGCGTTGAGCGCCATCCGCTCAGCGGCCTCGCGACGCTGGCGGTTGTCGCTGTTGAGGTCCGGCAGGTAGCGGCGCCGTCCGAAGATCGTCGCCGTGTAGCCGGTGGCCCGCGCCTCGTCCACGACGCGCTGCAGGTAGTCCCGGACCCCACCGAACCGCTCGAAGAACGTCTCCATCAGGCCGCGGGCCTCGGCGGGCTCGATGTTCAGCTGCTGGGCCAGCCCGAAGGCGGAGAGCCCGTAGGCGAGCCCGTACGACATGGCCTTGATCTTGCGGCGCATCTCGGCGTCGACGGCGGTCCGCTCCACCCCGAACACCTGGGAGGCGACGGTGGTGTGGAGGTCCTCGCCGGTGGCGAAGGCCTCGATGAGGCCCTCGTCCTCGGAGAGGTGGGCCATGACGCGCAGCTCGATCTGGCTGTAGTCGGCGGTCATGAGGGACTCGTAGCCCTCGCCGACGACGAACCCGCGCCGGATGGCGCGGCCCTCGTCGGTGCGCACCGGCACGTTCTGCAGGTTGGGGTCGGTGGAGGAGAGCCGGCCGGTGGCGGCGACGGTCTGGCTGAAGCTGGTGTGCACCCGGCCGTCGACGGCGATGGTCTTGACCAGGCCCTCGACCGTGACGCGAAGCTTGGCCTGCTCACGGTGCCGGAGCATGATCACCGGGAGTTCGTGGTCGGTCTGCTTCGCCAGCCAGGCCAGGGCGTCGGCGTCCGTGGTGTAGCCGGTCTTGGTCTTCTTCGTCTTGGGCAGGTCCAGCTCGCCGAAGAACACCTCCTGGAGCTGCTTGGGCGAGCCGAGGTTGAACTCGTGCCCGACCGCCGCGTGGGCCTCCTTGACCGCCTGCTGCACGGCGCCCGCGAACTGCTGCTCCATGGCCTCCAGGTGCTCGCGGTCGGCGGCGATACCGGCCCGCTCCATCCGGGCGAGGAGCTCGGAGGTCGGCAGCTCCATGTCGTGCAGCAGCTCGACGGCGCCGACCTCGTCGAGCTTGTCGGTGAAGGCGTCGCCCAGGTCCAGGACCGCGCGGGCCTGCGCCATCAGCGCTTCCGCCTCGGCGGTGTCGTCGGCGCCGAAGGCCAGCTGGCCGTCCGCGGCGGCCGGCGCCAGCTCCCGGTGCAGGTACTCCATGGACAGCACGTCCAGGGCGAAGGACCGGCGGCCCGGCTTGACCAGGTAGGCGGCGAGCGCCGTGTCCATGGCGACGCCGGCGAGGCTCCAGCCGTGCTCCGGGAAGACCCGCATCAGGCCCTTGGCGTTGTGCACAACCTTGGGCCGCGCCGGGTCCGCCGCCCAGGCGATGAAGGCGCGCTCGTCGGCCTCGTCCAGCGCGGACGGCTCGAACCAGGCGGCGGCGCCGCCGGCCGACGCCAGCGCGATCTCGGTGATCCGGCCCGTGCCCAGCGTCCAACTGTCGACGGTGGCGACACCCAGCGGCGCTCCCGCGTGGCTCTCCAGCCACGGCGCCAGCTCACCCGTGCCCAGCACTGAGCCGTCCAACTCCACACCGGCCGCGACGGGGGCGGGTGCCGCCTCCTCGGCGGCGCCCGGGTCCACGGCCAGCAGCCGCTCGCGCAGCGAGGCGTTACGGATCTCCAGCACGTCCAGCACCCCGGTGACCGCGGCGCGGTCGTAGGGCGCGCGGGCCAGGTCGGCGGGCGTACCGGGCAGCTCGACGTCCTTGACCATCTCGGTCAGGACGCGGTTGAGCTTGACCGCTTCCAGATGGTCGCGGAAGTTCTGCCCGGCCTTGCCCTTGACCTCCTCGGCGCGCTCCACCAGTTCCTTGAACGACCCGAACTGGATGATCCACTTGGCGGCGGTCTTCTCGCCGACGCCGGGGATGCCCGGGAGGTTGTCGGACGGGTCGCCGCGCAGGGCCGCGAAGTCCGGGTACTGCTGGGGGGTGAGCCCGTACTTCTCCTCGACCTTCTCCGGCGTGAACCGGGTCAGCTCGGAGACGCCCTTGGTGGGGTAGAGCACCGTGGTGTGCTCGGAGACGAGCTGGAAGGAATCCCGGTCACCGGTGACGATCAGCACGTCGAAGCCGAGGGCCTCCGCCTGCGTCGCCAGCGTCGCGATCACGTCGTCGGCCTCGAAGCCGTCGACGGCGAACCGGGGCACCTTCATCGCGTCGAGCAGCTCGCCGATCAGCTCGACCTGCCCCTTGAACTCGTCGGGGGTCTTGGAGCGGTTCGCCTTGTACTCGGGGAACTCCGTGGACCGCCACGTCTTGCGCGAGACGTCGAAGGCCACCGCGAAGTGCGTGGGCGCCTCGTCGCGCAGCGTGTTCGCCAGCATCGACGCGAAGCCGTAGATGGCGTTCGTCGGCTGGCCGGTCGCGGTCGTGAAGTTCTCCGCGGGCAGCGCGAAGAACGCCCGGTACGCCAGGGAGTGCCCGTCCATGAGCATCAGGCGGGGGCGGTCCGCTGCGGTCGTCTGGTCGGTCTTCTTCGATGCTGAATCTGCCACGTCCCCGATCCTAGGCGCCCCCGCCGACAATTCCGGCGGCGGCGATGTCGGCGGACCGTGACAGGATCGGAGGTGTACGCGAAGACTGCTCGAAGGGGAGCGACATGGCCGCCAAGCCGCCCGCAGGTGATCCGGTACAGGACGCGCCCCAGGTCGCGCCCCCGCAGCACGCGGCCGCCGGGCTGCCCGCGATCGGGCACACGCTGAGGATGGCCCGGCAGCAGATGGGCGTGGCCCGCACCGCCCGGACCCTGCTCAAGGTCAACCAGAAGGACGGCTTCGACTGCCCGGGCTGCGCCTGGCCCGAGGGCGACAAGCGGCACACCGCCGAATTCTGCGAGAACGGCGCCAAGGCCGTCGCGGAGGAAGCCACCCTGCGCCGGGTCACCCCCGACTTCTTCGCCGCGCACCCGCTCTCCGACCTCGCCGGCCGTTCCGGGTACTGGCTGGGCCAGCAGGGCCGCATCACGCACCCGATGTACCTGCCCGAGGGCGGCGACCGGTACGAGGCGATCTCCTGGGAGCGGGCCTTCGCGGTCCTCGCCGAGGAGCTGACCGCGCTGGACTCGCCGGACGAGGCCCTCTTCTACACCTCGGGCCGCACCAGCAACGAGGCCGCGTTCCTCTTCCAGCTCTTCGCCCGCGAGTTCGGCACCAACAACCTGCCCGACTGCTCCAACATGTGCCACGAGTCCTCGGGCTCCGCGCTGACCGAGACGATCGGCATCGGCAAGGGCAGCGTCTCCCTGGAAGACCTCCACCGGGCCGACCTGATCATCGTCGCCGGGCAGAACCCGGGCACCAACCATCCGCGCATGCTCTCCGCGCTGGAGAAGGCCAAGTCCGCCGGCGCGAAGATCATCTCGGTGAACCCGCTGCCGGAAGCCGGCATGGAGCGGTTCAAGAACCCGCAGACCCCCCTCGGCATGCTCAAGGGCACCGCCCTCAACGACCTGTTCCTGCAGATCCGCATCGGCGGCGACCAGGCCCTCTTCCGCCTGCTGAACAAGCTGGTGATCGAGGCGGACGGAGGGACGGACGAGGAGTTCATCCGCGAACACACCCACGGGTACGAGGAGTTCGCGGCCACCGCCAAGGAGGCGGACTGGACCGAGACCCTCACCGCCACCGGTCTGACCCGGCCCGAGATCGAGCGCGCCCTGGCCATGATCCTGGCCTCCGAGCGCACCATCGTCTGCTGGGCCATGGGCCTCACCCAGCACAAGCACTCGGTCGCCACCATCCGCGAGGTCGTCAACCTGCTGCTGCTGCGGGGAGCCATCGGCCGGCCCGGCGCCGGCGTCTGCCCGGTCCGCGGCCACTCCAACGTCCAGGGCGACCGCACCATGGGGATCTTCGAGCGCCCCGCGCCCGCCTTCCTGGACGCCCTCGACCGGGAATTCGGGATCACTTCGCCCCGCCACCACGGCTTCGACGTCGTCCGCTCCATCCGCGCCCTGCGCGACGGCGAGGCCAAGGTGTTCTTCGCCATGGGCGGCAACTTCGTCGGCGCCACCCCCGACACCGAGGTCACCGAGGCCGCGATCCGCCGCGCCCGCCTGACCGTGCACGTCTCCACGAAGCTGAACCGCTCCCACGCGGTCACCGGCCGGCGCGCCCTGATCCTTCCCACCCTCGGCCGCACCGACAAGGACGTGCAGGCCGCGGGCAAGCAGTTCGTCACCGTCGAGGACTCCATGGGCATGGTCCACGCCTCCCGGGGCAACCTCGCCCCCGCGAGCCCGCACCTGCTGTCGGAGCCCGCGATCGTGGCCCGCCTGGCCCGGGCGGTCCTCGGCCCGGCCTCGAAGACGCCGTGGGAGGAGTTCGAGCGCGACTACGCGACCATCCGCGACCGGATCTCCCGCGTGGTCCCCGGATTCGAGGACTTCAACGCCCGCGCCGCCCGCCCCGGCGGCTTCACCCTGCCGCACGCCCCGCGCGACGAGCGCCGCTTCCCGACGAAGACCGGCAGGGCCAATTTCACCGCCGCCGCCGTGGAGTACCCGCGCGTCCCGCAGGGGCGGCTGCTGCTGCAGACCCTGCGCAGCCACGACCAGTACAACACCACGATCTACGGCCTCGACGACCGCTACCGGGGGATCACCGGAGGCCGCCGCGTCGTCATGGTCAACCCCGAGGACGCGGCGGAGCTGGGACTGGCCGACGGCGCCTACACGGACCTGGTGAGCGAGTGGAAGGACGGCGTGGAGCGGCGGGCGCCCGGGTTCCGCGTCGTCCACTACCCGACCGCCCGGGGCTGCGCGGCCGCCTACTACCCCGAGACCAACGTGCTGGTCCCCCTCGACTCCACCGCCGACACCAGCAATACCCCGGCGAGCAAGTCCGTCGTCGTGCGCTTCGAACCGGCCTGATAGAACGACCCCAGGACAAGATGGTTAACGAGCGTTGACGAACGGAGCCGGCCCATGGGCGAGCAGCACGCTGTGAAGTTCCCGCAGGAGGTCCTCGACGAGTACACGGCCCTGGGCATCGACCTGCCCTCGCTGTTCTCGGCGGGCCACCTCGGCGAACGGATGGACATCCGCATCCTGGAGGCCTCGGCCGACCGGGTCGTGGCCACCATGCCCGTCGAGGGCAACACCCAGCCCTACGGATTGCTGCACGGCGGAGCCTCCGCCGTACTGGCCGAAACCCTCGGGTCCGTCGGCGCGATGATGCACGGCGGCATCACCAAGATCGCCGTCGGCGTCGACCTGAACTGCACCCACCACCGCGGCGCCCGGTCAGGCATCGTCACGGGCGTCGCCACCCCCGTGCACCGGGGCCGCTCCACGACCACGTACGAGATCGTGATCAGTGACGAGCAGGACCGCCGCGTCTGCACCGCCCGCCTCACCTGTCTGCTGCGCGACGCCCCGGCCGCCCCGGCCGGCGAGGCCCCCGCCGGCGCCTGACCTCCGGCGCGCGACCTGCGGCGTACCGCACCACCGGGCCCGGACCCCGACCGCACCGCGGCGAGGGGGTCCGGGCCCGCGGCGTGGGAGCCGGCGCCGTGCGGGCCCGGAGCCGTCCGCGCACCGCCCGGCGGCCGTCCGGCCCGCCGCCCTCACCGCCCGCCCCCACTCCGCCCGCACCGCCCCGGCCCCGCCCTCCCGGCACCGCCCCGACCCGCCCGCCGCGGCCGGCCGCCCGGCCCGTCCGCGCGCCGGCCAGCCGCCCGGAATGCGACAGTCCGACTACATTCCCCCGCGAGCAGTTGTGTCACCGATGGTGACCGCCTACCTTCCCCTCATGGGGACCCGGTCACGCACCTCGCTCCGGCACGCGGCCGCATCCACCCTTTTCGCGGCCTTCGCCGTGACCGGATGCTCCCCCTCCGCCTCTGCTCCCCCGACCTCCTCGCACACCCCCGCGCCCACCCCCGCCCCACCCGCGCGGATCTGCACCGCCCTCGTCTCCTACTGGGCCAAGGAGACCCTCCTGGGCACCCCGTGGTCCGGCCTCGACTGGGAACAGAAGGGGCTCTCGAACGACCAGTACGCCATCCACGAGGATGCCGTCGCCGCAGGCCGGGCCGAGGAAGCAACTTCCGGGCGGGACAGGGCACTTGAGCTGATCGACCGGTATGTCGCCCGGCGCTGCGCCGACGAGGACGGCGCCACCGGCAGAGCCGCCGCCCCGAGCCCCGCCGAGTGACCCCGGTCACCGCATTCCCGTACGCCCTGTCCGGCTTCCGGTCGCCCCGACGCACCTCCGCCCACACGACCGAACCGCAGGTCGAAGGCCCTTTGCCCCGGGCGACAAGATCCACGCACCGGCGAGCGCACTCGCCCCTTCGTCACACTGCGTAATGAGGGCATCGTACTTAATCGCCCTTTTCCCCGGGGAAATAACACTCGACGGAATGTTTCGGCCACGCGCAGCCACATTCGGCGCAATGTGATCAGAGACAGGACCATGAAGGTCGCAAGCGCCTTAGTTAACTAGCGGATTCTCAACATGCGGACACATGGGGGCGCGGCTAAACGCCCGTTTTGTCCGTACTCTCACCACACATTTTTGGCCTTGGCATAACAAGAGAGTCACATCCTCCTTTCCCCGCTCCCCGCGCTCGCCACCTCGGGCCTAGAGTCACGGCCAGTCACCGCGCCGCTGGGCGCGAATCAGCACGGCCGTGTATCTCCCAGTGCGGCCCGGCGGCTCAACGGCACCTCGACAGAGGCGGCCGCGCCAGGGAAAGGAAGAATCGTGCGACACCGTTCTTTGCTCGTTCTCACCACCGTGATCACCACGGGAGCACTGACCCTCACCGCTTGCGGCTCGCGCGACGACGCAGGTTCCAAGGACAACAGCGGCGGCAAGAAGACCGTCGTCGTCATCGGCGTGGACGCCCCGCTCACCGGCTCCCTCTCCGCCCTCGGCCAGGGCATCAAGAACTCGGTCGACCTCGCGGCCAAGACGGCCAACAAGAACAACGAGGTCCCGGGCATCGAGTTCCAGGTCGAGGCCCTCGACGACCAGGCGGTCCCCGCCTCCGGTCAGGCCAACGCCACCAAGCTCGTCGGCAACAAGGACGTCGTGGGCGTCGTCGGCCCGCTGAACTCGGGCGTCGCCCAGCAGATGCAGGGCGTCTTCGCCTCCGCCAACCTGGCGCAGGTCTCGCCCGCCAACACCAACCCGGCACTCAGCCAGGGCGACAACTGGGGCAAGGGCGAGTTCAAGCGCCCCTTCGCCACCTACTTCCGTACCGCCGCCACCGACGTGGTCCAGGGCAAGTTCGCCGCCCAGTACCTCTTCAAGGACGCCGGCAAGAAGAAGGTCTTCGTCGTCGACGACAAGCAGACCTACGGCGCCGGCCTCGCCGCGATCTTCTCCGACGAGTTCAAGAAGCTCGGCGGCGAGGTCGTCGGCACCGACCACGTCACCGTGAAGGAGACCGACTTCTCCTCCACCGCCGACAAGGTCAAGGCCTCCGGCGCCGACTCCGTCTACTTCGGCGGCCAGTACCCCGAGGGCGGCCTGCTCGCCGACCAGATCAAGAAGACCGGCGCCAACATCCCCCTCATGGGCGGCGACGGCATCCAGGACCCCGCCTTCATCAGCGCCTCCGGCGAGGCCAACGAAGGCGACCTCTCGACCTCCATCGGCTTCCCCGTCGAGAAGCTTCCCACCGCCAAGCAGTTCATCGAGGACTACAAGGCCGGCGGCTACAAGGACCCCTACGCCGCCTACGGTGGCTACTCCTACGACGCCGGCTGGGCCGTCGTCCAGGCCGTCAAGGCCGTCGTCGCCGCCAACGGTGGCAAGCTCCCCGCCGACTCCCGCGCCAAGGTCGTCGAGGCCCTCGGCAAGGTCACCTTCGAAGGCGTGACCGGCAAGGTCGCCTTCGACCAGTACGGCGACACCACCAACAAGCAGCTCACCGTCTACAAGGTCGAGGGCGGCAAGTGGGTCGACGTCAAGAGCGACACCTTCAACGAGTAACCCCGGCACCACCCCGCACCACCCAGCACCACCGCCTGAAATGAATCCCACCGCGCGAGGGCGCAAACAGCGCCCTCGCGCGGAGTCTTATCCGACACGCTCATCGGAGGCCCTGCGGTGCACGAACTGCCGCAACAGCTGGCCAACGGCCTGGCCCTCGGTGCTCTCTATGGCCTCATCGCCATCGGGTACACCATGGTCTACGGCATCGTCCAGCTCATCAACTTCGCCCATGGCGAGATATTCATGATCGGTGGCTTCGGCGCCCTCACCGCCTACACCGTTCTTCCGAGTGGGACCTCCCTGCTGGTGGCGATCCCCGTCATGATCGTCGGAGGCGCACTCGCCTCCGTCCTCGTCGCCACCGCCGCCGAACGCTTCGCCTACCGCCCCCTGCGCAGCGCACCCCGGCTGGCCCCCCTCATCACCGCAATCGGCCTCTCGATCGCGCTCCAGCAGCTCATCTGGCAGTTCTACCCGGACGCCAAGAAGGCCGTCAGCTTCCCCGAGTTCAAGGGCAAGGCCTTCCAGCTCACCGACAGCCTCGCGATCCAGCGCGCTGACGCCTTCGTGCTCCTCCTCGCCCCCATGTGCATGCTCGCCCTCGGCGTCTTCGTCAGCAAGAGCCGCAGCGGCCGCGCCATGCAGGCCACCGCGCAGGACCCCGACACCGCCAAGCTCATGGGCATCAACACCGACCGCATCATCGTCATGGCCTTCGCCATCGGTGCCGCGTTCGCCGCGGTCGCAGCCGTCGCCTACGGCCTCGACAAGGGCCAGATCAACTTCGAGATGGGCTTCATCCTCGGCCTCAAGGCCTTCACCGCAGCCGTCCTCGGCGGCATCGGCAACATCTACGGAGCCATGGTCGGCGGCGTCGTCCTCGGACTCGCCGAAGCACTCTCGATCGCCTACATCGAAGAGATCCCCGGCATGCAGCAGCTCGGCGGTGGAGCCTGGTCCAACGTCTGGGCGTTCGTACTCCTCATCGTCGTCCTCCTCGTGCGGCCCCAAGGCCTGCTCGGCGAGCGCGTCGCGGATCGGGCGTGAGAACCATGACCACCAACACCACCCCGCAGACCACCGTCACCGAGCAGGGCTCCAAGCCCACCGCCCTGCTCTACACGGTCATCGGCGCGAGCCTCGTCACCGCGGTCAGCACCTTCCTCGCCTGGACCTGGGACAGCTCCTTCCCCGGCGACCTGACCTACTACGGCAGCCCCGCGCCCCTCCAGTACCTCACCCTCGTCGGAGCCCTCCTCACCGCCGCCTTCGCGCTCTCCGCGCTCGGCGTCAACGGCTTCCGCTGGCTCACCCCCGCCGGATCCCGCAAGGCCGTCTGGCTCCTTGCCCTCGGCACCTTCGCCACCACCACGTACACCGCCCTCGCGATCATCGTGGAACTCGGCGCACTGGTCGACCTCGAACCCGGTGCGGGCGTAGCCGTCATCGCCTCCGCCATCCCGGCCGTCGCCGCCTTCAAACTCCCCGACGACACCCGCAAGGCGACCCCCGCCAAGCAACTGCCGTCCTGGGCCGAAATCCTCATCATCACCGCCGTCTTCGCGGTCGGCCTCTTCGTCGTCACCTTCGGCATCGACACCGACGACAAGGAACCCCAGCTCTTCGTCGCCTACCTGATCATCGTCGGCTTCTCCGCCGCCGCACTGCTCAAGGCCGGCCTCATCGACCGCTTCTCCACCATCACGGCGAACAACCGCCAGGTCACCGTCATCGGCACCATGGCCGCCGCCGTCGCGTTCCCGTTCATCCAGCAGAGCGGCGACACGTACACCCTCATCGCGGTCAACATCCTCATCTTCGCGACCGTCGCCCTCGGCCTCAACGTCGTCGTCGGCCTCGCCGGCCTCCTCGACCTCGGCTACGTCGCCTTCCTCGGCGTCGGCGCGTACGCCGCGGCCCTCGTCTCCGGAGCCGCTTCCTCCGCCTTCGGAGTCCAGTTCCCCTTCTGGGCCGCGGTCCTCACCGGCGCCCTCGCCTCGCTCGTCTTCGGCGTGGTCATCGGAGCACCCACCCTCCGCCTGCGCGGCGACTACCTCGCCATCGTCACCCTCGGCTTCGGAGAAATCTTCCGCATCGCCATGGGCAACCTCGACGGCGTCTCCGGCCCGAAGATCACCAACGGCCCGAACGGCATCCCCAACATCCCCCACCTCGAATTCTTCGGATTCAACTTCGGGGAAGCGCACGTGGTCTTCGGCGTCACGCTCGGCGCGTACGCCAACTACTACCTGCTGATGCTGCTCGTGATGGCCTTCGTCATCGTGATCTTCACCCGCGCCGCCAACAGCCGCATCGGTCGCTCCTGGGTCGCCATCCGCGAAGACGAGACCGCCGCCACCGCCATGGGCATCAACGGCTTCAACGTCAAGCTCATCGCCTTCGCCCTCGGCGCCACCCTCGCCGGCCTCGCCGGCACCATCCAGGCACACGTCAACACCACGGTCGTCCCCGAGAACTACGTCTTCGCGGGCCCCGTGCCCCCGAACTCCGCGTTCCTCCTCGCCGCCGTCATCCTCGGCGGCATGGGCACCGTACGCGGCCCCATCCTCGGCGCCGCACTCCTCTTCCTGATCCCGGCCAAGCTGTCCTTCCTCCAGGACTACCAGCTCCTCGGCTTCGGCATCGCCCTCATCCTGCTCATGCGCTTCCGCCCCGAAGGCCTCATCGCCAACAAGCGCGCGAAGCTCGAGTACCACGACGACACCGCTGACCAGGCCCCCACGGACCTGGCCACCGCCAAGGCGGGGGCGTAACCACCATGACGAACCAAACGACCGACACGGCCACCACCGCCCCGACCGGCGAAACCGTCCTCGAAGCCAGCGGCGTCACCATGCGCTTCGGCGGCCTCACCGCCGTCCGCTCCGTCGACCTCAAGGTCAACGCAGGCGAGATCGTCGGACTCATCGGCCCCAACGGCGCCGGCAAGACCACCTTCTTCAACTGCCTCACCGGGCTGTACATCCCCACCGAGGGAACCGTCAGCTACAAGGGCACGGTCCTGCCGCCCAAGCCCCACCTCGTCACCAAGGCCGGCATCGCCCGCACCTTCCAGAACATCCGGCTCTTCTCCAACATGACCGTGCTGGAGAACGTCCTCGTCGGACGCCACACCCGCACCAAGGAAGGCCTCTGGTCGGCCCTCCTGCGCGGCCCCGGCTTCAAGCGCGCCGAAGCCGCCTCCGAAGCGCGCGCCATGGAACTCCTTGAGTTCATCGGCCTGGAGAACAAGGCCCAGCACCTGGCCAAGAACCTCCCCTACGGCGAACAGCGCAAGCTGGAGATCGCCCGCGCACTGGCCAGCGACCCGGGCCTGCTCCTCCTCGACGAGCCCACCGCCGGCATGAACCCGCAGGAAACCCGCGCCGCCGAAGAACTCATCTTCGCCATCCGCGACATGGGCATCGCCGTCCTCGTCATCGAGCACGACATGCGCTTCATCTTCAACCTCTGCGACCGCGTGGCCTGCCTCGTCCAGGGCGAGAAGCTCATCGAAGGCACCGCCGCCGAGGTCCAGGGCGACGAGCGCGTCATCGCCGCCTACCTCGGCGAGCCCTTCGAAGGCGACCCGGGCGCCGAGGAGGACGCCGAGATCGAGGCCGCCGAAGCCGCCGCGGCCGCGGAGCCCGCGACCGAGCCGGCCGAGAAGCCGGAACCGGCCGCGGAGCCCGCCACCGACCCGGACGACGCCCCGGACACGACCCCGGACGATGCCTCCACGGAGGCCCCGGACGCGGACGACGCCTCCACCGAGGGCGAGGCCGACAGCACCACCCGCACGGAAGGAGAGGCCAAGTGACCGCACTGCTCCAGGTCGAAGACCTCAAAGTCGCCTACGGCAAGATCGAAGCCGTCAAGGGAATCTCCTTCGAAGTCAACGAAGGCGAGATCGTCTGCCTCGTCGGCACCAACGGCGCCGGCAAGACGACCACCCTCCGTACCCTCTCCGGGCTCCTCAAGCCCAAGAGCGGAACGATCACCTTCGACGGCAAGCCCCTCGCCAACGTCCCCGCCCACAAGATCGTCGCGATGAAGCTGGCCCACTCCCCCGAGGGCCGCCACATCTTCCCCCGGCTGACGATCACCGAGAACCTCCAGCTCGGCGCGTTCCTGCGCACCGACAAGGAGGGCATCGAGAAGGACATCCAGCGCGCCTACGACCTCTTCCCCATCCTGGGAGAGCGCCGCAAGCAGGCCGCCGGCACCCTCTCGGGCGGCGAACAGCAGATGCTCGCCATGGGCCGCGCACTCATGTGCCAGCCCAAGCTCCTCATGCTGGACGAGCCCTCCATGGGCCTCTCCCCGCTGATGATGCAGAAGATCATGGCGACCATCAAGGAGCTCAAGGCCACGGGCACCACCATCCTGCTGGTCGAGCAGAACGCCCAGGCGGCGCTCTCGCTCTCCGACCACGCGCACGTGATGGAGGTCGGCAAGATCGTCCTCTCCGGCACCGGCCAGGACCTCCTCCACAACGAGGACGTCCGCAAGGCCTACCTCGGCGAGGACTGACCCACCGGGTCCGCACACGCGTGAGGCCCGCCTCCCCTCGGGGGGAGGCGGGCCTCACGCATGCGCGGGGCGGGGCGGGTGGTCAGCCCTTGGCCGCGTTCTTCTTCTCCTCGGCGTCCTCGATGACCGCCTCGGCGACCTGCTGCATCGACATCCGGCGGTCCATGGAGGTCTTCTGGATCCACCGGAACGCCGCCGGCTCGGACAGGCCGTACTGCGTCTGCAGCACGCTCTTGGCGCGGTCGACGAGCTTGCGGGTCTCCAGCCGGAGCGAGAGGTCGGCGACCTCCTTCTCCAGCGCTTTCAGCTCCGCGAAACGCGACACCGCCATCTCGATGGCCGGCACCACGTCGCTCTTGCTGAACGGCTTCACGAGGTACGCCATGGCGCCGGCGTCGCGGGCCCGCTCGACCAGGTCGCGCTGCGAGAACGCGGTGAGCATGAGCACGGGGGCGATGGACTCCTCCGCGATCTTCTCCGCCGCCGAGATCCCGTCCAGGACGGGCATCTTCACGTCGAGGATCACCAGGTCGGGCCGGTGCTCGCGCGCGAGCTCGACGGCCCTCTGACCGTCCCCGGCCTCACCGACGACCGAGTACCCCTCCTCTTCGAGCATCTCCTTCAGGTCGAGACGGATGAGCGCCTCGTCCTCGGCGATGACGACGCGGGTCGTCAGCGGCGGAACGTGCGACTGGTCGGCGTCGGGCGTGGGCGTCGACTCGTGCTCGGCGGTCACGGGGGGCTCCTCGGTGCGGGGCATTACTGCTCCCCCGAGCCTACCTAGCTGCGGTAAGGTGGACTCGCAGCGGGTCGGGGCTAACCTTCGATTCGCGGGGCCCCGGTAGCCCAATTGGCAGCAGGCGATGGATTCAAAACCCATTCAGTGTCGGTTCGAGTCCGACCCGGGGCACTTTTCCGCTTTTTCCAAGGTCACGTGAGATTGCGTGACCTTCACTCTTTCCAGCGGACGCGCGCGAGAATGCCCCTCCGGCACGATATGTACGCAGCAGCATCGAGTGCGTGTACGACATCGATGTCCGGAAGCACGCCATTCGACTTCTTGGCGACGGACGGAGTCTGAACTCGGTCAGCAAGGAAACCGGGATATCCCGGTCGTCCCTGCGCTCCTGGCAGGTCCGCATCGATCCGCTCCCCCGGCTCAACCAGGCCGGGACCTGCTCGGGCCCGGCCGACCCCCTCGCCTACGCGTACCTCCTCGGCCTCTACCTCGGCGACGGCTGCATCAGCCCCCACCCGCGGGGCGGCCATCACCTGCGCATCGCGTGCGCCGACGCGTGGCCCGGGCTCATCGAGCAGTGCCGCACGGCGGTCCTGGCGGTCCGACCGTCGGACAAGGTCTACGTGGTGCAGCGCCAGGGCTGCGTGGCCGTCACCAGCTACGGGCGGCACTGGACCTGCCTGTTCCCGCAGCACGGTCCCGGCAAGAAGCACGGGCGGCGCATCGCCCTCGACGACTGGCAGCGGGAGATCGTCGACGCGCACCCCTGGGAGTTCGTGCGGGGGCTGATCCACTCCGACGGGTGTCGGACCGTCAACTGGACCACGCGGGTCGTCGGTGGGGTGCGCAAGCGCTACGAGTACCCGCGGTACTTCTTCACCAACCGGTCCGAGGACATCATTCGGCTGCTGACCGGCACGCTGGACCGCCTCGGCGTCGAGTGGCGGCGGGCCAACGCCTGCAACATCTCCGTCGCCCGACGGGAGTCCGTCGCCTTGATGGACGCTCACATCGGGCCGAAGCACTAGCCGCGGCGGCGGGCGTCGCGCGCCAACAAGGGGACCGGGTGCGCCACGTCCGGAGCGGAGGCTGTTTCAGGACAGCCGCTGACCAGGGGTTTGGGGTAGCGCGGGCCGAATATCCGATGTGACAGCGGCTGCCGGCGCAGTGGATGATGTTGGTTCTCGCCATGGGTTCGCTTGCGCCCGACCGGTTGTTGGGGGGAACCGGCCGCAGCACGGCCGCACCCGCACGCATCCGTGGCGATTCCACGTCGTTTCTGTCGAAGGAACCCTCCTGGTGCGTGCCACACGTACGACGGTCCTGCTCACCGCGGGTCTCGTCACTCTTCTCGGGCTGCCGGCCACCGCCGTCGCCGCCGAGACACCGTCCAGTCTTTATGTCAACAATCAGGACGGGGCCAACTGCTCCGACGTCGGCGCCGGCTCCGCTTCGGCGCCGTTCTGCACGATCGGGGCCGCCGCCAAGGTCGTTCGGCCGGGTCAGACCGTGCGGATCAAGCCGGGCAAGGCGTACGCCGAGTCCGTCACGATCGACCGCTCCGGCGAGCCCGGCAAGCCGATCGCTTTCGTCGCCGACGGTCCGAAGCCCTCCGACCGGGTGGACCTCGGTACGGACCGCGCCCTGACCGTCAGCGGCGCCTCGCACGTGATCCTGCGCGGCTTGCGCGTCAGCGGCGGCGCCAAGATCACTGGCTCGACCGCCGTCGAGCTGGACCGGTCAGAAGTCAGCGGCCCGGGGCCCGCTCCTGTCGCCCTCGCGGTGGACGGGGGGAGCGCGGACGTCCGCGTCACCCGGAGCAGGCTGCACAGCACGGCGCAGATCGAGGGCGGTGCGCGGAACACCGTGCTCAGCCGCAACGAGATCTTCGGTTACGTGATGCCGGCGGTCGCGGCGTGGGACGCGCCGGGCACGGTCGTGACCAACAACGAGCTGCACCTGGAGTGCGAGTCGGCTCTCTCGCTCGACGGCGCGTCGACCGGCTCGACGGTGGTCAACAACGTGGTCCGGTTGTCCCTCACCGTCCCGTGCCCGGTTCCGGGGCCTCGCCGGGGCATCGTGGTGTCGCAGAGCGCGGCCTCCGGTACCCGGGTCGACTACAACCTGATCACCGGTGTCGCGGTGGCCAACCGGGTGGCGTACCGGTGGGCCGGTGTCGACCACACGACGCAGGCCGCTTTCACGGCCGCGAGCGGTCAGGGCGCGCACGACATCCTGCGGGACTCGTTCGTGGGGACGTTCCACTACAACACCGGGTCCCCCACGATCGACTCCGGAGATCCGACGGTGCCGGGTGTGCTGGACTCGGACATCGAGGGTGTGCCGGTCTCGGACGACCCGACGGTGGCCAACACCGGTAGGGGTGGCGGTCACATCGACCGGGGCGCGTACGAGTCGCGGGATTCCTGGGTCGATTACGGGGTGACGCTGGGGATCGACGAGCCGTGGGCGCCGGCGGGGACCGTGGTGAAGGCGACGGCTTCGGCGAAGACCCGTTGGGGCAATCCGGTCTCCTCCACCTATGACTTCGGTGACGGGACGGCTCCGGTCGTCACGTCGACGGGCTCGGCGGAGCACGTGTACGCCTCGCCGTGCGAGTGCGTGGTCAAGGTGACGGCGGCGAGCGGTACGCTGCGCGCCGTCGCCGAGAAGGCGACGAAGGTGACGCCGTCCGCCCCGCTGTCGGCCGGCTTCACGTGGCGGCAGGAGCTGCCGACGGCTGAGGAGCCGTCGAAGTACGTGGCGCCGCTGACCGCCGAGATCGACCCGCGGACCGCGACGAGGACGCCGTGGCCGGTGCAGGGTCTGACCGTGGACTTCGGTGACGGCACGTCCGAGCCCCGGAGCGGTCTGGAGACCATTTCGCACGCGTACGCCAAGCCCGGCGAGTACAAGGTGTCGTTGACGGTCCGGGACGTCAAGGGTGGTACCTCGACGGTCAGCCACACGGTGAAGGTGGCTTACATGCCGTCCGGTTACGTGGCTGTCACTCCGCAGCGTGTGCTGGACACCCGCAATCCGTACAGGCTCGTGCAGGGCGGTACACCGGTTCCGGTGACCGTGCCGGTCGTGCTGCACGGCTCGGGGGGCTACCACTCGGGTGGTGCGTCCGCCGCGGTGCTGAACGTGACGGTCACCGGGGCCACGGAGGACACGCACCTGAGTATCTGGCCCAATGGCCAACCGCGTCCGGTGACCTCGAACGTGAACGTGCGGGCGGGTGGTACCTCGTCGAACACGGTGACCGTGCCGCTGGGCGCGGGCAGTTCGGTGCTGGCGCAGCTGAACTCCGGTACGGCGTCGGTGATCGTGGACTTCGTGGGCTACTACCGGCCGAACGCGGGCGAGCGGTTCAGTCCGATGGCTCCGACCCGGCTGGCGGACACCCGGGTATCGGGTGGCCCGCTGACCCACACCCGTACGGTCAAGGTGGCGGGTGTGAACGGTATTCCGGCGGATGCCAGTGCCGTCGCGCTGAATCTGACGAGTACCGGTTCGACGGAGAACAGCCATGTGATCGCGTATCCGGGTCCGGTGGAGCGTCCTTCGACGTCGAACCTGAATCCGGAGCCGGGCAAGGACAAGTCCAACCAGGCGATCGTGCCGGTGGGTCCGGACGGGACGATCGTCCTGTACACCAACACCGGGTCGACGCATTTGATCGTCGATGCGGTGGGTTACTACGCCAAGGGGGGCAAGGCACTGTTCACGCCGGTCGTGCCGCAGCGCCTGGCGGACACCCGTGCCACCGGGAAGTTGAGTCCGGGGGCGACCGCGACGGTGGGCGGTATCCCGGCGAACGCGGTGGGTGCGGCGCTGAACGTCACGGCCACTGATGCGTCCGGTCCGGGCTTCTTGACGGTGTTCGCTCAGGGTGGTGTCCGGCCGCAGGCGAGCAGCCTGCAGACGCGTCCGGGTGAGACGGTTCCGAATCACGTGACCTCGCCGGTGAGCGGCGGTCGGGTCGACGTGTGGAACAGCTACGGCGGCAGCACGCATGTGATCACGGACCTGCTGGGGTATTTCGTCCCGTAGGGGCGTGGTGGTGCAGATGTGTCCGGGAGTCCCGGTCGCCGCGAGGAGCGGTGGCCGGGGCTCCGTGCTGTGGGGGCACGGGGTGGAGGCGGCGGGCTTCGCCGTCTGTGCTTCGGCGTAGGTTGAGGTCGAGGTTTTCGGATGTGAGAGAGGGATTCGGGGATGAGCGAGAAGGCTCGCAGGTTGTTCGACGCGTTGGATCTGAACGCGGACGGGGAGCTGACGCGGTTCGAGGTGATCTCGGCGCTGCGTGCGAAGGGGCCGACGTTGGCGGCTCGGGGTGATCTGCCGTTCTGGGGTGTGGGTGACGCGCAGGCGTCGTCGGCGTTGTTCGACGCGGCGGATCAGAACGGGGACGCGGTGTTGTCGTTCGAGGAGTTCGCGGCGGTGGTGGAGCGGCGGTTCGGCTGGTAGGCGGGGTGCGGACCGGCGGGCTGGTCGGTGTGCGGGGGGGGGGGCCGGGGCGGGCTGCGGCGGGCGGTCGGCGCCGGGGGCCGGGC
This sequence comes from Streptomyces sp. NPDC055254, assembly GCF_053606025.1. NCBI lineage: Bacteria > Bacillati > Actinomycetota > Actinomycetes > Kitasatosporales > Streptomycetaceae > Streptomyces > Streptomyces sp. NPDC055254. Next base: position 7,377 of record NZ_JBSGQV010000013.1, on the reverse strand, counting down.
GGTTGCCGGCTGCCGGGGTCCGCGTCGGGCTGTGGTGGCCCGACGCGGCGGTGGGGCGGTGCGGCGGGAGGGCCGGTCTAGCGGACGGCGTCGCCGATGTGGTGGATGCGGACCAGGTTGGTCGAGCCGGTGACGCCGGGGGGTGAGCCGGCGGTGATCACGACGACGTCGCCCGGGACGCACCGGCCGATGCGCAGGAGTTGTTCCTCGACCTGGTCGACCATGGCGTCGGTGGAGTCGACGCGGGGGCCGAGGAAGGTTTCGACGCCCCAGGTGAGGTTGAGCTGGGAGCGGGTGGCGGGGTCGGGGGTGAAGGCGAGGAGGGGGATGGGTGAGCGGTAGCGGGAGAGCCTGCGGACGGTGTCGCCGCTCTGGGTGAAGGCGACGAGGAACTTGGCGTCGAGGAAGTCGCCCATTTCGGCGGCGGCGCGGGCGACGGCTCCGCCTTGGGTGCGGGGCTTGTTGCGTTCGGTGAGCGGGGGGAGGCCCTTGGCGAGGATGTCCTCTTCGGCGGCTTCGACGATCCGGGACATGGTCCGGACGGTTTCGACGGGGTATTTGCCGACGCTGGTCTCGCCGGAGAGCATGACGGCGTCGGTGCCGTCGATGACGGCGTTGGCGACGTCGGAGGCTTCGGCCCGGGTGGGCCGGGAGTTGTCGATCATCGAGTCGAGCATCTGGGTGGCGACGATGACGGGCTTGGCGTTGCGCTTGGCGAGCTTGACGGCGCGCTTTTGGACGATGGGGACTTGTTCGAGGGGCATTTCGACGCCGAGGTCGCCGCGGGCGACCATGATGCCGTCGAAGGCGGCGACGATGGCGTCGATGTTCTCGACGGCCTGCGGCTTTTCGATCTTGGCGATGACGGGGAGGCGGCGGCCTTCCTCGTCCATGATCCGGTGGACGTCCTCGATGTCGCGGCCGCTGCGCACGAAGGACAGGGCGATGACGTCGGCGCCGATGCGCAGGGCCCAGCGGAGGTCTTCGATGTCTTTCTCGGAGAGGGCGGGGACGGAGACGGCGACGCCGGGGAGGTTGAGGCCCTTGTGATCGGAGACCATGCCGCCTTCGACGACGACGGTGCGGACGCGGGGGCCCTCGACGGCGGTGACTTCGAGGGTGACGCGGCCGTCGTCGACGAGGATGCGTTCGCCGGTGGTGACGTCGTCGGCGAGTCCCTTGTAGGTGGTGCCGCAGGCGTGGCGGTCGCCTTCGTGCTCTTCGACGGTGATGGTGAACTCGTCGCCGCGTTCAAGGAGTACGGGGCCTTCACGGAAGCGGCCGAGACGGATCTTCGGGCCTTGAAGGTCGGCGAGGATGCCGACGCTGCGGCCCGTCTCGTCGGAGGCCTTGCGTACACGCTGGTAGCGCTCTTCGTGTTCGGCGTAGGTGCCGTGGCTGAGATTGAAGCGGGCGATGTCCATTCCGGCTTCGACCAGGGCTTTGATCTGGTCGTATGAGTCGGTGGCGGGGCCCAGGGTACATACGATTTTCGCTCGGCGCATGAAACGAGCGTATTCCCCTACCAGGCAGTAGGAAATTGGTTCCGGGTGTCCACTCAACAACCTTTGAGCAAAAGCTTGTTGACAACTGTTGAATGTGCATGGGGGTGCTCTGATGAGCACCCCCGGTGCGCTGCTTTTCGGTGCGTCAGAGCTGCGGAGGGGTCATGGTGAAGCGGGCGTTCACCTGGGCGTAGACGGTCTGGCGCTGGGGTTCGAGGTCGAGGGGCGGGGCTCCGGCGTCTTCGGCGGTGCTGAAGGCCATGGTGCGCATGCCGGCGCCGGGGCCGGCCTCGAAGGGCACGGCGTTCTCGGCGCCGAGGTCGGCCAGTTCGACGAGTGCGGCGAGGCGGGCGCCGAGGGCCTCGGCGTACTCGCGGGCGCGCTGGACGGCTTCGAGGACGGCTTGGCGGCGGGCCCTGCCGTGGGCGGGCGAGGTGGGGCGCAGGGCCCACCAGGGGCCGTCGACCTGGGTGAGGTCGAGGTCCGCGAGGCGGGTGGTGAGTTCACCGAGTGTGGTGAAGTCGTTGAGTTCGGCCGTGAGATGGACCCGTCCGTGGTAGGCGCGGACGCGTTCGCCGCGGCCGTGGCGGGTGAGTTCGGGGGTGATGGAGAAGGAGCCCGTCTCCAGTTTCTCCACGGGGTCGCCGTAGCTCTTGATGAGGTCGAGGACGGCGTTGTTGCGCCGGGTGAGGTCTTCGAGGGCGGTGCGCCGGTCGGTGCCGCGGGCGCTGACGGTGATGCCGATGCGGGCGATCTCGGGGTCGACTTCGATGCGGGCTTCGCCGCGGACGGCGACGCGCGGGACTTCGGGGGTTCCGTAGGGCTGGGGCGATGCGTCCTGAGTCATGTCCTCACTGTCGCACTGTCACTCGTACGGGGTCGGTCATCGGATCGAAACCCGGTGGGGGTGTTGCGGCCTGTGACGGATGGGTCAAAATCTACGCGCGTTGTTCACACGCGTAGTGACGCCTCACAAGGGGAGATGGCATGGCGTTCGACCGCAGGACGTTTCTTGGGACCACGGCCGCGACGGGTGCGGCGGTGGCGCTGACGGGGGCCGCGAGCGCCCCGGCGGCGGCCGGGCCGGTGCCGCGGGGGCGCGGGCCGCGGACGTACTCGTTCACGGTGATGGGCACGACCGACCTGCACGGGAACGTGTTCAACTGGGACTACTTCACGGACAAGGAGTTCGACGACAAGGCGCACAACGACGTCGGTCTGGCGAAGATATCGACCCTCGTGGACCAGGTGCGGGCGGAGAAGGGGCGGTGCAACACGCTGCTCATCGACGCGGGCGACACCATCCAGGGCACGCAACTGTCGTACTACTACGCGAAGGTGGACCCGATCACCGCGCGGCGGGGTCCGGTGCACCCGATGGCGCAGGCGATGAACGCGATCGGCTACGACGCGGCGGCGCTGGGGAACCACGAGTTCAACTACGGCATCCCCGTGCTGCGCAGGTTCGAGGAGCAGTGCGACTTCCCGCTGCTGGGGGCGAACGCCCTGGACGCGAGGACGTTGCGGCCGGCGTTCCCGCCGTACAGCATGCACCGGCTGAAGACTCCGCACGGGCCGGACGTGAAGGTGGCGGTGCTGGGGCTGACGAACCCGGGGATCGCGCTGTGGGACAAGGCGAACGTGCAGGGGAAGATGACGTTCCCGGGGCTGGAGGAGCAGGCGGCGAAGTACGTGCCGAGGCTGCGTTCGCTCGGTGCGGACGTGGTGATCGTGTCGGCGCACTCCGGGTCGAGCGGGACGTCCTCGTACGGGGACCAGCTGCCGTACGTGGAGAACGCGGCGGCCCTGGTGGCGGAGCAGGTGCCGGGGATCGACGCGATCCTGGTGGGGCACGCGCACACGGAGATCGCCGAGTACCGGGTCGCGAACCGGGCGACGGGCAAGGACGTGGTGCTCTCGGAGCCGTTGAAGTGGGGGCAGCGGCTGACGCTGTTCGACTTCGAGCTGGCGTGGGAGCGGGGCCGCTGGTCGGTGGTGAAGGTGTCGGCGAAGGTGCTGAACTCCAACGCGGTCGCCGAGGATCCGAAGATCACGGGGCTGCTGTCGGACGAGCACCGCAAGGTCGTGGCGTACGTGAACCAGGTGATCGGCACCTCGACGCGGGTGATGTCCTCGGCGGAGGGCCCGGTCAAGGACGTGCCGATCATCGACCTGATCAACCACGTGCAGGCCGAGACGGTGCGGGCTGCGCTGGCGGGGACCGAGTGGGCGGCGCTGCCGGTGCTCTCGCAGGCCTCCTGCTTCTCGCGGACGGCGGCCATTCCGGCGGGGCAGGTGACGATCCGGGACGCGGCGGGGCTGTACCCGTTCGAGAACACGCTGGAGGCGCGGCTGATGACCGGGGCGCAGTTGAAGGACTACCTGGAGTACTCGGCGCGGTACTTCGTGCGGACGGCGCCGGGTGAGGTGGTGGATCCGGCGAAGCTGACGAACGCGGAGGGCATCCCGGACTACAACTACGACGCGGTGTACGGCCTCACGTACGACATCGACATCGCGCAGCCGGTGGGTGCGCGGATCACGGGGTTGTCCTTCCGCGGGGCGCCGGTGGATCCGGCGGGGAGCTTCGTGCTGGCGGTGAACAACTACCGGGCCTCGGGGGGCGGGAACTTCCCGCACGTGCCGCAGGCCAGGCAGCTGTGGGCGAACTCGGACGAGATCCGGAACACGATCATCCAGTGGGTGAAGGCGAAGGGCACGGTGGATCCCGCGGGGTTCGCCTCGGTGGACTGGCGGCTGACGCGGGATTCCGTGCCGGTGTTCTAGGACGCCGCTACGGGTGATCGACCAGGGGGAGCAGCTCGCCCGCGGGCCGCGGGCGGGTGTGCTCCCGCTGTTCGAGGCCGAAGGTGGTGAAGGCGGTGCGGCCGGGCTGGGGGTAGGGCTCCTTGCCCGTCAGGGCGTTCAGGATGGCGGCGCTGCGCCAGGCGGCGAGGCCGAGGTCGGGGGCCCCGACGCCGTGGGTGTGGCGTTCGCCGTTCTGGACGTAGAGGCTGCCGGTGACGGCCGGGTCGAGGACCATGCGGTAGCGCTCGTCGATGCGGGGCCGGCCGGAGGAGTCCGTGCGCAGGTAGGGGTCGAGGCCGGCGAGGAGCCGGCTCAGGGGGCGCTCCCGGTAGCCGGTGGCGAGGACGACGGCGTCGGTGGTGAGGCGGGACCGGGCGCCCTGGTCGGTGTGTTCGAGGTGGAGTTCGACTTTGGTGGTGGCGACGCGGCCGGCGGTGCGGACGCTGACACCGGGGGTGAGGACGGCGTCGGGCCAGCCGCCGTGCAGGGTGCGGCGGTAGAGCTCGTCGTGGATGGCGGCGATGGTGTCGGCGTCGATGCCCTTGTGGAGCTGCCACTGGGAGGGGACGAGCCGGTCCCGGACGGGTTCGGGGAGGGAGTGGAAGTAGCGGGTGTAGTCGGGGGTGAAGTGTTCGAGGCCGAGCTTCGAGTACTCCATGGGGGCGAAGGCGGGGCTCCGCGCGAGCCAGGTGAGGCGTTCGCGGCCGGCGGGGCGGGCGCGGAGCAGGTCGAGGAAGACCTCGGCGCCGGACTGGCCCGATCCGATGACGGTGACGTGTTCGGCGCCGAGGATCCGCTCGCGGTTGTCGAGGTAGTCGGCGGAGTGGATCACCGGGGCGGTGGGGGCTTCGACGAGGGGGCGCAGCGGTTCCGGGACGTAGGGGGCGGTGCCGATGCCGAGGGCGAGGTTGCGGGCGTAGGTGCGGCCGAGGGCCTCGGCTTCGCCGTCGGCGTCGAGCTGGGTGAAGTCGACTTCGAAGACGTCGTGTTCGGGGTTCCAGCGGACGGCGTCGACCTGGTGGCCGAAGTGGAGGCCGGGGATGCGGGCGGCGGCCCAGCGGCAGTAGGCGTCGTACTCGGCGCGCTGGATGTGGAACCGCTCGGCGAAGTAGAAGGGGAAGAGCCGGTCCTTGTGCCTGAGGTAGCTGAGGAAGCTCAGGGGGTTGGCCGGGTCGGCGAGGGTGACCAGGTCGGCGAGGAAGGGGACCTGGAGGGTGGCGCCGTCGAGGAGGAGTCCGGGGTGCCAGCGGAAGTCGCGGCGCTGGTCGTAGAAGGCGGTGGAGAGTTCACCGGCGCCCTGCTGGGGCAGGCCGTGGGCGAGGGCCGCGAGGGAGAGGTTGAAGGGGCCGATGCCGATCCCGACGAGGTCATGCGGTGCTTCGAGCAGTGCGGTCATCGGCCGGTGCCGCCTTTCAGGAGGGTGTGGAGGCCAGGAGGGAGACGAGGGCGCGCAGGTCCCCCGCGGTGGTGTGGGGGTTGAGCAGGGTGGCCTTGAGCCAGAGGCGGCCGTCGGCGCGGGTGCGGCCGAGGACGGCGCGGCCTTGGTGGAGCAGGGTGCGGCGCAGGGCGGCGACCTGCTCGTCGTCGGCGTGGGTGGGCCGGAAGAGGACGGTGCTGATGGTGGGCGCCGCGTGGAGTTCGAAGCCGGGGTGGGCGTCGAGGATGCGGGCGAGGTGGTGCGCGGTGTCGCAGGTGCGGTCGATGAGCCGGGCGAGACCGTCGCGGCCGAGGGCGCGCAGGGTGACGGCGATCTTGAGGGCGTCGGGGCGGCGGGTGGTGCGCAGGGAGCGGCCGAGGAGGTCGGGCAGCCCGGCTTCGGTGTCGTCGGGGGCGTTGAGGTAGTCGGCCTGGTGGGCGAGGGGGGCGAGCAGGGCGGTGTCGGGGACGGCGAGGAGTCCGGCGGCGACGGGCTGCCAGCCGAGTTTGTGCAGGTCGAGGGTGAGGGAGTGGGCGCGGCCGAGGCCGTCGACCTTGGCGCGGTGGCGGGGGCTGAGGGCGAGGAGGCCGCCGTACGCGGCGTCGATGTGCAGGTCGGCGCCGTGGTGGGCGCAGAGGTCCGCGACGGGGTGGAGCGGGTCGACGAGTCCGGCGTCGGTGGTGCCGGCGGTGGCGGTGACGAGGACGGGGCCGGGGGTGCGGGCCAGGGCCGCGGCGAGGTGTGCGGGGTCGAGGACGCCGGCGGGGGTGGGGAGTTCGACGGCCGGGGGGAGGCCGAGGAGCCAGGCGGCGCGGGGTACGGAGTGGTGGGCGTTGGCTCCGTGCAGGACGGTGAGGCGGGGTCCGTGGCGTTCGCGGGCGAGGAGGAGGGCGAGCTGGTTGGCTTCGGTGCCGCCGGTGGTGACGAGGGCGTCGGCGCGGGGGGTGTCGTAGAACTCGGCGGCGAGGGCGCGGGTGAGGAGGGCTTCGGCGGCGGAGGCGGCGGGGGCCTGGTCCCAGGAGTCGAGGGAGGGGTTGAGGGCGCTCACGGCGAGGTCGGCGGCGACGGCGACGGCGAGGGGCGGGCAGTGCAGGTGGGCGGCGCAGAGGGGGTCCGCGGGGTCGGCGGCGCCGGCGGCGAGGGCGTGCACGAGGGTGCGCAGGGCCTCGTGTTCGCCGGCGCCGCGGGCGGGCAGTACGTCGCCCAGCGCGGCCCGGGTGCGGGCGGCGACGGGGTCGGGGCCGCCGGCGGGGAACGGGCCGCCGCGGGCGCGGGCGCCGGTGCGGAGGGCGTCGAGGACGGTGTCGAGGAGCGGCCGCAGGGCATCGGCACCGCCGGGGCCGCCGGCGAGCGCGGGCGGTGTTCCGGGGGTGGTGGCGGGGGCGGAGCCGGGGACGCTGCCGGGGGTGTGCGGCGCTGTCATCGGTTCCTCCGGAGGCCTGGCGGGGCGGGGCGGAAACGGTACGCCCGACCGGTACAACGATCCGACCCGAATGGGGTAACCGCCGGGTTTGTCCGAACCGGCCCCGCGCTCCGCCGGCCCCCTCCCCGGGCGTCGCCCGGCCGGGGCCCCGGCGCCGGGCCCCGCGGCCCCGATCGTCGGTGGGACGGAACGGCCGGGCACGGTCCGGCCCCGCTCCCCCGGCG